>JBAXDH010000008.1:0-60339 GCA_037141055.1 bacterium | reverse complement strand
ACCTGATCGGAAATGCGATAAAATTCACCGAACATGGCAGCATTGTCGTGCGGGCAAGGGTTGAAAAATGGAACAAAGATACAAGCCGCCTGGTTGTCGAAATTCAGGATACAGGCCCGGGAATATCTGAGGATGAACTGGAAAAGCTTTTTAAGCAGTTTGTACAAACAACCGCAGGCATCAAAAAAAACAGCGGCACCGGCCTTGGGCTTGCCCTGAGCCGGGAACTGGCTGTTTTAATGGGAGGAAATATCACCGTTGCGAGCGAAGAAGGAAAAGGTTCGGTGTTTACTTTCCACGCAGAACTTAAAGAAGGAAAATCCGAAGTAATGAATGTTGACTTGACAAAACGGGTGATCTGCATTGCTAATCCTCAGGGAACTTATCGCGTGCTGGTTGTGGATGATAAAAAAGAGAACAGGCAGGTACTGGAGCGTTTTCTCAGGCTGGTTGGTTTTGAGACACAAGAAGCAGTTAACGGAGAAGATGCAATTGCAAAATTTGAAGCATGGGAACCGCATCTTATTTTAATGGATATGCGCATGCCCGTGATGGATGGCTATGAGGCAATCCGCCTGATTAAATCAACTGAAAAAGGAAAACCAACACCGGTTATTGCGTTGACTGCCAGCTCGCTTGAAGAGGAGAAAATAAATGCCTTTAACCTTGACATACAGGGCTGTATTCTTAAACCATTCCGTGAAAGTGAGTTGTTCAGCACCATTGCAAGCGTTCTTGGTATTGAATACATTTATGAGGAAGAAAAAACGGTTGACTCTCCGTCCAACTATCCGGATAACGCCGCACGCATTGATGAGGATATGGCACAATTACCGGATGACCTTATTTTACTGATGCAGAAAGCGGTGAATTCTGCCAATTTATCCCATCTGATTGAAATTATAAGTGGAATTGAAATTGACAATTCAGAACTTTCGAAGCATCTGATGACCCTGGCATTGGATTACAAGTACGACCACCTTCTGCAATTATTGAATAAAAGAAAATAAGGGATGGGAAACGATACTTTATCCGGTAATGGCACCGCCAATATTCTTATTGTTGACGACATAGGCGCCAACCTCAAATTGCTTGAAGACATCCTGAAACCCGAAGGATATAATGTCCGTCCGGTTCCCGGCGGAGAGATGGCCTTACATGCAGCTGAAATAGAAAAACCAGATCTGATTCTGCTCGACATCATGATGCCGGGGATGAATGGATATGAAGTTTGCCGGCGGTTAAAGGAAAACCCAGGGTTAGCCGATATTCCGGTTATTTTTATCAGCGCTTTAGGCGACACGGGTGATATCGTTAAGGCCCTGGCAGCAGGCGGAGCCGACTACATCAACAAGCCTTTTCAGGCAGCAGAAGTTATCGCCCGGGTTCATACACATCTTAAATTGTACCGGCAGGGCAAGGAACTCCGGGACCTGAATGCCACCCTTGAGTTAAAAGTTGAAGAACGAACCCGGGAGCTCAGGGAGGTCAATAAAAATCTTGAAAAGGCTAATCTTGCCAAAAGCGAATTCCTCTCCCGTGTAAGCCATGAATTGAGGACCCCGATGAATGCTATTCTTGGCTTTGCACAGTTGATGGATATGGGAGAACTCAATCCCGGACATAAGAAAAGAGTCAGCCACATTTTAACCAGCGGTAAACACCTGCTCGAATTAATTGATGAAGTACTCGACATTTCAGGCATCGAATCCGGGAAAATCAAAATCTTATCAGAACCTGTAGAGCTGACAGGCATTGTTGCAGAAACAATTGATACCATAAAACAACTCGCCGATGCGCGGCAACTAAAACTTGAATTCCAGGATTCATATGTAAATAAGCTTTTTGTATTGTCAGACAGAAAGCAGTTAAAACAAGTATTGACAAATTTGCTGATTAATGCGGTGAAGTACAACAGGCAGGGCGGCACTATTTCAGTCAAAACTGAAACGCGACCTGTGAACGATAAAGGAATTGTGTTTGTTCGGATTTCGGTAACGGATACAGGATTGGGCATTCCCTCCGACGACATACCAAAACTTTTTTCACCCTTCGAACGTATCGGGGCTGAAAAAACCGAAACGGAAGGTACCGGGCTTGGGCTGGCACTGGTTAAACGAATAATGGATGCCACAGAAGGATCGGTTGGTGTTGACAGTATTGTTGGTGAAGGAAGCACATTCTGGATTGAAATTCCAACAACTGAAAGACAGGCAGGCGTCTTAAACTATGATTCGCTGGCTCCTCTTCAGAAAATCGCCAGCTTCAATACCGACATTACCGAACGCAAAAAAGCAGAGCTGGAACTAACCGAAAGCCGGGAAAGATACCGGGGATTATCGGAGGCATCTTTTGAGGCGATATTCTTCTCTGAAAAAGGTCTTTGTATTGAACAAAACCAGGCTGCGGAAGCTATGTTTGGTTATACCACGGAAGAAGCTACAGTCAGATACGGCACAGAATGGATCGTGCCTGAATTCCGCGACATGGTCATGAATAATATGATAACAGGTTATGAGAAACCTTATGAGGCTGTTGCATTGCGAAAGGACGGGACAACATTTCCATGCGTTTTACGCGGGAAAATGATGCACTTCAAAGGAAGAAATGTCCGGGTTACTTCTTTAACAGACATCTCCGTTCGCAAAAATGCAGAGCAGGAAGTGAACCGGGTAGCTGCCCGTTTGGCACTTGCTACTAAGGCCGGAGGCGTTGGCATATGGGACTATGATATTGCCAACAATATTCTGGTATGGGACGACCAGATGTTTGCAATATACGGTGTTGCAAAAGAGAATTTCAGTGGTGCCTACGAAGCCTGGCTAAGAGGCGTTCATCCCGAGGATATGGAACGTGGCGATGCAGAAATCCGGATGGCGATAAACGGCGAACAAGAATTTAACACTGAATTCCGTGTGTGCCGGCCCGATGGTTCTGTGCACAACATAAGGGCGCTTGCAACTGTTCAGCATGACGGTTCCGGCAACCCGCAGCGCATGGTTGGCACGAACTGGGACATCACCGAACAAAAGAAAACAGAAGAGATGCTGATAAAAGCCAGGGAGGTGGCAGAAACAGCCAATAAGGCTAAAAGTACATTCCTTGCAAGCATGTCGCATGAAATCAGGACACCCCTGAATTCAATTATCGGGTTCTCGCAACTGCTGAGCCGGGACAAGCAATTATCGGATTTGCAAAGGGAATACAATTCTATTGTTATTGGTGCAGGCGAACATCTTTTATCGCTTATAAATGACATTCTTGAGTTGTCAAAAATGGAAGCCGGCAGGCTGGAGTTGAATCAGGTCAATTTTGATTTGCATTCGTTGCTTAACGGCATCCGGATGATGTTCACGGAACCGGCCCGGTCCAAACATCTTCAGTTTATTTTTGAAACGGCTGACGATATTCCACGATATGTGGTTGCAGACGAGAGCAAATTACGCCGGTTATTTATCAACCTGATCGGGAATGCGGTTAAATTCACCGATGAAGGCCGCATTGGTGTAAATATTCACTTTGAGAATGGTACTGACGGCAAAGACAGGCTGACCGTGAAAATTTACGATTCGGGTCCCGGTATCCCGGAAAGCGATTTAAGTACCCTTTTTAAACGTTTTGAACAGACTGACGCCGGCATCAACAAAGGCAGTGGCATGGGTTTGGGGCTTGCGCTGAGCCGCGAACTGGCCATTTTAATGGGAGGCAATGTAACGGTGACCAGCAACGTCGGACAAGGTTCAGAATTTACGTTCAATGTGGAAATAAAGGCAGGGAATCCCGAGCCGGATGTGGTGAGAACTACAAGACGGGTGAACAGCCTTGATAACGGGCAGGAGGTTTCCCGTATTCGTATTGTTGACGATAACGAAATCAACCTGAACATGTCTGTAAAAAAATTACCTGAGAGCCTGATTCTGCAAATGACCGATGCAGTTGCAAGTGCAAATCTTGACCTGCTGATAAAACTGATTGCCGGCATTGAACCTGAAAATTCTGAACTTGCGAATCACCTCATGGGTTTGGCCAACAATTACGATTATAAATATCTGCAAAAAATATTAATTCAAAAAGAGACCTGATGATGAAAAATGACAAAGTGTCAGAGCCGGAGAATTCCTACATTCTTATTGTTGATGACATTGGAGCAAACCTGAATTTACTGGGGTCTATCCTTAAAGGCGAAGGATATCATATCCGTCCGGTTACTGATGGCGAAATGGCATTGAAGGTAGCTGAAAAAGATACGCCGGGCCTCATTCTTCTCGATATTATGATGCCGGGAATGAGTGGCTACAAAGTGTGCCGCCAGTTAAAGGAAAATCCTGTTCTGAAAGAGGTTCCTGTTATCTTTATCAGTGCTTTGAGCGATAGTTATGACATTGTTAAAGCATTGAATCTGGGCGGAGTTGATTATATCACCAAACCTTTTCAGGCCGAAGAGGTCATTGCCCGGGTCAATACACATTATAAGCTATACCAGCAAAGCCTGGAACTTAAAAAGCAGCGAAAGGAGCTTCAGGAACTGAATGCCACCAGGGATAAGTTCTTCTCCATCATTGCACACGACCTGCGCGGTCCTTTCAATGGGTTTTTAGGATTGACTAATATTATGGCTGAGGATTTACCGGATTTGACGCAGGTCGAGATTCAGGAAATGGCCGTGAGTATGAGAAACTCTGCTGCCAATCTCTTCCAGTTGTTGGAGAACCTGCTTGAGTGGTCGCGCTCACAAAGGGGATTAATCAAATTTGAGCCTGAATCATTTTTACTCATGTCAATGATTGTTAAAAGCATGCACACGCTAATGGATACAGCTAATAACAAGGGAGTTGGGCTCACTTATGAAATCGCGGACGATCTGGAAGTCTTTGCTGATGAATACCTGATGGCATCAATACTCCGCAATCTGGCCTCCAATGCTGTGAAATTCAGCCGCAGAGGAGGCTCTGTCATCATTGCCGCAAAGCCGATACCCGGCAATTCTGTTGAAATTTCAGTCAGGGATACCGGCATCGGAATGAGCAGCTCGATGGTCGATGATTTATTCCGGCCCGATGTTCAAACAAGCAGAAAAGGCACAGAAGACGAACCCAGCAGCGGTTTGGGATTGCTCCTTTGCAAGGATTTCATTGAAAAGCACGGCGGACAGTTATGGGTAGAGAGTCAGCAAGGCAGTGGGAGCACATTTTATTTTACAGTGCCGAACTCAAACCAGCGTTAGTAAATCTTTGATTGAAAGCGGAGCGGCATAAACTATTCACTTTTATCATTTACTTTTTCATCGGTAATTTTTCATTGGCAACTTTTCGCTGGGTAGTGAACAAAGATAAACGAACAGCGGTAAGTGAAAGGAGAAAATCGAATAGTGAAAATACCGCGCTCCAACGGATCCCGATATTATGCGCCACATTCCAGCTTAATAAATAATCGTACCTTTGATAGAACAACACACATGAAATTAGACCATACTTGTGCAAATTGTTTTGAAGACGTATAGAAACCCAGTCAAACATGAAAGTTACATTAGAATATAAAATCAGATTTCAGTATGTTTTTTCCCTGATTCTAATAATTATCGTTGGTGTAGTTTCACTTTATAGCATTAATGATTTGGAGGAACATACCGCATTGGTAAAGCAGACACAGGAAATTCAGACTAATCTTTCCATTTTACTTTCGGCCATCACCGATGCAGAGACAGGACAGCGTGGTTTTGTAATTTCAGGAGACGAGAGGTTTCTGGAGCCCTATAAACAATCAGGACCAAAGATTTTTAATTCGATTCACATTTTGGAAGACCTCGTCTCAGACTCTTTTCAAAAAACCCGGTTAAATGCTGTAGCGCCTTTAATTATAAGGCGTAACGTATCAATTCAATCGATTATCCGAATTCGAAATATAAAAGGTTTTCAAGCTGCTGAGAAGGAAATTTCAAACGGGCAAGGAAGGCAAATCCAGGATAGTATACGTTTTAAAATTCATGATATGCAGGTTTATGAAAACTTTTTATTGAAAGAACGTGCAGAGAAGGCCGATAAAAGTATAATGTTCGCAAAGGTTATAATTATTTCCAGTATTGTCCTGATGATTTTGTTTATTTGTTTCTCGTTCTTTATCACATATGTTGGTTTTTCTAAGCTCAGGAAGGCGGAAACAGACATTAATAACCTGAATGAAACCCTGGAACAGCATGTTGCTGAAAGGACCAGTCAACTTGTCGTCATAAACAAGGAACTCAAATTTCATTTGAGTGAATTGGAACAGTTTTCTTATGTTTCCAACCACGATCTTCAGGAGCCTTTGCGCACGATTAATCAATTTATACAGTTGTTTTATGAAAAATATGCAGGCACACTTGATGAAGACGGAGAAAAATACATTGAATTCATCAGCAAGTCGGCAGTCAGGATGAACTTGCTTGTAAAGAGTTTACTTGATTATTCATTATTGGGTAAATCAAGTACAACAGCTCTCGTTGATTGCAATAAAATTGTCGAATTAGTTCTGGGTGATTTGGATGAATCCATCAAAGGAAATAGCGCAAAAATGACTATTCGGGAACTGCCATCCGTCAATGGATTTGAAACGGAGTTGAGGTTGCTGTTTCAAAACCTGATAGGAAATGCGATCAAGTACCATAAGCCGGGCATAGTTCCTGAAATACAAATTTCAGCCGAAAATCACGAAAAGGAGTGGCTCTTTTCCATAAAGGACAATGGTATTGGCATTGATAAAAAACACAATGAAAAGATTTTCATCATCTTCCAGCGATTGCACAACCGCTATGAATTTGAAGGGTCAGGGATTGGTTTGGCGCATTGCAAAAAAATAGTGGAATTGCATGGCGGAAAAATTTGGGTGGAATCCAATATAGAGGGTGGTTCGACCTTTAAATTTACGATACCGCTATCAACCTGAAAATAACGAACCATCTGACTCCCCGGCATGAAAAATCTATCCTTTTTCATCATTGCCCTGTTCTTTGTGAATACGGCAATGTCCCAATGGCACTGGCAGAACCCGAAGCCGCAGGGCAACTCATTAAGGTCCGTTTTTTTTTCCGACCCGGTAAACGGGTATGCAGCCGGTGATCTCGGTACCATCATTAAAACTACCAACGGAGGGGTTACCTGGACAACGATCTGCCTTGGAAGTTCTTATTCCTTTAAGTCGGTATTCTTTACTGACTACAATACCGGGTATATTACCGGTTCCGTTTTTGAGAATGATTCGACCCATGCTCTAATAATGAAAACGACAGATGCCGGACTCTCCTGGAATACCATCTATACGGGAGCGGCAAACGTGTTAAATTCAATTTTTTTTCCGACCGGCAACATCGGGTATGCGGTCGGAGGCTATTATACCCCGCAAAGTGAAATACTGAAGACAACCGATGCGGGCGCCACCTGGACCACACAGGTTACCGGATTCCAGTGGCGTTTCAATTCCGTTTATTTTACCGATTCCCTTACAGGTTATGCCGCAGGCGATATCGGATTGCTCGTCAAAACCACAGACGCGGGCTCCACATGGAATACAATACCCGCCTTTAATTATGAACAATTGTGGTCGCTTGATTTCATCAACGCAAGCACAGGTTTTGTTTGCGGAACTTATGGGACGATTTACATGACGCAGGATGCCGGAACTACCTGGGTCAACGACTCAACCGGACTGGGTTCCTCTAACTATGATGGTCTTGTTTCGATTTGTTTTCCTGACACCCTGACCGGTTACACCTGCGCTTCGAACGGTCATGTATATCAAACGACCGATGCGGGAGGAACCTGGCATCTCCATGGAACGGGTCAACGTACGTCTTCAATGTGTTTTCCGGATATAAACACAGGCTACTCGGTGAGCTGGGACGGGGGAGGAATAGAAAAAACGGTAAATGGGGGATCTGCCTGGAATCAATTGACGCAGGGAATGAAAAATGACGTTTTGTTTTCAATATGTTTCCCGGATGAGTGCACAGGGTATGCTGCTGGCCAGGAAGGGTTGATACTGAAAACAGTAAATGGAGGAGAAAACTGGGGTCGTCAGTCTTCCCCGTTTAATGGTTATATCTATTCAGTGTTTTTTACCAGTCCAGCCACCGGCTACATCGCCGGTATCGACGGGGCCCTGGCCAAAACAACGGACGGAGGTTCGCATTGGACTTCAAAGAATGTGGGGACATACGCTGAATTGAACTCCGTTTATTTCCCGGATGAAAATACCGGATTTGTTGCAGGGGGTCAATTACACTGGGGGCAGTATGGTATCATTCTGAAAACGACCGATGCAGGATCCACCTGGTCCAAAACCTGGGTGAATGATATCCTTTTATCCATTCACTTCCCCGATATCCAGACAGGTTATGCATGTGGCGCTGATTCAACGAGTACTTTCGGAAGAGTGCTGAAAACCAACGACGGAGGAATTACGTGGAATCGCCTGCCGCTGTCCTCAGACCAGATATTGCGTTCCGTTTTCTTTACGGATGCAAATACCGGGTATGTTGTAGGACTTACGGGCGCCAGTTTTAAAACGACGGATGGTGGTCAGACATGGAGCGCCATGAATATTGACTCAACGACCTCCTTTCTTTCGGTCTCTTTTGCCAATCATTTAAAAGGCTATGCCGTGGGGCAGGGAGGCCAGGGATCATCATTGGGAACTGCCTATAAAACATATGATGGCGGAACCACATGGACGGCAGATACCAGCATCATGTTATGGGGACTATATTCGGTTTGTTTTTCCGATACTGCAACAGCTTATGCAGCAGGCCGTTCTGCTACGATTTTGAAAACAGGCTACGGAGGAACAACAAATATCCATGAAATTAAACCCAAAATGGAAAGTCTTGTCATCAGCCCTATTCCTGCCACTGATAGAATCACAATTACAAGTCCTGGTGTTGAAAACGAAAATATTCTCCTGACCATCTTTTCAATGACCGGAGAGGCGGTACTGACGAAAGCCTTCGGGTTCCGCAAACAGGCTGAATTTGACATCAGCCCCCTGCCCGATGGAATTTACATTGTGAAGCTGGTCGGTGTGAGGGGTGTGCAGGTGGGGAAATTCATCAAACAATGAGAAAATATTTTGTCAGGTGGACAGTGATTTTAACATTCTTTCCAACCATAATAGACATGCCGATGGAGTTGACCATCAATGGCCGATTCTTGCTGTCAAATTGTATCGCTGAACTTTTCCCCGAATAAAAAAGCAAGACGGGGAATTAAAGGGAACCTGCTGAATGTTTTACTGATCACCGAGTTTTTCAGGAGTTCCATTCCAAGCCTTTTCTTTAAATCAATGTCATACGCTTTCATTGTCCGGCTGCTGAAATCTCCTGACCTGAAACATCTCAAAACTTGCATTGCCGCTGCATTTCCGCTTACAATTGCATTGCCGATGCCGGCACCGCTCAGGGGGTCGGCCAATGATGCTGCATCACCGGCCAGGACAAATCTCTCTCCCGACTTTACCGGGTTATATGAGCCAAGAGGGATCCCCCGGCTTTCAAGCAGTCCGCATTGTTCAGCCAGCCTGAACTTTTCATGCACCGGTCCCTTCCCTTGCAAAATGCCCGTAAAAGCTTCTTTCAAATTGATGTTTGCGGAGGAGATTTCATCGGATAACATACCAAACCCGGCGTTTACCAGTCCGCCGTACACCGGGAAAATCCAGAAATACCCTGAGCCGTACTTCACTCCGGCGTAAAACTCTGTCTGGTCTTCACGAACCCCTGAAACTCCTTTGAAATAAGCCCTTACTGCTGAAACATGGTGCTTCCTGCTGATGGAATTCCCTCCAAGAATTCTCGAAGTCAGACCGTTGATGCCATCGCAACCCACCATCATGCGGCAGCTGATTTTCAGTCTACCGTCTGTTGTCCTTAAATCAATACCATCAGGTGTCCTTCGGAGCTCCCCGATACTGCAACCCCTGAAAATGCTGACAAGAGGCTGCGAGGCAACCTGGGATAATAAAAATTCGTCGAAATACAGCCTTCTGCATGTATAGGCTTCATTGTCCCAATGCCGCCGAAACGCCCTGTTGTTGTAATGGAAAACCGATCCCCTGGTCCTGAGTTTTTGTGTAATCTTCCCGAACTCACTGTCGAAGTCAGGGATAATGTTCTTTAAGGTTTCAATAGCTTCACCGGGTATGGCATCGCCGCAAACCTTGTCTTTCGGGAATTCCTGCTTGTCAATTACTGCAATCCGCAGTCCTGACCCCTTTAAAGAGAGAGCGCAGGCTGTACCTGCCGGACCGCCTCCCAGAATAGCCAGATCGTAATTTTCTTCCACCAAATTTCCTTCTGATTTACCTGTAAAAGTAAAGTATTTCAGAAGCATAATCGAAAAGTGAGCGTTTCTTATGGCAGATTGTAATATCCGCCGTAAACAAACTGATAGCTCTGGTTAAAGGAGATGCTGGCAGGAAGGGCACTCGCGAGATTGGCGGTTTGGTAATAGTACTGAACGCCCGGCTGGTAACCGGTACCTGATTTCAGGTTCTGGGAGGCTCCAAATCCCTGGTTCAGGATGCCCGGGAGGTCATGAAAATTGGTTCTTACCACATCACCGCCAACCGTGTAATATTCATCGCCGGTCCAGTTGTAATGGTGTTCTCCCGGGAGAGTTGTGCCGATATTTACTGTGAGATCAACTCCGCCACTGCCCTGCATACTGTATAAAACGTTATAGGAAGCCCAACCCTGGATGGTTCCGTACAGCGGAGGCATTTCGCTTCCGGTCGTTACGCCCAGCCATTCGCCATCGACAATGACATAAAAATTGTCCGTCTTGCCGGTGGTCCCGGTTGCCTTCATGCTTCCTGCTGTTGTGTTCGGGTAAGTAAATGAAATACCGCTCATCTGGTAACTGAGATTCTGGCCCTTGCCGGTTGCAGCAAACGGAACACCCAAGGTACTTCCAACTAAAGAACTGTTGAAAGATTCAAAATCAAAAGCGCCGCCATCGGTTGTCTTTTTCCACCCGGATTGTGTCGAAGAATTTGAGAGAAGGAGGTAACCCCATTGCCAGTTGGCAGAAAAATAGGCAAACTCAATGGTGCATTCAGCGGTTTTGGTGGTGGATGTCTGGTTGGGATTTTGGGGGTTATAATACAATGGCGTGATGCTGCCCGTTATGGGAGTATAATGCACCCAGGGTGTCTGACCTGCACTGTTACTGATTACGACAGACTGTTTACCGGTAGGCCAGCTTATGTCGGGAATTCCAAGGTTGCCATAGCGGTAGGAGTTCCAGGTCTGGTCAGGATGGCATGTTGTATTATCCCAGTAGGTATACGGCAACTGGCTTAATATCTGGTTCGGGGCAGCGGACATGGTTTGTGCCCCTATTGTCAGAACCAGCGGTTGCTGTGGACTACCCGGATATTTTGATGGTATCACGATATGACCGCACATCACAGGATACTGGAGGCCCATTGCATCATATAAAAGGTTGGCAATAAATTGCGACCGTGCCAGGACATGAATGAAAATATTGTCGGGGGCAAGACCAGCACTGGCATATTGCATGTCGCTTACGAAACGCGCCTGGTTCCTGTAATCTCCCAAATTAGCAACCAGATAATCAACTGCTGAGATAAAAACACCGACTTCCATTTTGAGCTGCGGAACAACACCACTATTCCAGAAAGAGGTATCGTAGCCGAGAACTCCGGTTGAATCCAGTACATTGCAGGCGTTTGACATGATTGTGGCAGCCTGCAACTGGTAGTTTACAACTGTGAGAAAGTAACTTTCAAGCATTAAATATGAACTCATGGCGTCCGTCGAATCGGCTATTTTCCCATTGCATAAGGAAACCAGTGTCTTGGTGTAAGCCTGCAAGGCATTCGTGTCGTTTCCCAGGGTCGGACACAAAGCTTCATTCATCGCCTGGATGATATTAATCATGGAATTTGATGACGGGTCATGATAAACGGTATGTGCATATTTTGGCAAATAGGCCTTAAGCGTATCCATTTGCACAATCCGGGCGGGATTCAGAGAATCAGCTTCCCATGCTGCCGCAATATCTGAATAATACATGAATTCGTCTTCCGTTGCACTGCCCATGGCTGTTTTCACATAACCAATCTGAGTGTTGAGATTCCCGGAGGAAATAAATGTCGTGAGGTTGTCAATCTGAATACTCAGATGCTCGCCCATGCTGGTTATGGTGCTGCTTAAAGTAGCGATCTGGTTCTTCAGTTCCATCAAATCCTGGTGAATTTGCGCAAACTCATGTTCAGTCTGTTTGTAATCATAAATTTCCCACAGGGTTTCTCCGATATCTTTAAATGGATTTTCCGGTTCCGGTTTTTCGCCTCCTGTAAGTCCTTTCCCAAGCAGGTGAATGATGTGCCCCGGAAAGTCAGCCTGATTTGCGATTTCATGATCCGACATCATGCGGATTGGTTTATTCCTGAATACGATTGGTGTGGCAGGCGTGTCAGGTCCCGGTGGTATACTTACGTATTCAGTGTCATTTTTTCTGCAGGAACCGGTCACGGTCGCGATCAGTATCAGAAGCAGGGCCAGCAATTTGGTTTTCTTCAGGGGATTTTTTGTTTTCATAGAAATTGTTTTTAAAATCGGGTATCTCTAAAAACAGCTCTAAGCTCGGTAAGTAATATGGATTTTTTTGTAGGAAAAATACTGATATTGATGTAGGGTTATGTCCTACAGAAATATAACGACTATAGCGGTATCGGGCCGGTTGAAATAGTGATTTGATTAAGCATTTGAATGATCAAAAAAGTGAGTTAATAAGGGCGACTAAGCAAGTTGGCGATTTTCCCGGGTTGCCGGTATTTCAATCCAGAAGACACTTCCTTCTCCAACAGTGCTTTCTACGCCAACGAATCCTTCAGTGGCATCCATTATTCGCTTAACCATTGCCAGCCCAAGCCCGGTACCTCCCGTTTCTGTTTTTTCAGCCCCGATGCGCTCGAAGGGTGCAAAAAGTTTTGGAATGTCATGCGATGGGATACCTATCCCGGTATCGGTAACCGAAATCCGAACAAACACAATTCCTTTATCGTTCATGGGCCGCGTTTCAGTTTTGACTGAAATAGTGCCGCCCTCCCTGTTGAACTTCACCGCATTAATGAGCAAGTTAGTCAGCACTTGTGTTAAGGGCAAAGCCAAGTATTGCATTCATCGGGGTCCTCAATTCATGACTTACACGGGAGAGAAATTCACTTTTGGCAAGATTCGCCTTCATGGCCTGGTCCCTTGACCGGATGATCTCATCTTTTGCCCTGTTAAGATCCAGTATGTTATTTGCAAGATTATCATTGACCTCGCTGAGTTTCCGGGTCCGTTCTTCCACTTTTAGCTCAAGGGTGGCATTCAGGTCCCGGAGTTCCCTGCCTTGCCGGTACAATTTAAGATGTGTGTGAACCCGGGCTTTGACTTCTTCTGCCCGGAAAGGTTTATTGATGTAATCGACCCCGCCCGCTGACAGGGCTCTGACAACATCAACTGTATCGTCCAATGCGCTGATAAAAATAACCGGTATGTCTGCTAACCCGGGGTTTTCTTTTAACCGGCGGCAGACTTCAAATCCATCGATTCCCGGCATCATGATGTCGAGCAAAATGAGGTCAGGCTTCTCTTTTTCCGCAGCAAGCAATGCCCGCGCTCCTTCTGGAACGAGTCGCGTTTTATACCCTTCGGTTTTCAGTATGTCATCGAGCAATTTGAGGTTGGCGCCAATATCATCAACGATCAGGATGTTGGGGATATCGCCGCTGTTCCGGGTGTCATCCTTCATTTTTCTCTTACGGTTAATACCTGCGCAAGGTAATCATAATTGAAATCATCTGCCTGGGCCGACAGGTGCATGGAGAGTTCCGGGTAATCATTTTCAATGCTCTTAATATGCTCTGAAAGCAGGTGAATATCGGCAGATTCAACAGCATGCTTCATTTGCAATACCAGGTTTTCCGGCAGTTTTGCAATATCCTTACCAACATTTCCGGCATTACTCAGGTACCTGGACTGGGCATCAGCGGTTGTTTCTTCTTCGTAGATATATTGGATGCCCAGAACGTTGCCAATAGTGGCAAACAACTCGATTTCACGAAAAGGCTTGCGAATATAGCCCTGGATTTCAAGGGCAAAGGCCTTTTTTTTCTCATCTTCAAATGTGCTGGCAGTTACCGCGATAACCGGTGTATGTTTCCCTTTTTCCGTTGATTTGATCCGGCGGATTGCCTCGTAGCCATCCATTCCCGGCATGCGCATGTCCATCAGGATCAGGTGCGGGTTCCACTGCTCAAACTTCGTGACGGCATCTGCTCCATCAACCGCCTCGAGGGTTTCGAATCCGGCCAGCTTCAGGAAATTTGTCAGTACCTGCCTGTTCTCGTCCTTATCATCAACAACCAGTACGCGATAATCCTCCCGGGGATTATCAATGCCTGTCACCCGTTTTGCGGTGGCAGCTTCGCGAACTTCAGACACTCCCACCCTGATTACCACTTTGACGGTAAAAACCGAACCTTTTCCCTCTTCGCTCACAACGGTGATATCTCCCCCCATCAACAGGGCCAGCTCGCGGCTCAGCGCAAGTCCCAGGCCTGTACCATCGCTGTTTTTAATCCCGGAGGAGGTTTGTTCGAACTGATTAAAAAGCTTCCCCAGTTCATTTTCAGCGATACCTACGCCCGAATCCTGAATTTCCACCACCAGGATCTTTGTATCCTCATTCAGTTCATCAACACGCGAACGCACAGCAATGCCGCCTTCACCGGTAAATTTTACGGCATTACCGATCAGGTTGATCAGTACCTGGCGTAATTTCTGTTCGTCCGCCACAACATACTGCGGCAGGTCATTTGCAGTTTCAACAACAAACCGAAGTTGTTTGGATTGAACCCGTTCCTTGAACAACATCTGCATGTCATTCAAAAGGGCATGCAGATCAAAATTTGCCGGCTTTAAAACCGAACGTCCGGCCTCTATTTTTGACAATTCGAGGATGTCGTTGATGAGCTGCAGCAAATGTTCACCGGCGCGATAGATGGAATCGATGTATTCCTGTTGCGGGCCGGTCAATAATTTTTCCCGTTTCAACAATTGCGAAAAACCGATGATTGCGTTGAGAGGGGTTCTGATCTCATGCGACATGTTGGCAAGGAATACGCTCTTCGACTTGTTGGCGGTTTCGGCCTGAACAGCCATTTTCCTTTCATTCTCAATGGATTCCACCAGACTGTTATTGGTGTCATGCAACAACATTTCCGATTTTACCCTGTCGAAAACATTCACCAGGAAGTGTGAAAAAAGCGTCAGCAACCTGATTTCGGCTTCACCATACTGATGATGTTTTTTAACAGAATCAAAGCCAACAAAGCCTATGCATACCTCTCCCGACATCATTGGAACGGTAAGCACGCTCTTGATATCCTGCGGTTCAAGAATATTCCGCAGGTCAGAGCCTTCTGGTAAAGCAAGTACATCCTCAACACACATATACATGGCCTTTCCATCCTGATGTTGATTTGCCCATTGAGGCACCAATTCCAGTGGCATATTCTGCAACATTTCAATTTGAGGCTGAGTGTCTTCCGAGCACCATTCATAGATGTTTGTCGCGTTTCTCCGGATGAAGTCATAGCTGAAAATATAGCTCCTGTCGGCCGAAACAAATTCACCCATTTCCTTAAGGGACTTGTTTATCGTCAATTCCACCTGATCCAAAGGTATGTTGATATAATTTGAAGCGATCTCCATCAGGACTTTCTGCATGTTGTTTTGCTGAACCAGGGAAATTTCTGCCGCTTTACGCAAAGAAATATCCTGAATAATCCCGACAGCATGCCAGGCCCCCTTGATTTTTATTGAAGTGACTGACATCTCAACCACGATCTGTTGACCATCTTTCCGGAGAGCCTCAAATTCAAGCTTTCGACCGATTTTGGCTCCCAGTCCCGTAGTTTGAAACAAGGGGAAGGCTTCGTTATGCGTCGCTTAATACTTTTGGGGTATGATCAGGGCATGCAGATTTTGGCCTGCCGCTTCATTTTCCGTGTACCCAAAAACTTTGCTGGCAGCGGGGTTCCAAAAAGTAATTCGTCCCTGGTTATCCATCATTATAATGGCATCATAGGCTGAGTCGGTAATGGCACGAAGCCGAGATTCGCTTTGAGCCAATAATTCTTCCGATTCCTTTTTCGCCGTAATGTCGGTGTCGGTACCGCGGTACCCGGTCAGGTTCCCGTTGTCGTCTGTTATTGGAATTCCGTTGGTTGACACCCACAATATCTGCCCTGTTTTTGTTTCTACGGCATTCTCAAGATCTCTGAAAAGCAGTTTTTGCGCAAAGGCTTCAAACGCTTCTGCCTTAAAGGCTTCACGGCCCTGCTCGGGATGAAGGTCGTAAAAATGCAATTTTCCAGCGATTTCTTCAGGTTCATAACCCAGGACTGCCAGACAAACATGGCTGACATAGGTATACATTCCGTCGGAATCAACTTCCCAGGTAATCACCCTGCTGTGTTCAGCAAGCTTATTGAACCGGTCCTCACTTTCAATAACTTTATCTTCAGCCTCTTTTCTAAATGTTATGTTTTCATGTGCAACTACAACCCTGCGGTGGCCGTCATCCTCAAAGCTGGTTACCCGCACATTGAACCATCGTTTTTCGACATGGGAATCCAAAATTATGTCGCATGGATATTCGGCCGAAAAAAAAGATTGCTCACCTTGTATAATGGCGCGAATACCGGCAGCGAT
The DNA here is from genome assembly GCA_037141055.1 of bacterium. Lineage (GTDB taxonomy): Bacteria > Bacteroidota > Bacteroidia > Bacteroidales > FEN-979 > CAIVAT01. The sequence continues at coordinate 43,580 of JBAXDH010000008.1, read as the reverse complement.
TGCCTTGGAATATAATATATCCGGACCGTATGCTGCATCGCACACCTCAAGGTAATTTGCGCCTTCGCACACATTTGCAGGCACCGGCGCTTCATCGTTTGCCAACTCACGCCAAACACGATTCACAGAAAGAATTATACCGGTATCATCCAGAATTGCGATACCCTCTGAAAGGGCATCCAGTGTTCTCCGTGCATAGCGTTCTGATTCTTCCTGTTTTTTTGACAGCCTGAGTTCTTCGTTCTGCAGTTCAAGTTCAACCTGATGAACGTCAAGCTCCTGAATGAGTTTCATCATGTCTGCTTCAGAAAGCTGCGAAACGTTCCTTGGCGGAATACTGGGCGAAGCCGAAGTGTTCAGTATATCTTCGGCCTTTTGGCGAAGGATTTCGGGGGTTGAATGGCCATATGTATATTTCATTAACTGCCGTTTAGCGGTATGTGTTGATTTTTGGAATGATGTGGCGATGGAAGGGAAAAGACACACAGCATAACATAATCCGGCAAATGTAATGTGAATACTTTTAGATAAAACCATTCTCTTAAAATTAAACAGTCATTGCAGGAGTATGCTGTCACCATAGAAAAGCTGAGCAGCAGAAACTATTCAGAACGGATTCCCGGCTTACCTTGCCGGTATCGTGATCACCGGCGTGGACTTCATGTCCGAAACCTCGCTGAGTGAACTCAGTATCAGTATCTGCGAGAAGCTCTGCCTGGAGGGGAAGTCCCCCAGGTCGATGTAAAACCAGTATCCCAGGTATTGAACAGCCAGGAAGGCATTCGCGGGAGGGTCTATACTGCTGCACGAAAAGACGAAAAGCAGGGCCGGAAATAGCAGCACCAGAAAAGGATCGAAAAAATCTGAAACGGGGCAAAGGTAGACAGCGGCAGGAAGATGTTGGCGTAATGGCAGAATCAACCCCTTTGGTGGACATTAACACTGGAATCGAAACTAAACATTGCAGATATTTCAAAATGAAGGCTTTAGATTCTCAAAAATCAGAATCGGTTAATACTCTTTTTCAGGACGCTGTCACATCCGACAGTGTCGTATTCACTGACCAGGGTAAAAACTACCAGGATATTCATAAGTTTGTCGAAAGTGCTTAATCAATTAAAATTATAACAAAACCTTGATAAATCAACCAAAATCCTGTGTATAATATTATACATTTGTTTTTCGAAATTTCGCCATTATGACCATCGTTGAATACCTCGAAAATCTATCACGTCGATATAAAACCGGAATCGGAACCGGTAGCAAAAATGTACGTCATGAGTAAATTAATTACGCAAATAACAAACGCAACTGATACCAAACGAACCATGCAAACTACAAACTTACGCGCCTCAATGCTCAGGATAACCATCGCAGGGCTAATCCTCATCTCTGTTACGAATTGCAATAAGAAATCAGAAGAGCCCCCGGTAATAACCAAACCGGCAGTCGCTACAAACACTGTGACGAATATTTCAACACATAGTGCTACCTCAGGGGGTATCGTGATTTCACAAGGAAGTTCAGTCGTAACTTCACGAGGTGTTTGCTGGAGTATCTCTTCCAATCCAACCATCAACGATGCCCATACTTCCGACAGTGCAGGGATTGGTGGCTTTACCAGCAATATTACAGGATTGACGGAGGTTACAACATATTACGTGCGGGCGTATGCCACGTCTGAGGCTGGAACCGCTTATGGAAACCAATTGAGCTTTTTCACCGGTGGTGTTCCTGTTCTGCCTTCGGTTTCTACAGGTACCCTTACAAATATTACCGAAACTGCAGCAAGCTGCGGAGGCAATGTCTCCATTCAGGGAACCTCACCTGTAACTGCACGAGGTATTTGCTGGAGTGTGTATGCCAATCCGACAACTGCTAATGCGCATACAACAGACGGCAGCGGCACCGGCGATTTTACAGGCAGTATCACCGGATTGATTGCCAATACTGCATATTTCCTCCGGTCGTATGCAACCAACAGCTATGGAACCACCTACGGTTTTCAAATTGGGTTTACCACCCCCGGTCCCAACGGCCCCCAACCTTGTCCGGGAACACCAACCGTCACATACGACGGAAAAACATACAACACCATTCAGATCGGAACTCAATGCTGGTTCAGGGAAAACCTGAATTTGGGAACACGGATCAACGGATCGGTCAATCAGACCAATAATGGAATTATCGAGAAATATTGCTACGACGACCTCGAATCGAACTGTGATCTATACGGCGGGCTGTATCAATGGAATGAGATGCAGAAATACATCACAACCCAGCAATTGCGTGGTATTTGCCCGGTGGGATGGCTTTTGCCAAAAGACTCGGACTGGACCAAACTGACAACATTTCTCGGCGGTGACAGCATTGCCGGGGGAAGCATGAAATCATCCACAGGATGGGATGGCGACGGCACCGGCACCAACAGCAGCGGTTTTACAGTTTTCCCTGGCGGATTCAGGAACGAGAATGGATTGTTCGAAATGTTGACTACAGATGCCTTCTTCTGGTCATCGACTCAAACGACATCCTCCTCCAGCGCCTGGAACAGGTTCCTGAATCAAACCCGAACCATCGAGGCGTGGGGAAGTGCCAGTAAGGTAAACGGTTACTCGGTGAGGTGTATCAAGCAATAATGGTTTATACCTCTAATCCCAAGTAGGTTCTGCAAAAACCGGTCCCATCTGTACCACATTTGGGTAGCGATATGGTTTTAAGTAAAGAATTTCGTACTGGACGAGCTAACCCACTACGAAATTAGCATTCTGCCAATATCTTGTGTTTCCAGCACAAGAATGTTTGACTGGAAATACAACCGAACTGGTATCATAGCGATTAATTAGTTATATTATTTGATTGATCGCATTTATACCAGTATAAGTAAAAAATGAAAAAGGGAAAGTGAAACATTCAGACCCCATAGGGGTCGAATTATCGTTTGATTTGAATGGGTCAAAGGTACTCTGCCGGCACAACCAAAGTCAATGGCACATTGGGAGAATTTCCTTGAATTCTCTTATGTCAAATGTGCTAAATATCTGATCTAATGACAAATGATTCACAATTGGGATGGAATTCCCCTATTTCACCAGGTGTTTAAGTAACATATCCTGTACTGATTACGAATTATCTTAAGGCAAAGTATAGGTGGCAAATGAGGGTTAAAACTGAAAAATATTGCTATTCCGGATAAATGTCCCGGGAAAGTTTACGCGAGTGAGGTGCCCTCTTTCTTCAATTTCGTGAATGCAATAATCAGAAAGCTTACAATAAAGAACAAGGACAACAGCAGGGTGCTGTTCCTCATGCTGCCGGTTACCTGTTCAATAATGCCGAAACCGAGCATCCCGATGACAATGGCCAGTTTTTCGGTGCTGTCGTAAAAACTGAAATACGAAGCAGAACCTTTGGTATCGGACGGGATTAACTTTGACCAGGTTGAACGTGCCTGCGACTGGATTCCTCCCATTACCAGGCCAACCAGTGCCGACAAAAAATAGAACTGGTATTCGTCATGCACATTGTACGCCGCGAAACAAACAAACACCCAAATTGCAAGCATCCACAAAAGGGACGTTCTGTTTCCAAAACGGGTAGAGACTCTTCCGAAAAGAAACGCTCCCAGGATCGCTACCAGTTGAATTATCAGGATTGTCATGATCAGTTTGGTGTCGGAGATTCCCAGTTCCGCTTTACCGAAAAGAGATGCAATAATGATAACGGTTTGAACGCCCATGCTGAAAAAGAAAAAGGAGAGCAGAAACCGGTACATGGTTTTATGCTTTTTTATGTAACCATATACAGTAAAAACCTCATGAAATCCCCTGGTAAAAATGGTTAAGTCCCAATGAACCACTTTCCGTTCTTCACGCAGGTAGTAAAAAGCGACCTGGGAAACGGCCAGCCACCATATTCCCACCTCGATAAACGAGAACCGTATGGCTTCCAGGCTGTCAGAAAATCCAAACAGCTGGTATTTCTGCACCGAAAAAATATTGAAAATCAGCAATACCATACTACCGGCATATCCGAATGAAAAGCCTTTGGCGCTGATGCGGTCGTGCCGGTCGGGTGTGGCAATAAGTGGCAAAAATGAATTATAATAGACCAGGGAACCGGCAAAGCCCAAAACAGCCAGCATCGGAAGCAAGAGGCCCAACCCGAGGTTTTCACCTCTGAAAAAGAACAGCCCCATGCATGCAAATGAACCCAGGATGGTAAAGGATTGCATGAAACGCTTGCGGTATCCGCCCAGGTCGGCAATTCCCGATAACGATAACGTGAGCAGGATGACCAAAAAGTAACCCAGTGCAATGGCGTATTCATACAAAACAGTGTTTTTTATATTCATACCCATGAACGTGACCATTCCCGATCCAAAAGCTTTCTGCGTCACCTGCTGATAGAATATCGGGTATAATACGGTATTCACACTTAAAATATAGGCGGAATTGGCGATATCGTACGAACACCAGGCATTGATAACCTCCGGGGAATTTACAGGCAAAATCGGTCTTTTCATATCGTCAGATTATTTTCCGGATAAAACTACCAATTTAATTCGCTGCATTTACATAGGTTATTAAGAAAAATACAGTTTATCAAATAGTTACACAGAGAGCCACCGATAATTCACTGAGACCCACTGAGAAAATAAATTCCATACATCTTAATCGAATTACTTGCAAATTGACTTCTGACCGTATGAGGTCAAGCATTTTTCAGGGTTAAATAAAAACAAATTTCGACATTTAACTCTGTGGTTCTCCGTTAATTTCTCTGTGGCGCTCTGTGTAATAAAAAGATGTGAATAAAGAGTAGCCCCTCCAAGGGGAGGGCCAGGGGTGGGGTCGTTCAGCAGCAGAAATCGATAAAATTTAAACAGTCTCTAAATCAAAACTTTCTATATTTGGATGATCCAAGCAAAATACTTATGAAAAACCCGAACTCATTTGTTCTCCTTTTATCAAAGATTTTAGCTTTCATTACCAGGCTGCTGCTGCGTTCCCGGTACAAGGTTTCAATTAAAGGAGCAGAAATTTTACAGAACGGTTCGCCGGTGCTTTTTTTACCAAACCACCAGGCATTGATCGATCCGGTCATTCTGTTAAGCCATATTTACCGGTTCTCAACCGCAACCCCGGTAGTTTCAGAGAAATACTACAACATCCCTGTGGCAAAATGGTATTTTAAACGGCTGGGAGCAGTCCGGGTAAGCGATCTTGAAACAGGCAGCCGCGACACCCAGGTGCTAAAATTAATCACCCGCTCCGTTATGAAAGGTTTCGGGCGGGGGAATAACATTGTGATCTACCCCAGCGGGCAGATTGCCGGCCAGGGTTACGAGAAAATTTTCAACAAAAAATCGGCATACCATATTGTCAGCACAATCCCCGATGGGGTTCAGATTGCCGGTGTACGCATCACAGGCCTGTGGGGAAGCATGTGGTCAAAAGCAAAGACCGGAAAATCGCCGGATTTTTTCGTCCAGTTATTGAAAGGGTTTCTTTATGTACTGGCAAATCTGCTGTTTTTTCTCCCAAAACGCACTGTCAGCATTGAATTCGAAGATATTACCTCAACCGCTAAGGAAAAGGCGATCCTGGGACAAAAACCTTTCAATTCATTCCTGGAAGATTTTTACAATGCGCACGGAGAGGAACAGGCGCTTTTCCTGAAGCACATTTTCTATCTGCCGCAGTTGAATAGAAAAGTAGCTGAAAGGATTTCCGGTTCTGCTGAGGAAGCCCATGACCAGGCGTTGCCGACTGATGCCGGATCAATACCGGCAGGGACACTGGCAGAGGTAAAAAGCGTTGTTTCTTCGGTTTTAAACATTACGCCTGATCAATTATCGCTGAATTCAAACCTGGTGATGGACCTGGGTGCCGACTCGCTCAATATCGTGGAAATTATTTCCGAACTTGAAAATCGGTTCAAGGGGGTCTCCTCTCCCGAAATCAATGATATAAAGACGATTGGCGATCTTTGCCTGGTGGTTTTGGGTCAGTTCAGTACAAGTTCCGATTTAAAACCATCCCTTCTTGATCCGGATTTACCAAAGGCCGGCTATATCCAGGTTGATCCTGAAAAAAACATTCTCTGGCAATTTCTGGACACCTTCACCACCAATCAAAACGAGTACTTTGTATACGATGCGATGGTGGGTTCAACCAACCGGAAAACATTCCTGCTGAAAGCGGCAGTTGTGTCGGCGCTCATTAAAAAGAAGGTGAAAGGCCAGCATGTCGGCATCATGTTGCCGGCATTGCAAAGCACTACCTTATTAATTGTTGCCACGTATATGGCCGGAAAAATTCCGGTAATGCTGAACTGGACCGTGGGAAAAAAGGTGCTCGAGCATTGCACGGAAACGGCAGGTGTCGAGGTGATTCTTTCTGCCGACAGCTTTATCAAAAAAATCGAAGAGCAGCTTCCCGAAAGTGTCAAATCAAAACTGCTGCTGCTGGAAAAGGAAATTCCTCAAATCAGCAGCATCTCAAAAATAAAAGGACTGGCTGTTTCGAAATTCCCAAAACTGTTCCTCAATTACAAGCATATTAACACCACGGCTGTAATCCTGTTTACATCAGGAAGCGAAGCCATGCCCAAGGCCGTGCCTTTAACGCACCTGAATATCACCAGTGATCTGCATGGTGTTTTTAAACTGATCCGGATCGAAAATAAAACGATCTTTCTTGGATTTCTCCCGCCGTTCCACAGCTTTGGATTCGCTGCACTGGCTGCCCTGCCGCTGGTTTCAGGGATCAGGGTTGCCTATACGCCCAACCCCACCGATGCCAGGGAAGTGTTGAAAATTTTAAAGCATACCCGGTCAAACATGCTGATTGGAACCCCCGGCTTTTTAAAAATGCTGATGGCTGCCGGATCTGCCTATTATTTTAAATCAATCCGCTATGTCATCTCCGGGGCTGAAGCCATGCCGCTGGCATTAAAGGAACTTTTTGACAGTCTCACCACCGACGCCAGGCTTCTGGAAGGGTATGGAATTACGGAATGTGCCCCTATAATTTCCGCCAATCCTGTGGACAGGCAAAAAATGAACAGTGTCGGTAAATTCATCCCTGGTTTAGAACACCTGATCATTGACCTCGAGACCGGGAAACAGGTGCAGCCCGGTGAGTCGGGAATGATTTATGTGCGGGGAAAAAATGTGTTTCATGGCTACCTGGGAGCAGAAACCTTTAATCCTTTTGAAGAAATCAATGGCAAAACCTACTATAAAACCGGGGATCTGGGGTACCTGGATGAAGATGGATACCTGTTTATTACCGGAAGACTGAAACGGTTTATTAAAATTGCCGGGGAAATGATCAGCCTGCCATTCATTGAAAAGATCCTGGTGGAAAAATATGGCGGCCAGGAGAAACAGGTGCTGGCAGTAGAAGGGTCAGACAAAACATCGCCGGCGCAGGTTGTGCTGTTTACGTCACTCCACCTGGGCCTCGATGAGATAAACGGCTATCTTCTTAAAAGTGGGGTAGCGCCTATCGCCAGGATAAAACGCATCGTCGAATTGGATGAAATTCCGGTTTTGGGAACCGGAAAAACTGATTATAAAGTTTTACGGAAAATGATTGAAGAATAGTCCGGTATACATCCGAATCAAAGGGTGGCATATTGTCTTCAAAAACAAACCCCTGTGAAAACAAAAATTTTTCTTCTTTTCAGCGTATTCATGACTCCAATGCTGCTGTGCGCCCAGGATGATTACTGGTTTAAAAAAGGCATGAATGAGAAAAATCCTGTAAAACAGGTTGAATATTTTACAAAAAGCATAGAAACTGAAAAGGCAGCCACTGAGACCTACCTGCATCGGGGCAACGCATACAAAGACCTTGCAATCGACAGGGTGTATAGCCACCATAGCATGCTCATTGTATTCAGTGGCAACGAGACCAACAATGCCCGGCTGATGTACGATAAGGCCATAAATGATTACAGCAAAGCGATTAACCTTGACCCCGGATGTTCCGATGCCTATATCAACCTCAGCGAGGTCCACTGGCAGATTGGGCAGAGTGAAAAGGCACTGGCAGACCTGACCAATTTAATTAATATCGATTCACTGAATGCAAAAGCATATCAAAAGCGCAGTTTTATATACGAGAATAATTACCAGGACCATTCAAAGGCAATCTCCGGCTTCACACGGGCAGTTGAGATTGATCCGGATTTTACGGATGCGTATTACTCCCGTGCAGTCATCTATTACCGTGTGAAGCAGTACAATGACGCTTTGGCGGATTTGAACAAAATAATCGACATTGACTCATCCTATATTTGGGCCTATAGTAAACGCGGCGATGTTTTCAGGGCCCTCGGGCAATTTGACAGGGCAGTTGCTGATTACGACAAGACAATAAAGCTTGATTCAAAGAATTATATCGCATACAACAGCCGTGGCTGCCTGTACCTGGTACAAAATAATTATGAAAAAGCCTTGCATGACTTCAATAAGTCACTTTCAATCAACTCAAAAAATTTTCAACCCTATTGCAATATCGGGTACATCTTCATTCAGCAAAATAATACGGATAAGGCGATCCAGTATTTGCAGAAGAGCCTTAACCTCGCCGAAAATTTCCCCGATGCAAATATAGATATGGCAATCGCATGTTACATGACGGGTAAAAGTCAGGAAGCAAAAACGTACCTTTATAAAGCCAGGGCCGCTGACCCGAAAATATTTGACGGGTTTGACGGCATTTCGAAAATCGAAAGCGGTGGTCATAATTGGAATGACCATGACCTGGAAACGCTGAGAAAGATGATTGAGGAGTTAAGGTGAGGCGGACAGGCTGCTCCTGCGAAGAAATCCCAGGTGGCCATTTTTCCAACATATCCGCCAATTCCGTAACTTCGCCTTTTGAGAATCCATGTAAATGAAGAAGCAAATTTATCGCATTGCGGGCCTGGCAATATTAGCCGGTGTTGCCGGTGGGATCATCTACATCAACTCCCTGCTGCCCATCATCACGGGCTATCCCGCAAAATACCTGTGCTCTGCGGTTTTTGTTTCCAACAGGAATCCATCTGCCGTTGAAGTTTCAGAACTCAATTTCTCCTTCATAAAATATGTAACCAGCAACATCGATTACCGGCAAAAAAGCGTCACAAGCCGGTTCCTGTGGGGTAAATCAAAAGCCATATACCGGGAAGGATTCGGAAGCACCCTGCTTCGCGGTACGGATGAATCTGCGCTCAGAAAGCAAACGTTTCCCTTACGTGCCGCTTCCCGCTGTAACCAGGACACGATCGCCTGGCCGATGGGAAATGTCATTCCCGATATAAAGACCGGCATCGACAAAGAAGGGCTTGCTGCAATCACCCGGAAGTTAATGATTTCCAACAGCTACAAAGGCCGGGCGTTTGCTTTCCTGGTGGTTCACAACGGAATTCCTGTCGCCGAACAATACAGGCCCGGATTCAATGCAAAAACCCGCTTTCTCAGCTGGTCGATGGCAAAAAGTTTTACCAATGCGCTGGCAGGAATCATGGCAGGTGATGGAATGCTGGATGTTCGGCAGAAGGCAGATATCCCGGCCTGGAAAAACGATGCCCGGCAAAACATCACCATCGATGACCTGATGAGGATGCAAAGCGGACTGAAATGGAACGAAGACTATGGCAACCGGTCGGACGTAACGCTGATGCTCTACAACAACAGTGATTTCGCCGGTTTTGCATACAACCAGCCCCCTGAATTTCCTGCCGGAAGCCACTGGTATTACTCTTCGGGCTCCACCAATATCGTCAATTACCTGATGCGCAAAAAGTTCAGGAACGACAGCGCCTGTTATTCCTTTGCCCGCACCCGGTTGTTTGAAAAAACAGGAATGCCCGATGCGGTTTTTGAAACCGACCCATCGGGAACCATGGCAGGATCTTCGTACATCTATGCCACAGCGCGGGATTATGCAAGGTTCGGCATGCTTTACCTCCGTGATGGCATTTTCGGCAGCGAACGTATTTTACCCGCGGGATGGGTTGGCTATACCACCACCCCTGCCGCGCACAGCAAGGGCAATTATGGTTCGTTCTTCTGGGTGAACAGCAGAAAATACTATCCATCCGCCCCGCCCGACATGTTTTCATGCAACGGCCACGACGGCCAGCGCATTTTCATCATTCCGTCAAAAAACCTGGTGGTGGTTGTACTTGGTTACTCCCCAAAATCGGCCGGGGGAATGAACTTTAACCAGTTGCTGAAAGAGATCCTGCAAACCCTGAAGTGAAACTGATGCAGAATCGGCTGCTATAAACCCGGCACTTCAGGCCAATATCTTTGCGATGGCCGCCATATTCCGGTCGTTCAGCAAGGACTTCCCTTCCGGTGTGAACAGGTATTTGATTTCATCCCGGCAGCGCTCCGTCACCTTCCCCCGGACAATCTTCAGCTGGAAATTAAGCAACTGGTTTTCCTCTGTGAACGGTTCTTCTAGAATACATGTTGCTGCCGGGAGCCAGCGTTGCGGGAACATTGTCCCGTATTTGCCACCTGCTTTATATTCCCGGAGTTCCTGGTCAATTTTTCCAAGCGCAACCTTTTGCCCTTCGTCGGAGGCAGGATCGGCCTCCTTCTCCCGGAGACAGCGCAGAAGGGCCTCCCTGTTCGGAACGATGAGAACAACCGTATAGGGGTCCTGGTTATTGTAAAGCATGCATTGTTCAATGTACACCGACTGGGCGCAAAATGCCTCTTCCATGCCTTCTGGACTGTATTTCTCGCCGTCGTCGGCAATGAGAAGGCTCTTGAAGCGGCCAAGGACATAAAGAAATCCATCCGGGTCCATGTACCCCATGTCACCGGTATGCAGCCAGCCCTCTTTCACAGTGTCGAGCGTGGCCTCTTCATTTTTCCAGTAGCCGGCCATGACGTTATCTCCTCTGACCACAATTTCTCCTTTTTCTCCCTGCAAAAGTGTTTTGCCTTGCTCATTGCAGATCTTCAGATCGAGGTTTGCCACCAGGTATCCTGAAGATCCCAGTTTATGTCTTTTCAGGGAATTGGCTGAAATAAAAGGCGAGGCTTCCGTAAGGCCATAACCCTGCAGCATCGGAATTCCGATTGCGTAGAAGAATTTCTGAAATTCCATGTTGAGCAATGCCCCTCCCCCGATGAAGAACTGAAGCCTGCCGCCAAATCCTTCCCGGATCTTTCGGAAAAGAAGGAAATCAAAGAGGCTGAGAACAGGTTTAAGGAGGAATTTCAATCCGCCCCCTTTATTCCACCCGTTGCCGTTATAGGTATAAGCAACTTTCAGGGCAACGCTGAATAAAAATGCGGCAAATGCACCTTTTTCCCTGATCGATTTCTCAATATTCTTTTTAAAATTTTTTGCAATGGCCGGAACGCTGAACAACAGGAAAGGCCTTATTTCGCTGATGTTTTTTGCAATGTTTTTCAATGCTTCGAGGGGCACTTTCCCCGATTGCACCGATGCGATGGATGCCCCTTTCCCCATGAAACAATATATTCCTGCCGTATGGGCGAAAGCATGGTCCCACGGAAGAACCAGGAGGGTTGTGAAACTTTCCGAAATATCCATCAGCGAATAGCCCTGCTCGATGTTGGCAACATAATTCCGGTGCGTGAGAATGATCCCCTTGGGATCGGCTGTCGTGCCGGAGGTGTAGCTGATGTTTGCAGGATCATCCGGCAAAACGGAAGCAGTGGTTGCATTGATAACATCAGGATGTGCGGCAAGGAACAAATCGCCGGCAGAAAGCACGGTTGCCAGGAGTATCTCGTCACTGCCGTTTAAAGGAATGTCATCAAGCACAATGATTTTCTCCAGCGACGGAATGTCGGCCCTGATCCGGCGCATCTTATGAAGATGGTTACCTGATACAATGATCATCCGGGCCCCGGAATGCTTCAGCCTGAATTTTATCTCCCCCGGCTCGTTTATTCTGACAGATAAAGGAACATTGACTGCCCCCGCGAATAAAACGCCAAATTCACTTATAACCCAGTCATTCCGGGCCTCGGAAAGCAGGGCAACCCGGTCTCCCCTGGAAATGCCGAGCGAAATCAGTCCCGCCGCAAGCCTGTAAACACTGGCGCGGATCCCGCCATACGTGGCACCCTTGTATCCATCGCCATTGTTTTCCCACAAATAGACGTTATCATGAAACCTTTCAACACTCTGGTTAAAAAAATGAAGGAGTGTGTTCATTTTGCAGAAGGATTGCATTTGAAGAGCAAAGATAACAAGTATTTCACGGTTTATTCAGGATGCAGTCCAGAACCGGCATTTAAAAAATTCATTGTGTATTTATTACCATTTAATTTATTTGGTCTGATTTATTTACTGATGTATATTCGTACTGAATTTCTACAATCCCCCTGTCTATGAAACAAATTCTTGCCCTGTTCTGCCTTCTGCCATTGCTTTTGTCATGTAAACCAGCCCTGGTAACTCCGAAGAATCACAAAGGTTCGCAAATTGTGGTTGGCTCCAGCGGAGGGGTTTCAGGCATGCTGAAGGAGTACGTTTTGCTCGACAACGGTTCTCTTTTCCTGAGCAAAGGATTGAAAGGGGAATGGAAGGAAATCAGGAACCTGAAAAGGTCTCAGTCGAAAGAGATTTTTCAAAAGGCAGCGGAACTTGGCCTTGACACGATAAAATTCAGGCATCCGGGCAACATGACCTACTACCTGAAATTCAAGCAGCCGCACAAATCCGGCGAAATCACCTGGGGTGAATCGGGGGTGCCTCCTCCTCAAAGCATAAATGCATTTTACCAATACCTCATTTCAATTTTTTAACCTTAAAAACCAAATCGTATACTTGTTTTTGCCGTGCTTTTCTGTTCGTGGCAATGGGTTCAACCGTTACAGGGCAAACCGGTCCGTTTGCGGTCAATTCCAAATCATTAAAAGCCTCCATCGGCCTGGAAGCTGCCTGTTTTGAATACCTTGAGGCCATCCGCACCGACCTCCGGATTAAGGATGCCAGTTCAGAGTTCATCATTAAAAACATAAACACCGGCGAACTGGGGATCAGCCATGTTAAAATGCAGCAGGTATACAAAGGGGTGCCTGTATACGGCGCAGAGGTTTACCTCAATACTTTGTGGACACCACAACCGGATCGGTCATCCATTTTTACGACAACACGCAAACAGATGGCGACGTCACCGCAACAGGTGCCGACCTGAACGGGGTCAACCGTACCGTACACGCATACCTGCAAGGTGGAAACTATATGATGGTGGATGTTTCGCGGGCGATGTTCAATCCGCAAAACCAGGAAGGTGCCGTGGAGGGGTCATTAAACAGTAGCAATCAATAAAATTTAAACAGTCGTTCGTCTGCGGGAAATATTTTTCATGTTTTTATGTGAATCCATCAGCGCAAATCCCAGGTAATTATATTGATCCAAGGAATTGTAAAGTTGAACGGATATCCTGATCAGGGTCGACGGGGGTGATAACCAGTTCCAAACGGGAATTTCAATATGGTATTCCTGCATAAGAGTTTCCTGTACAGGATGAAACCCCATGTAACCGAATGGGTAAGCCAAACTAGTCCCTTTCAAAGGTATGGTCGCCATGCTTGCAATCATTTCATCAGGGCAGGGCGTCGAAATGTCCAGCATTTTGCAGATCATCGTTCTTGCCTCCAGGCATAATTCGCGGTTGCGCTTCATGATGGCAGGCCATCCTCCCGGCATTAAAGATGCCATATACTCTATGGCATCCGCAACACAAAGCGCCGCAGTGGGATCAATGGTCCCCGGCCAGAAAAACCTTTCATCAAAGGGCATTGCTTCATGCCCGGCATGACTGATCACAACGGGAACAATGCCGTCCTGCCTGTCGCGCCTTACATGCAGGATTGCCGCACTTTTTGGGGAACACAGCCATTTGTGGCAATTCGATATGTAATAGGCAGCGCCGATTCCGTCAAGGTCAAGCGGAATGTTCCCAAGGGCATGCGCTCCGTCTATTATCGTATCAACCCCACGTTTATCCAGTTCCCTCACGATAGCTTCCACCGGGTGAATGAGCGCAGTGGCAGACGAAATATGATCAACCAGGGCAATGCGCGTCCTCGGGGTGACTTTCGCCACAATGGACTGAACAATTACCTCCGGTGAAGCAACCGGGAAATCATATCCGGCTTCGACAAGTATTGCGCCCGTTTCACCGGCAACATATTCAAGCAGACGCCTGCAGGCACCGTAAATGTGGCTGGTATGCAGGATTTCATCGCCCGGGTTGAACTTCAGTGACCTCAACACAGTATTTACACCGGAGGACGCATTCTGAACAAATACCAGGTCTTCAGGCCGTGAATTGGCAAAACGGGCAACGGTATGCCGGGAATTGTCGAAGATATCCCTCATCTCCCGGATAAAAAACCGGACTGGCTGGGATTCAAGCCGGTTGCGGTATTCCGTTTGCTTATCAAGAATAACCCCGGGGCATGCTCCAAAAGAGCCGTGATTCAGGAAAGTTACGTTGGGATCCAACCGCCAGAAAGAGGAGAAGCCGGATGGATAAGGGTTTTCCGCGCTCACTGTCATTGATTATTTCACAAATATACGGTTAAAATAAAAAAGGCATGATTGTCTCATCAAAATCCCTTTTCTATGAAATATCCGTACTTGCGGCTCATGTTTGACCTCACAATTCGTGTCGGCTGATCGGTATTATTCTACCGACAGGATCAATCCTTTGAGGTACTCCCCTTCGGGATGGCAAATGTTTACAGGATGGTCGGGCCCCTGCGAAAGCTGGTGCAATATCCGCACCTGCCTGCCGGTTTCAATAGCTGCCGACTGAATGGCCGACCGGAACATCTCCCTGGAGATTGGTTGTGAACATGAAAAAGTGAACAGTATCCCACCCGGATTCAACCGTTTCATTGCCTCCGCATTGATATGCACATAGGCATGCAAAGCGTTGTTGGTTACATGATGCGTCTTGGCAAAAGCGGGCGGATCGAGAATGATCATGTCGTATTTTTCACTCGTCTCCACCAGGTGCCGTTTCACATCAGCAACAAAGGACTTGTGGCGACTCCTGTCGCAACCGCTCAGCAGGACATTTTCCTCCGTCCACTCAATCGCCAGCCTGGAACTGTCAACAGAATGCACCATTTTTGCCCCGCCTTTCAGCGCATACACCGAGAACGCGCCTGAATAGCAGAATGCGTTGAGGACTTTTTTATCTTTTGCATAGAACTGGGCGAACATCCGGTTTCCCCGCTGATCAAGGAAAAAACCGGTTTTCTGTCCTCGGACAAAATCCACTGAAAAACGGTGGCCGGTTTCGAGGATCTCGACCGGT
The DNA here is from genome assembly GCA_037141055.1 of bacterium. Classification (GTDB taxonomy): domain Bacteria; phylum Bacteroidota; class Bacteroidia; order Bacteroidales; family FEN-979; genus CAIVAT01. The sequence continues at coordinate 28,253 of JBAXDH010000008.1, read as the reverse complement.
CCGGAAGTGCCGAGGAGGAAATGGTCTGTGGATTCACTGGCAGGCTGTGCAGGTGGCCGGACGGAGGGGCGGGCGGGCGGACCTGACAGATCGCTGACAGGCGGGTTTTCATCTTTGAGGAAAAGTTTGGAGTTGCGGGTGATGAGTTTGGATTTCTCCATGGTGTCCGAACTTTTATCATAAACCGCCACAAGATTTTCGCCGTATATTTCACGAAGAGCCTCCGTAAATACAGGCAAAAGCCCATACATGGCAACCGAATGAGCCTGGATCACTGCAACGCCGTTGTAATAGTCGATGATGAGCCCTGGCAATAAATCTCCTTCCGAGAAAACCAGGCGGTATGCATTTGCGACAGTTCCGCTGGTCACGCCCAGCCTTACCCGCAACTGAAAGGCTGATTTCAGTTTTGCTTTCCAGAAATCATCGTTTATTCTGCATTGTTCAAACGAAAATATCTTGACTGCGATCGATCCCGGCAGGTAATGCCCGAAGGCCAGGAACTCCTTGCGGGAGCTCAGCACTTCAACCACATCGCCCTCGCGTGGCGCTCCCTCTACGCTGTCAATGGCTCCCGAGAAAATCCAGGGATGAAATCGTTTTACGGCGGCCTCTTTGCCGAACTTCAGGATTATCTTTGGCTGTTTTACCATGGCTGGGATAGATTAAATCGGATGAGCAGGATACTAAAACCCGATGATGACTGAAAAGACAAAGGTAGTGTTTATGCAAAAACTCCGACAGACATGAGTTCGTGTCTTTATGATAAATAAAATACCCGGAATCATGTAATACGCATTATCTTGGTTGTATCTTTGATTTTATTCCAATCAAAATACACAATTCAAAAATAAATATTATGGAAAACCTTAGCATTAAAGAATATAGGAGGATGAACCATGGCTTATGAAGGTGAAATTCTGACATACACTCCATCCAATCTCGACTTCTCCGTTGTTTATGCGGTAATCGTAAGCGGCACATTTCCCAATCCATGTGGTCATGCCCTATTGTTTGTTCCGAGCGTTTATGCAATTTCTTCCAGCGATGGATCATATTTCCAGGTTGCCGGATTAAATGACTTCCCCCGTATCATGAGCGAGACGGGATATTTACGCTATTTAAGAGAGACGGAGAAAGAAGAGATCACCCGGTATGAGGTTCGGATCCCTAACCCTGACGGTGCCGTAAAAAGACTGGTCGAAGTGATGCTGAAGCAGTGGCGATGGATGATACTTCCCCATAACTGCGCAGCATTTGTTGAAGACATCGTTCGTGGCGGGGGTGGCAGTGCCGGGTTATATTCAAATTGTCCGCGGCTTGAAGCTTTCAGGTAGCAATCCAATATGCAGGGTGATTTTTGCCGAAAGAAAGGCAAAACGGTTTAATTTTCAACAATGGTCCCCTGGTAATCGCGAAGCATCGCTTCGGGAATACCGGTACGGCTGATTCCGTTGTATGAACGGAGCGTGCTCGAGGGGTTTCGGTGCGTATCAGGATCACGGTTTAGAGCGTCCCACAATGGACGCAACGTACTTCTGTCTATCCGGCCTCCGGATAAAAAATTGATGGCGATCCCTGCTGCAAGGCCCAACGCCGCAGAATTGCAATACCGTTCATCGGTGCGGCAAAGGGCCATAACCTGCCTGGTATTTGAAACAACCTGCGGCTGGATCATCGAACGTTGTAAGGATAAGTTTTGGCTAAACAGGAAAATCATTTGAGCCAGGTAAGCACTTACTTCATCGTCAACATCCTGAATGCTGCGACGGTACCAGTCGTTTATTGCATGGGTTGCTTCATGTATGATAAGATTTTGACTGGGTGAATTTCCTGTAACAAAACAGTTAAAAGCTTTGTGGTACATCGCATGGGTTGAAGGAAACACACTTGAAAGCACAACCTGGATCTGCCTGTTCTCCACACACATGGCAATGGTCCCATAAGCCGGAGCATTGATGTTTACTGCACCAGTCTGGAAATTGAGCTGCCTGCAACTCGTTGATCTAAGGGCAGCAATGATCAATGAACGTGCGCTCATAGGAAAATTCCGTTATCCGGGATGCATTCCTGCCAAAAACCGCAGCCTTTGCCCGGGATGAGCCGGTAAAGATAAACTATAACCTTTAAGACACTGTTTAAAAATGTCAGGGTTCGTCTTCAGTATTTCAGATCTGACGATTTACGATTGTCGATTGAATTGATGGATTGTAGATTTTCGATCAGCAGCGCTTAATCATACATCGTAAATCGTCCTATCAAAGATCAGGAGATGCCCCCGGGAAAAGGGTTCTATTTAACACCCGCCCTCCGGCGATCGGCAAAACCAGGTCTGGAAAGGGCAGCAACACAGGCCGGGTCGACCATGTTCTTTGTCACCCCTTTAACATGTGCAACAACGGCGGTTTCACCATTCTCGATCGCCTTGGCCATCTGTTCAGCGGCCATGTTGGCGAACGGGAGCCCTGGATCGTAAGCATACGCATCAAAGGGGTAAAACGTTGGAAAGTTTTTGTTAAGTATTACGATCGGGTCGTCAATTGCAGCAGCCGTACTTGCAACAACAGCCCCGGCCTGGCTATCCACCGCATTCACCATAAACCGGTATTTATCCGCATGGTGTTGCGACTGCCACACATGGGCGAGTTCATGAATCAGGGTTCTTGGCCTTGGTGTGAAACTGCCGCAGTTCATGATTTGGACAGTCGAGCCATTGTCATCGAAGGCAAAAGTGAACGGGCGCCCGCCAACGCCGGTTTGCCTGGAAATAAATATGGAGGAAAAATCCAGGCTTGCACCATACACAACCTTCGCCTGACCAATCTGCGCAATGGTAAGCGGCTGCAACAGGCTGGCTCCTGCGGATGCAAAAGATCCACTTCCGGTACCTGCGGAAAACCCGGATTTGTTCCCGGCAGAACTCCTGTTGTTTCTTAAAAATTCAGAAACTTCCCGTGACTGGCCTGAGGAGAAATTTTCGGGGTTACAACAATTACTGCCATGGTCAGTTGTGGGGAAGTCCAATCCTGCCAATGCTGCCCGGGTTTTAGGGCCAACAATCCCATCGGCGACAAGACCCTTATTCCCCTGGAATTCCTTCACCCGGGCATCTGTTTTTGCTCCAAACATTCCATCCGGGTTCAGAATAGGAAGACTTGAAGGGGGCCGAAGGTTAAGGGCGGTTTGAAGGTCACGAACATCCTGCCCTGAAGTACCGATTGACAGATTTTTAGTTGAAGAAAAGATTTGTCCTGAATCACTCATGGGTAGGTTCCTCCATCTTTTTAAACGTGCATGAAAGGATTATTGTCAGGTAAAGTTAGTGCAATTTGTAACTTCTCCGTCGGTTATGACCAAAGTTTTCGAGATTATAAATATTACCGGAATATGCAAAATTCACAAAAAATGTTTTTATCTTTGACTAGTCTAAATAAATGTTTATTTATTTTAAATTCGAAAGGAACTATATATGATAACACTTGATTCACCGCACATGGGAGTTAATGATTCCCGGGCACCTGCAACAGTGCGCATGTGGAATACCTGGAATATCAATAGTGATGAAACTCCCGACCATCTGACAAGATGGATTGCCGCTGTTGCCGACAGTGCACCCGGCGGAAAGATAAAGGACCTGGTATTCAGCTGCCATGGCAATGCAAGTTATCTTCAAATGGGTCAGGGTATAGACCTCCGGCATGCTCCTTTGTTCGGCAGACTGGCCGGGAAGGTCGATAAAATTTGGTTTCGCGCCTGTCTCGTTGCTGCTATTCAAACCCCCGGCTCTCCGACGACAGGCGATGGCAACCTGTTTTGTGCTGCAATCGCCAGGGCCGCACAATGTTACGTTGTGGCCTCCACTGAACTCCAGGTGGCTGTAACCAATCGTGTGCTGCCATACGGTAAACTTGACAGTTTTGAAGGACTGGTGCTTAGTTATGGTCCTGAAGGGAGGGTGACCTGGTCGAGCCGTTACCCGTCTACCTTCCAGCGGAATACTGCTGACCCGGGAAGCTGGACATGGAATTCGGATTAGAATTCCCTGGCAGTAAAAACATTTAACAGGTTGACATTCGTTACCTCGAACTCATTTCCTGGCGAAAAACGCTTTCCCTTACAACCCCATTCAGTCTGATACGGAACCGGAGTTGCGTCGCCTCAGGCTGAACAGTAAAAAGGATCCGCCCTGAGACTGTTCGGTTCGGAACAACGAGGATATCGCCCATGGGCGTGACCCTCCAGAATTCGATCTGGTTGCTGATGTAGTAAAGAGTTTCCAGGTGTTTGCTCTCCCACTCCTCCGAATTCCTCTGCCGCTCAATGGCAGCTTTTTCCTGCTCCTCCTTGCTGATGAGCAGTGATCCCAGTATGTCAATCGCCAGTGAGACCAGGTTATTGTATGGGTTTGTGGCTTTCTCCTCGTCTGCCTTCCATGTGTACAACTTTACCAAATGTTGTTTTGGATCGATTGCGGGAATGGTCTTTGGCCTTTCAATGTCAACTGGTGCTTGCGGTGCAAAAGTCGGGATGTAACTGCAATCTGCCGGACCGATGTATATGGTATCGGCTGAACTGTTCCGCACCTCCAGGGTAAAATCGAGGTTCCCATAACTGAGTCCGTTGAAGCCAAGCGAAACAGCAACAGAGTCATTTCTGGTCAAAGCCATTGCCTCCGTTGGCCCGCCCGGCAGCGTTTCAACCCGGGTCAATTTCAGCACCTTCGTTTGCATACAGCCATTGTTCAACAGCAGGATGAAGGTCGGCAAATATATTTTCCATAAGGATGTCATTCCTGAATGATTTTTACACCAACACTTCCAGCCAGGTCTATAAACCAGTTTATGCTTAAACCTTCATTTTTCTCATAATTATCCGGCAGGGGATCTAAACTTGCATTATGCCGGTATGCGAACAGCATGCGTGCTGAAGCATGCCAACATGACATTTCTTTTTCCTGAACAATATGAGGGACTTCCAGATTCATGGCTTTCAAATGTTAGAAAGTTGAAACCAAAAGTACTGCCGCCATTGTTTATCCTAAAACTGATCCTCCCGACCGGATTTTTTTCTTTTACAAAAAATCCAAAACACATTCACAAATCTGTCCAGTCAATTGTAAAAAATGCAATTCCTCCAATTTCGGCAGGTTTATCTTGCAATAAATGCAAATCTTAAACCAATTTCAATAACAGATTCAGGATTTTACGCGAAAAAAAAACCACAACTCCGGAACCTGCTCCAGCGCCCATAACACATACTGATACTGATGGCAATGTTTATTCAACTGTGACAACGGGTGGACGCAGAACCCGGATTAGTCTGTCAAAATCATTGGATCTACATGCCAGTGGAACCAAATAAGCCTGAAATAAAAAAAATCGAAGAACAGAATTCAATTTTTATATACTTTTATGCCTGAATTAACATTGGGCCCACTCCTGCAACTCCTTTTCTCCTCTTAGATGCCAAGTCGCCAATAGGTACCTGTTTGATTACAAATCATTTGCATCTATGCGTCTTCATTGTAAAAACACAAACACGGCTTTTTGCAGCGGGCTCAGCAAGTTCGTTTGTTTCCGGGTTGACATTAACATGAATTTCTCACCGAATTAATATTTGAATTATGGGTAATTCCTTACAGCTAAATTACACCGACGAATTAAAGCAGGCGATAGGCATCGCGCAGGCGCTTGCCAAAGAGTTCTCCAACGAAAAATTTTCGCCTGCACACCTGCTGAAGGCGCTGCTGCACAAGGAGATCGGTCTGAGGTCTTTCCTCGAATCGCTTGACAAAGACACCTATTACATGGAAGAGTGGGCGGAGGTGAGAATTGAAACCTGCGCCAAAACCGGTAAAGTAAGTGAACAGCCCCCTGCTGATCCATACGTGCAGGCGGTCATGCTGGAGGCAGACAACATCCGGCTGAAACTCTCGAAGGATGATCTTGATCCTGTTTGTGTGATCGCTTCACTGAGTACACCCGGAGTTGGATTTACCTATGAACAGCTGAAAACTTTTCCATTAAAACCCCAGGAGATCATCGATGCCCTGATCGAAAAATCGGATCTGGAAAATGTCCTGGCGCCAAAATCAGCGGAGGAAGCAAAAGCTTCACCGGATAAAAAGCAAAATGCGTTGCTGAAATTCTGCATCGATAAAACCAGCCTTGCCCGCCAGGGAAAACTTGACCCGGTAGTAGGCCGTGACCGTGAAATCCGGATGATCGCTGAAATTCTTGGCAGGCGGTCGAAACCAAACGTCATGATCATCGGGGACCCGGGTGTTGGAAAAACTGCCGTGGTAAACGGGTTTACCCAAAGTATCGTCGACCAGAAAGTGCCGGGGAACTTAAAAGAGGCGATGGTTTTTGAGCTTGATTTCGGTGCGCTCATTGCAGGCGCTTCCTACAAAGGTGAGGTGGAAGACCGCTTGAAAAATATCATCAAAGAAATTGAACAGTTCGACAAAGCGATTTTGTTCATTGATGAGATTCACACCCTGCTTGACAAACAAGCCGGGGCATCAGGTGCCGCCAACCTTTTAAAACCTGAACTTTCACGCGGGGCGCTCACAGTCATCGGCATAACCTCCATCGACAACTATACCAAATTCATTGAGACCGACGAAGCGTTCAACCGCCAGTTTGAAATCATTAAAGTTGAAGAACCCACCGAAGATGTCGCCCTGCGGATGCTTGAATGCATTTCCCCGGTTTATGAAACGCACCACAACATAAAAACCGGCAAGGATGTGCTCAGTGAATCGATCCGCTTGTCGAAGCGGTACTTAAAAGAGCGTAGCCTCCCCGATTCCGCCATCGACCTCATCGACCGTACCATGGCCGGCGTTCGCATGATGAAAGACACCTCGGAAAACGAACTTGCCGTTTTGAGCCAGGCCATGGAAACCCTGGAGAAGCAACAGGCAGAATTGCCGGAGGAAGATCTGCGGAAAGAATTGCGCTGGTTTTACGCCCAGATGAAGAATAAACTCTCCCCTGTCCTGATCGGGCAGCTTGAAGATGAATCAGATCCGCTGAAAATGGAAGACAATGCCGAACTGATGAACAATCTTAAAAACAGGCTGTCGGCGCTTGAAACCATTGCGAAGAAAGAAAAAGAAACCGTCGAAAAAGGCGATGTCGCCGCCGTGGTTTCCAATAAAACCGGCATCCCTATCGGGAAAGTTCAGACACAGGAGCGCGACCGGCTGATGAACATGGCCGACATTCTGAAAAAAAGGGTTGTAGGCCAGGATCATGCGATCAAAAGCATTGCGGAAGCCATCCTCGAATCGCGATCGGGACTTAACAAAGCCGGTCAGCCCATTGGCTCCTTCTTTTTCCTCGGACCTACAGGAACAGGTAAAACCGAGCTTGCCAAATCACTGGCCGAATTTCTTTTCCAGGATGAATCGTTCATGATAAGGTTCGACATGAGTGAATTCAAGGAGGAGCATTCCGCCGCATTGCTTTATGGCGCCCCCCCGGGTTATGTCGGCTATGAAGAAGGCGGGCTGCTGGTTAACAAAATCAGGCAGCAACCCTATTCGGTCGTGCTGTTTGACGAAATTGAAAAAGCCCACGCTTCTGTTTTCGATATTTTCCTCCAGATACTGGATGAAGGAAAACTGCATGACCGGCTGGGCAAGGAGGGTGATTTTTCGAATGCAGTAGTCCTTTTCACCTCAAACATCGGCAGCGATTTCATCGTCGATTCTTTCGGAAAGGATGTCATTCCTGCCTCCAATGACCTCATGGAGATCATGACCCGGCACTTCCGGCCCGAATTCCTGGGCCGCCTTACGGAAATAGTTCCTTTTGCCCCGATCAGCGAGAAGAATATTGTGAAAATCTTCGACATTCATCTGAAAAACCTGCTCAAATCCCTCGACCAGCAAGGTATTAAACTTGAAATCGATGATGAGGCGAAAAAGAAACTGGCGATGGCAGGCTTTACACCCAAATACGGAGCGCGGCCGATAATCGGCATCATCCGTACCCAGTTGCGGCGACCGCTTTCGAAAATGATTATCTCCGGTGAAATCACCAGGGGTTCGGTTGTAACCTTGAAATCAGACAAGAAGGGTGAAATAATCTGGAAAATAAATTAATGGGTTAATCCTTTCCGACATCATAAAATAGGTGTATCTTTGAACTAATTCTAAATAACAAACATAAAATTTAAATCAAAACTTATGGAAACATACGGAATTGGCGGTACCGAAGTAAAAGGCGATGCCAGCGAAGCCATCAGTGAAATCCAGCAGAACAGGACCTTGATGATCCAGAAGCTCACTGCTGACCCACCTGTGAAGCCCCAGGTTGTTCAGGGACTGACGAAACTTGATGATGTGTTTGAACAGTACAAACCCAACCTTGCTGTTGAATTCCAGGACAGCGAAGGGGTTACCAGGGAGGAAACGCTGAAGTTCGGGAATCTTGCTGATTTTGGCATCAAGGGAATTACCGCGCAAAGCGAGTTTCTTCAAAATCTCACCATGCAGAAAGAACAACTGCAAAAGGTGGTCAAGCAATTGAAAAGCAATAAGATGATGCGTAAAGCACTTGAAAATGGCGAAACGAAGCTGGCACTGCTCAACTCCATCTACGCCATGATCAAGGAAATCGAACAGGCCTGATACAACTGAAGGCATTGAGTTTCATCATTAGTGTTTTATCCGTAAACAATTTATTCCAATGGAACAGCAAGAAAGACAAGAAAACAACATAGAGCAATTCAAAGAAAAAGTTGCCGCCGACATCAAACAGGTTGAAAAACCTGAAGAGTTATTGCAAACAAGCATCCAGAAACTGACTTCGGTTGGTGGTTTTGATCTGCTGGAAGCAGCGGTTGAAGGGGTGCAGAACCTGAATCCCGAGCGGAAGGCCCGCAAAAAAATATTTCTCTCCGAATCAGCCAAAAAGAAGGAGCGCGAAGAGCTGAAAAAAGTGCTGGAGCTTTGGGCCGCAATCATTCAATCATCTGAAAATGTTTCGGACATGGTTGAGCAATGTGAGAAGACCTCCATGGTTGCTGAAAAAACCCTGAAAGACAACCTTTCCAAAGCCGTTGAAGAAACCCGCGACCTGGAACAGGCCTATCGTTCCGTTGCCCTCTTTTTCAAAAATACGAACCAGGACAAGCTAAAAAATGTTTCGTTCATGAACGCCGCACCCGACCAGGTGAAGGATCTGGATGATACACGGTTTATCGATGCGGTATCCGAAGAGCTGGTGAACAGTTACGACCGCCTTGATTTGCGGAACAACTACAGCTTGCTTGTCCTTCCGGGATACCTTGGCTCCAACATGGTTGTGGAAAAATGGGCAAAAATCGCCTACGATAACAAGGTGATGCTCGTAACCGATTTTGAACATCTCGATAATCCCGACGATACCATGGAGATGTTCGAATCCGCCAACCTGACCGGCGGAGACGCATATCGTTCAAACGTCATGATGGCCTGCAACTGGCTGGTGGGACGCAAAAAATTCGCAGAGATCGGCGAAGAGGACGAATTGTATGTTCCTCCCTCATCAGCTCTGGCCGGCACAATTTACAACACACTGATGTCGCAGGTGGCAGCCGGAAAAAAACATGGCGGACTCAGCGAAGTGGAAGGTGTTCGGTATGACCTTAAAAAGAGTGAAATCGCCAGCCTTGAAAAACTTGGTTTGGTTCCCATGGTGAATGAATACGGAAAAGTGATGGCCTTTTCAGCCAAGACACTGTTCAGCGGCGACAACCTGGGATTGCAGACTTATTCTGTCGTGCGGGTTTTTGACTATGTGACCAAAGTATTGATGGATTTCCTGAACCGCCGTGCTTTTGAGAATTTCAATGTGAAAACCAAAAAGGAGATCCAGTCGCAGATCGTACGGTTTCTCGACGGCATCACCGGTCCGGGGAAACTCATCGAAAGTTTCACCATCAAACGCTTTGAGCAGGACCCCGTTCAGAAAGACCGTATCTACCTGGATGTGAATATGAAACCCTATTTCCCCGCCAAAAATTTCATGATCAAAATGGATGGTCAGAAAGGCGATGACGGGAACGACTGGGATTCGAAATACGAACAAGCATAATGCATTATTAATCAGAAACAAAAACGAGTATTAACCTTAAACATTAAAACTATGTCTTTCAAAGCAAAAATGACCGTTGCCGGGACTGACTATAAAGTCATCTCATGTTCCTATGGACTTAACCAATCTGTTGACCAGAGCGGAAGGCCCACTTCTGAAGTTAAAGCGCATGACATCCATGTGGTTATTGAATCATCGGAAGATAATTCTTTAATCGAATGGGCCTGCGACCACTATGGAAAAAAAGACGGCACCATCGTTTTCAACAAAATCGACCAGGATCAGAAAATGAAACAGCTTGATTTCACCGACGGCTACCTGACAAGTTATTCCGAATCATTTGGCGGCGATACCATGATGATGAGCATTGCCATTTCTGCCAGGATAATAAAAGTAGGGAATGCCGAACTGGATAACGAATGGCCTGCTTAAGTTAAACCATTGGAGTTTTTGAGACTGTTCTTCAAAAGTCATATTACACCGTGAAGACGCCAGGACACAAAAATGCAAATTTGATCATCCGTATTTTTCGCCCTGGCGTCTTTGCAGTTTTTACATGCTCATGGTCTTTTGAGACAACCGTGTTTATTTTTTAATTTTAACATTGACCCATTATGGCATTTACAGCGACCTTGCACATCGACGGTCATCCAAAATCCCAGGACGGCATCCCGGTAACATCCTTTAACTTCTCCTTTTCACAGACAATCGGTCAGACAGGACAGCCACAATCGAGGGTAACGGGAGGCATTATCCACGTTTCACTCCAGAACCTGAATGATTTTGACATTATGCAATGGATGATTTCACAGAATGCCCAGAAATCAGGGAAAATAGTCCTTGCGTCAGGAACGGTGGGTGGCCAGTCTTTCCAGGTCGTGACATTTACGGATGCTGCCCTGGTAAATTACAACCAGTCTTTCCACGAAGCAGGTGAGGTGATGACAGACCTTACAATTTCGTGCAAGGAACTCGATATCTCGGGTGCGACCTTTATGAATATCTGGTATGCATAGCGATACGGAATTCACCCAAATTTAAAACCCATACCAATGGCATTTGCATCAAAAATCACCATTGAAATCGCCGGGAATAAAATACCTGATTTCCTCCATGTCGCCATCGATCAGCATTTCAATCAGCCCCATACATTTCAGCTGGTATGCCGGAGAGACACCTTTGAACAAACGGGAGATTCCCCGCTCACCTCTTCCATCAATAAAATCGGTTCGGTTATTACCTTTCTGATTGAAGGCATCAATTCAGGTATAGATACCAAAGACTTTTTCTTCAAAGGAATCATTACCGGTGTGAGTGCATCCGAATCCCTTTCAAACCAGGAAATTATTTTTTCGGGGCAAAGCCCGGATATTTTGCTGCATGGTTACCCGTCGTGCCGGTCCTTCGAGAACATGTCCCTGAAGCAAATCGTCCAGGAAGTGCTGAGCCCATACCCTGCCGATCAGATCACCCTGAAATGCGACCCCGCCAATACTCACCAGTATCCATACATCGTCCAGTACAAGGAGACAAATTATGAATTTCTCCGGCGTTTGGCTGCGCGATTTGGCGAATGGTTCTTTTATGACGGCCGGGGCCTCGTTTTTGGTTCATTTCCCAAAACCTCCATGAAAGGAGTGCTGGGAATAAACCTGATGAATTTTTCGGTCGGGACCCGCATGGCTCCCCTGAATTTTAATTATGTCAGTTATCTTTATGGAAATGACCAGCGGGAATTTGAAAAATCTTCATCCTATGATGTTACCGGTTCGTTGAATAATCTCGGGAAAAAGACACATGATCAGTCTGCAAGCAGTTTTGCAGATCAGTCAACATACTATTTCCCTGGAACTTATCTCCAGGAAAACGGAACATTTCTACAGTCAACCAACAGCCAGGATGTGGTTGAAAAGGAGAAACTGAAGGTCGCTTCAGGAATGGTTTTCGTAAACGGCAGCAGTTATGAGCCCATGAAACCGGGGAATGTTTTGCAGATAAAATCATTCAACGTCGAAACAAACGGTGAAATTGACGCTGGCGAATACCTGGTTACAGGGATCAACCACAGCATCGATATTTCCATGAATTACCAGAATATCTTCACTGCCATTCCTGCCGAATCGAAAGTGGCGCCGAAGACCGGTGCAACGAGTGCGACCCGCTGTGAAAGCCAGAGTGCAGTTGTAAAAGACAGGGATGACCCCATGAAAATCGGCAGGGTGCGTGTTAATTTTTCCTGGCAGGAGAGTAATCAAATGTCACCCTGGATCAGGGTTTCGCAACAGGATGCTGGAAAAAACAAAGGCATTTTTTCTGTTCCTGACCTGGAAGATGAAGTGCTTGTAGGCTTTGAAGGCGGGGATGCAGAAAAACCCTTTGTCATGGGAAGTTTCCATAATTCAACTGCAACTCCGAGCGATCCGAACCTCGATTTGAAAGATGTCATTTACCTCCGCACACCAAAGCAATCCTCCATTATATTAGATGAAAGGAAGGGAAAGCGAAGAATCGCACTGTTCATGGAGGACGGAAGAGATCTTTATGGCATTGAAATTAACATTGAAAAGAAATACATCCTTGTTCAGTCGCCCAAAGATATTCATATTCTAGGAAAAAATATTACCATTAATGCCACCGAAGAGTTAAAAATCATTGCCGGGAAAAAGTTTTCTGCTGTTAACAATGGTGGCGAAATGATCCTGAAAGCAAGTAAGAATATTCAGATCAATGGGAATGGAGGGGTCAACATCAATGGAGACACTTCAATTAGTGGTTCGAAAGTCTCCATTAAGGCTGATGCTGAAATAAAAGCAGAAGCTCCATCCGTGAGCCTTGACGGCAGCGCTTTAACTGAGATCAAGGGAGGAATTGTCAAAATAAACTAAAAATACCTGATATGCCTTTTGCAGCAAGAGTCGGAGATATGCATGTTTGTCCTATGGTGACAGTGCTTGTTCCACACGTCGGTGGCCCCATCCTTCCACCTGGATGTCCGACAGTCTTAATTGGCGGGATGCCCGCCGCCTGCATGGGCGACATGGTGACTTGTACCGGCCCGCCGGATTCCATTTTACTGGGGTCATCCACCGTGTTCATTGGCGGGAAAATGGCTGCCAGGATGGGTGATATGACCGCTCACGGGGGCACTATCGTATTGGGTTGCCCAACAGTTATTATCGGGGGATAGATTTGTTAAAAAGCCAGGCAGTAAATGTTTTTATTCAACATTAAAAATTGAATTATGGATACCGGAGGAAGTGAAGGTGCAAATAAATCGCTGAGTAATGATAAGGTAGACAAGGCGCTTACCGAGTTTCAAAATTTTCGCGACAACCAGATGGTCAAGGATTCCGGGCTGGGTGCCGAAATTGACAAGATCCTGCCCCCGGGGGTGAATGGCTTTTCAGGCGGCGGATCTATGGAATCCTCATCAATGAATTCTGCCGGTGCCGGAAATACCGGGATGGGTTCGCCTGCCGTAATTGGTAATGATTCTCCGGGCGGCGCTCCTGCTGGTGTATCCGGAAGTTCCCCAGGGACTGCACCAGGAAATGAATCCAGCGGTGGATCCGCAAAGAACGAGGATTTCAAAATTGATACATCGTTTTAGTGCTGAGTTACGCTGTCGCCTTGCACCTCATCCAAGTGTCCCGACCAGGGAAATCTCAAGAGGTAGATTAGTAACCGTATGTGCCTGGGTTACTCTGGCAATGTAGTTCGCACGCCAGGGTATGATGTCGCATACCGCCAGGAAAAGCGAATTAATACGCGGCCACGGGTCGGTACAGATTGGCGCCTGGATGGTGCCATGGCAACGGGGAGGTTCACCTATCGCAAGACATATTTCAAAGTTGATATCCACAAAATGGCTGTCATGGGTCTTGTTAGTGTTATTTTTCATTACAGAGCCGGCCATGTCATGGTCGAAAAGTTCTCCATTGCTTGTTAATAATCCCGATTGACCGGCAGTGGTGTCATTATCTCCATGATGGTACATGCCGGCACTTCGATCAGCAGGAAGCTGGTTGCCAGCCTCGTCGAGGCTTCGAATCGTACTTCTCACAATACGCCTGGCTATGTAGAACTTCATCCCTGTCGCAGCAACAGAAGCAGGAGATACCCGACCGACGTATTCCACATTTGCACCATACCTTATACCGCCGCCTGATCCGGTATCATACCTGAAATGCATGAGGCCAAGACGGGTGAAGTTTCCATTACCATAGTATTCGCGCCACAATGCCAGAGTGTGTTGCCATTCCGGCCTGTTGTCAATTACTGTATCTCCCGAGCCTGACCGGGCAACGATTGTTGCGCTTATCAGCCATATCCTCGCATGTTCGTGTCCGTCGTCAAGGTCAATCACACAAGGTACGGAAGGTTTTTCAAGAAGAGCCCTGCGGTGGTTGTGTGCGGATTCCGGCCTGACCGCGACAGCAATATTGTTGACGGTGGCATGCCATACAGGATTTGCCGAATCAGATTCAACAAGCATCCTGTTTATCCATTCGAAACGGAAATAGTAATCATCCCTATGTTCTCCCACAATTCCCGGAAAAATTTCAGAGAATCGCTTTGCGCCATGAACGTTAACCATTTAGTATTAAGCAGTTTTATTGAAAAAATACCCTGTACGGCAGGATATTCATGGATTTCTCTTCAAGTTTTGTTTTCAGATCTTCTTTCAGGAAAGCAATTTCTTCGGCAGAATAACCGGCTCCCTGCGCAGCCAAAGAAATATGCATATCGATGGTCCTTGTTAACCCGGCATCGGTCGTTGTTCCGACCATCAGACCTTTTCTGACCGTGACATCACTGATCATTTTCCCAAAATATTCAAAACACAGGGCTTTGATGTCTTCGGCAGTTACCACCCTGTCCTTCGACAGTAAGGCCCTGCGGTAAGCATGCAGCCTGTCCTCCGTATCCATTTTTTCTCTTCCGCCCATGGTCGGGGTTAGAAACCGGATTGTCTCGGGGCGGAAATCACTGCCTGAAAAAACAACCAGCGGGGTGCCCGGCTTGATGTTGTTGCCCGTTGCACCATTGGTTGTCCAGAATTCCACATAAACTGTTTCATCGGCCGGGAGCGACTTCAAAAGGAGGTATGAAACACTCTCTTCCAGGAGCGTACGGTCGGCGACACGCTGTTCAAGCCGGGCGATGATCTGGTTCAACTCCTTCAGGTTTGAGGAGATCATATCCGTACCAAGCAGCGTAAATGCAGCATTTTCATCACGAAGCAGTTCGATCAGGTAAGTCAGGATTTCAAGCGCGTTTCTTGAATCAAATCTCCCGACACCACCCTGCCTGAGAATATATGATCCTTTTTCAATTTCCTTGACCCTCGAAAATGCCTTAAGCCTGTAGGTGTTGCCTTTCGTGTTCGATACGCTTTTCATATCGAAAAAAGCATTTTCGCTCTTCAGCGGAATGACGTTGATCTGTTCCTTCGCCGAATAGGTAAATTTATTCAGCTGACGATTCAGGACCGGGAAACTGTTCATGGAACAAAAAATATTCTCCATCACATCGGCAGGCAATGGCTGTGAAAAGTCCATCCTGATCCATACACAGGAGGTTTTTATTGCCCTGAGCGCCTGTTCGTTGAACACCGTTCCGAGCGAAGGGGGATAATTATCGCGAATCGGGCAATCCTTCAAGGCCGGGTTCCCCGTGAGGGTCATGAATTTTTTACTGTACAGCCGGTTGATATGATTACAAACATTTTCAGACGTATCCCAGTCAAGGGCAAGCAGTGCTTCTTCATCTTTTCCCAGGAGATTGTTCTTTCCCCCGTAACCAGGAATAAATTGCACCGGTTTATCATTTAAAAACCATTTTGCCCGGGAAACGGCAGGATAAAATGCATCCTCATGCAATTCACTTCTAAGGTCGAAGAAAAGTGAAAGTCCTTCCAGGGATTCAGGATCACTGCCGAATTCAAGCCCGATCCAAACCTTCTGATTCGCGCGGGCCAGCGAAGCAACCGATTCTGAAACGGCATCTTTATACCCCTCCTTATCTATTTCAAAAAGGGTTCGTTCCGTGGCAATGTATTTTACCTTGCCGTTAAACAGTTTATACCTGCCTGCAGGAGTAAAGAAAACATTCTGCTGTTCGGTACGGGTGGGATCGATCGCATTTTTCACCTTCCTGCTCAGGTAAAACTGGTTGGATGGCAATACTTCAAAAGTGGGCTGATGCGGCTGGCTGGTCAGGACACCATGGGCGGGATGAGCCCCCACAACCGGTTCGGGGGTGAGCAACTGGACCAGCTTTTCAACCACCCTCGACTCTGAATTATGTATTTCCCCGGAGATCTGTTCCAATTCAAAAGCCAGTGCGCCCATCAGCATGCCCACCAGGGGATCAAACGCACTTTCCGATTCCGTATCATGATAGCCCCATGTACGTGAAGCATTTTTCAGCATCCGGTTTTTGATCTTTTCCTTGCTTTCTCTCATAATAAGATCAATAATATGACAAGGGCCCGATGAAGAAATTCTCCGTATATGAATACGACTCCTTTGTCTTTGTTAAAATGCCATTTACTTTCAACGTGATCTGGCTTTTCGTCCTGCGGTTCTGAATCCTCGTTTCCACCTGTTGTATCTGGATATCTACACTAACCTGCGAAAGCCGTGGCTCCTGCTTCTCAATGGTTTGTATCAACGATTTTTTAACCTGTTCTTTAAACTGCTGATAGTTGGTGATGTTGTCAAAGTCAAAATCCCATATTTCACAGCCAAGCGTTTCATCCGGTTTATATTCGCCAAAATGGGTGATGGTAATCATGTGGATCATCTGCGACACAGAATCCTTCAGGGAAATTCGCGGGTGCTCCTTCTTCTGAATAAGGTCAGCCGGTTTTAACGGAAAGTATATATATTCTGCCATCAGTGGTCAGCGTTTCCTTATGCAGAATCCTTTTCTTTCGATTTAGCAGCCTCATCCTTTGCTTTCTGCAATTCCTCCTTCGTTTCCTTCAGGTCTTTCTCGATCGTATTCTTGTCAGTTTTCGCCTGCTTCAGGTCCGTAATCAGTTTGATGATGTTGCGGTGCATCCTGCCGCTCCAGGTGGTATCGCCGTCATAAGGTTTTCCCATTTCCGCGATGAGGAGGCCCAGTTTGCCGTTGAGGGCTTCGGAGTCTTCCTTGCCGTAGCGGCCAACCATGCTGACGACGGAATCAATCTGAACCGCAAATACGGTCCGCTGGATTTCCAACAGTTTTTGCATGTCATTGCAATCCTTGGTCGCCATGGCATTTTCATATCCCGGCAGGCGGAGAATGAAATAGAAAGGGATCAGCAGTATGAGGATCCCGATGACGAAGAAAGCTGAAAATTTGAAGATAAACCCTGTTCTTTCTTTTTTATTTAATGGTTCCATGTTCAGACATTTAATTTAGTAAACAACATATTAATCTGCTAAAAAGCTTTTCTTGCCTGTTTGTTCCTTCACAAAAATATTGGTATCTTTCTTCTTGCCGATATATTCCAGGATACTCAGTTTGTTAAACAGGGTTGCGATCACTTCGGTGAACTTCATCATCTGGTTCAAGGTGCCGTAACAGTTGGAATGATCGTACCGGAAATTGATGGTGCTGATGAGGTTTTTCTCAAATTCACCCTGTTTCAGGTTGCACCAGTCGGTGAAATAGTTCAGCAGTTCTTCTTTTGCTTCTCCCGAATTTGAATCGATCGTGTTTTTGATCACCCTGGCCAGCCTTGCAACATATTCAAACATGAACAACGGGGGCTGATCAACGACTTTCCACCGGAATTCCAGGATACCTGTGCTCAGAAAATAAAGTACTTTTTCCGAAAGATGCGCCACTACCCTGGCCAGGACATTGCTTTGTTCCTTCTCGCTGATCTTATTGAGTATCTTGAGTATATCGAGTTCGAGTTGTCCGAAAAACTGGTCAAAATCAGCATGGGCGCGCATCAGCCTCGACAGGCTGTGAACGGTGGTGCAGGGCGGAATATAGTCTTTCACAAGCTCAGGTTTCTGCTCTGCAATCCTTATTTTCCCGATCAGGAGAAAATAAGGTCCCATTTGCTTTTCGGTAAGTTGTTCCTCCGGAATGATATGAACACGATACGCCGGTGTAACCCATGGATAGCGGGGCGGTTCCTCCGCCGGATCAGCATCGCCGAAGGGGACCCTTGAAAACGGGTCGACAACCAGCGCAACATATACCGTGGTTTCACTCCCGCTTTCGGGAAGGCTGAAGGTGTTTTCAGGAAACGGGACTGCAAAGCCCCTGGTATCAGATCCGTTTTCTGCAATTTCGATCCTGGCGCCGCCGGGAGTGACGGCCCTGCATTCAAAGATTTTCACCCGCAGCGTTTTCTGATTGTCAATGGTCATGACAACCTTCAGGGGATCCCCGCCTGCATTGAGCGAAGGGAGCAGCCCGTAATTGTTATCATTCAGTCCGCAGGCCAGGGCATCTTTGATCCTGTCCATGGCTGCATTTTCTATCCCGATAAAGTGGCTTTTATTAATTTTCATGCCATCCACCCAGTTGACATGATGATATTTAAGCGGTTCGTGCATGGTTATGATTCTTTAATTCTCTGGCAAATAATGACACTGTTTTCCCTGATGTGATTATCGGTAATAATCTGTTCAGGATCGATGTAACGTTTTCTGCCCAGCCAATTGGGTTTGTGGTGAAAGACCCACCCATGGGGAAGTTCACGGGAATCGAGGAACTCGATCGGACCTTCGCGGTGCCGTTCGTTGTAATCGTTCAGGAAATAGTAGAACAGCCTCCCGAACATCATGTGGGCCGGGGCTTTCGCCCTGAAGGTCGTAATTTCCGGATCGTTCATTTTTTTGTGAAAGACAAAGCTGACCACCAGCAGCGACACCAGTTCACTGTCGAGGGGATCATTGATTTCCTTTCCAACCGGGTAATGCCATTTTTTAAATATCCGTGCCGGGATCATCAGGTAACGGGTGAATGCCTGGACAAAGAAGAACGGGACAAAAAACCATATAATGCCCGTCAGCATAATGAACTGGAGCACATGAACCTTAAGGATGAAATTGTAAACCAGCAGAAATAAGGCTGCTCCCAGGAGTGCTGTGGCAAGTGAAAACAGGAATTCCCAAACAAATTTTGTGCGCGATGACCACAGAACGAGATTGTAAAATAATATGCTGTGCAAAATCCCGATGATCAGAATCAAGACCTGGGTCACCATGAAAAAGGCATACAGGTTGTCCTGCATCCCAAAAAGGCCGGTAAGCGCCACGACTCCAAAACAAAAGGCGCAGACAACCATGTAAATGATGCTTGCCTTTGTGTATTTTTTGGCCTCCTTTGCTTTTGACAAGGTTATCGACAAAAGGGCGACTGCAATTAACAGGAATATGACAACTACCCCCAATCCAAGTGCTTTCATATGCGTTATTTAAGGTTTTTCAATGTCCCGTTGGTTAAATCCCCGAGTTAAATCCCAGGATAACCCTGGACAAAGTATCATTCAAAGTAAATAGCTGCTGTGCTTCACTGACTTTCACGGTTGTGACAGCATTCATTTCAACAGGTACGAAGAAACTGTAAAAACAATCCAGAAACCTTGCATACGGAGCATTTTCAAGATAATCTTCAACACCTGAGTTATTCAGTGGACCGATCACGAACTCCATCACCGGTTCGGTATTCGGAGAGTGCCCGCCACAAACAAAATCAACACCCAGCCCGGTACTTCCCAAGCCCGGTGATTTCTGACTTTTTAATTCCGGGTCATTGTTTTTTGACTGCCTTTTACCGGTCATTGTCACATTCACTTCTTCTTCGAGGATAATCCCGAGACATTTGCCCGTCAAATCGGGTTTCCCGATGATTTTGTGCGCCAGGTGAAGAATCAGCACAAACCTGGAAACCAGTTTTTCCGGCAATGTCCTGTCAAGTCTCCAGAACTGGGGATAGATATCGTTAAACAGGTTCTCGCTGAACTGGTACAGTATTTTCCTCTCTTCCAGCTCGATCTGAATCCGGTGATAAAATATCTCGTTCTCAAAGGGCAGCAGGAACAGGCGCGCTTCCTTCTCCTCTTTTTTTTGCAGTTTTGACATTTTGGCCATTTCGTGGCCGGAAGAAAGCGGCTGATCCGATTGACCGTGAAATAGCGCTTCCGGCAGGCTGTCATAAAGACCGTCTCTCGAAACATGCATCCCGATCACTTCCTGTCCGTTGTTCGAATGGATTACCTCCGCACCGGTAACATCCTTTGAAAATTTCCGCCTGAACGACCCGTCAGGGAAAACAACAATTTCGGAGGCACCAAGACCATTTTCAATGATTTCAGCAGCAATAACCTCCGCTTTGATATCATTTTTCAGATGGCTGATTGAAGAGACTATTTCCTTTAAATCGTTCACAGTTGCATTCGTATCACGCACAAATGTACAATAATTGCTATTCATTTACGCACCGCATAAAAATCAAGATCCTGCCACATCAACAAAATACATGTCAAGTTCCCCTTTGTGCTTTGCTTCGATTTTACCGCGATATTGAAAACTGTAACCAGGGTCATCTTTAATATATTCAAACGTGGACTGTGAAATATTGACCTTCCTGATCTCCCCGCCGTCTCCCATCCTGGCGGCAATATTTACCGTGTCTCCCCAGATGTCGTACTGGAATTTTTTCACACCCACAATCCCTGCAACAACCGGTCCCGTGTGGATGCCAAGTCTCATTTCAAAAGCGGGAAGGCCTTGCCTTTCACGTTCCTGCTTGCGCCTGATCATGAACTCCTGCATTTCCAGGCCGGCGTTAATCGTTTTTTTCACCGAATCGGGAAAATTTACCGGCATTCCGCCTGCCGCCATATAGGAATCGCCAATGGTTTTAATTTTTTCCACTTCGTGTTTTTGCATGATATGGTCAAACACAGAGAAACATTCGTGTATTTCAGCCACCAGTTCCTGCGGGGAAAGTATTTCGGAAAACCGGGTAAAATCCTTAAAGTCGGTAAAGAGCACCGTGACCTCATTGATAAGTTTGGCATACGCAGAACCTTTTGCTTTCAATTCCTCGGCGACCTCCGAGGGCAGAATATTCAGCAGCAGTTCATCACTGCATTTTTTCTGAATAATCAGTTCCTCTTTTTGCTTTTCCACAATTTCATTTTTCAAATGCAATTCCCCGTAGGCTGTTTGAATTGCACGGGCATGTTCCAATTCCCTGGCCACTGTGCGTTTGCGCTCCTTTAAAATCACACGCTGGGTTTGAATGCGATCAACAAGGATAATCCCCGCAATCAACGCCATGCAATAGAGAAAATATGCCAGGTTTGTTTTCCACCATGGCGGCCGAATGGTAAACGGGTATGTTAATTCATTGCTCCAGAATCCTTCGCTGTTCATTGCTTTTACCCTGAATGTATAGCGGCCCGGAGACAAGTTGCCGTAAGCCGCACTCGTTTGCCGGGTAATGGTACTCCAGTGTTCATCCAGGTAATCCAGTTTATACACATATTTCACATTTTGTGTCGACCTGGTGGTAATGCCGATATAGTTAAACGTGATAAAATTGACATCGGATGCCAGGCTTAAATTTTCAGGGATGCTGTACCATTTTGACAATCCGTCGAAATCAATATTGTCTACAATTACCCCGTTACTCAGCAGGATGCTTGTATCTTTGTTTTTCTCCACATCCTGCCAGGAAACATTTTCATTGAACAATTCAATTCCGGCCAATTGAATAGCCGGGGCAATCGTATCCGGGTATGCGGCACCGGGGTTGTAAACTGTAAGCCTGTCGTTTGCACCAATCCACAGAGAGCCCTGATCATCCTCACAGATGGAATTACTGTTGCAACCAATGCCGAAGAATCCGTCATCATAGGTGTAACTTGTAAACCTGACGGACGGACGGTTCCGGCTTTTGGTACCATTATCATCGGGCTTCATTCCGGGTTCCTTCCCCATCCTGCTGATGCCGACCCTTGTGCCAATCCAGAGGTTCCCGCTTTTGTCTTCCAACAATGACATGACACCGTTATTGCATAGCCCATCCTTTTCGGTAAACGCGGTGAAACTCTTTCCATCGAATTTTGTGACACCGTTGCCGGCACTGCCGAACCAAATATTTCCCAGATGATCTTCCAAAACAGATATCAGGTTATTATCAGGCAAGCCCTCCTTTTCGGCGTAACGGGTAAAGGACCACGAACCCGTTTTCACGGAAGAGGTGAACTTTGTGGCACCTTCATCGGTTGCCATCCATATGCCTGCCGATCTGTCCTGGATGATCGACCTGACGATATTTCCGCTCAATCCTTCTTTTTTCCCGAAATTGACAAAATGTTTCCCGTCGAATTTTGAAACTCCTCCTCCTTCCGTTCCAAACCAGATATTTCCCGACGCATCCTCCAGGATACTAATTACCACGTTATCGACCAACCCATTTCTCCTGGTATACTGGGTAAAGGATTTTCCGTCAAACTTTGAAACGCCACCCCATGTCCCAAACCAAAAATTCCCGCTTTTGTCCTGGATCATGCTTCTTACATCATTATTAATCAACCCCTCCTTTTCGGTGAAACGGGTAAAGGATTTCCTGTCAAATTTATAAACCCCTCCTCCCCATGTGCCAAACCAAAGGTTTCCGCTTTTGTCCTGTAAGATACTTTGAACCCGGTTATGTTTCAGTCCGTCCTTGAAAACAAAGTGGTCAAAGGTATTCCCGTTATACCTGCCAAGGCCTCCCGCCACTGTGCCAAACCACAGGATACCCCTGAACCCCTGGAAAACACAGCAGATATCCTCATTTATCAAGCCTTCCTTTTTAGTGTATTGCGAAATGTATTTCCCGTCATATTTGTACACTCCTTCACCCCACGTGCCAAACCACAGGTTCCCGCTTCTGTCTTCGTAAATCGAAAAAATGCTGCTGCTGCTGAATCCCTCTTTCCTCGAATAATGCGAAAAAGATTTCCCGTCAAATTTCGAAACGCCGAGCGTTGTACCAAACCATATGTTCCCGCATTTATCCTGTAAAATGCTCCTGACCACATTGTTGCACAAACCTTCTTTGGTCGTGAAATTTGAAAATGCATGCCCGTCGAATTCCGAGACACCTTTGCCTGTTCCGAACCAGAGGTTCCCTGCGGCATCTTCGAGGATTGAATAAATGGCATTATTGCACAGGCCTTCTTTCTCAGTATATTGCGTAAAAATTTTTCCGTCGTATTTCACCGCACCTCCCTCCGTTCCAAACCATATGTTTCCCTTTTTATCTTCCATCATCGATAAAACAGTATTTCCCGGAAAATCATCTTTCCAGGAAATATCGGTGAAAATTTTCCCGTCGTATCGTGTTATGCCGCCACCAGCCATTCCAATCCACAGGTTATTGCTTTTATCAACCAGAATGGACCGGACATTGTTTTTGCGCAGCCCCTGCATATGCGTGTAATGTGCGAAGGAATATCCGTCGTATCGTGTGATACCACCGGTCGTCCCCAGCCAGATATTTCCATTATGGTCCTGCGCAATGCTGTATATGGTATTCGTTTTTAATCCCTGTAACTTCCCGAAAGAGCTGAATATCTGCGTGTTGTTTTCCATTGAATAGGCTTCTTTTGCAATGATCACTTCGGGGCTGCCTGCAACAACATGGTTTTCAGATACAGGTACAGCCCTGGGAAGGGAAAAGGTGCCTTGCCCGGGAATGCAAATTTTCGGCGCTCCCGCTTTCACGGATAAGGGGACTCCGGCCTGCCGCGTGTTTTTATTTATTTGTAATTTTCCGGGATTGCCTGCTTTTATTACTATTGGTTTTCCAGCGAGGATCTCTAAGGGTTTGGTCAGGCTGTCAAAAGGAACATCATATCCTTTGGCTTCCACCACTGTCATGGCCAAACAGGCCTGTTGAACAGACTCCTGCCTGTGCCTGCAACTGACAGCAATCAACAGGAATAATAATAAAACAACAGGTTTGTTCATGTTATCATCTGAATAAGTGCTGGAAATATTCCTTATTTTTATTCATACCTATTAAATACAAAAATAGGCCTAATTGTTATTCCTTTCCCGGCAATTAACATTATTTATGATTTTATACTGCTGATAACTATGCTTTTATAATGATTTTTACTGCATTCGTGCCTTCCCGGATGTTTGACTTTTATCGGGTATTTAATTCCCATCATCAAAAGTGGCTGTGAGAGGTGTTACGGGAGCCAATAAGGCATAACCTTCCAAAATAGTCTTTTCATCAAACATTATTTTATCCGTGGTTGCCTGGGTTGGCTTGATTCCTGCATTTGCCGGTTCATCAAAAAAAGTGGCTTCTGCCGGTGTGGCTGGTGCAAGCAATGAAAGTTCATTAAACAATTCTTCATTTTGAACTGCAATAATACCATTGCTGCAGGTATCACGCGCTGATAAATGGTGTAAGCGACCACTTTCAAAAGGGTTCAGGGCAAAAAGAAAATTAATCTGAAGTCCGGTTATTAAAGTAATAACCTGGATAATTTTCATTGTTCGTGGGATATATATTGAGGTTTTCATGGCTTTTATTATTAAATTCCGTTACTTATTTGGAATGGATCAAAATTATAACGATGACGCCGCCGGGAAAAGAGTTGAATTGCGTGATTTTCAAAAAGGATTCACGCACAATTTCTGCGTGTTTTTACGCAATGAATTCGGGAACCGGGCAAAACCGGATGATTGCGGCCCCGGCTCTTTTGCACCATGTGCTAACAGCCCGGCCGATATACTTTCACAGAAGATAAATCATAATAAAAGCAGGAGGTAATCGTTAACTAATTACAAAGTATCCCTATATTTGCTATTCTCTTGATTGAAAAATTTTTACAGACATGAAAACAGTAACATTTACATTATTATTGACGTTCATTGCAAGTTTGAGCCTTACCGCCCAGGGAGTCAGGCCTGTTTTTTTCTTCGGGGATGCAACCGGGCTGAAATCGACACACAATATGCATATTACTTCTGACGGCCAGTTTTATTATACGTGCATCGGAGGGGCGAAGAATGATGTTACAAGCGGAAAGATCAGCAAATATTCACTTACCGGTGAACTGGTAGAAAGCTATTCCTTCAAAAATTTTGACATGAGGAGCATCATGTATAACAGCAAAGACAAGCAATTGTATATTGCGACCAAAGAGGTTAAGACCAAGGATGCCAAAATATATAAAATCATCGATCTGAAAAGCGGAACAACGCAGCTGATGTCAAATCTCACCTATAAGAACCCCCAGTCTGCCATCGCCATGGACCCCGACGGAAAAACGTATTATGCCATGGACGGCGGCACGCTTACCATCCACAAAATAAAAAAGGACGGGACGATTACCAAAACCATTTCCGGTCTTTCATTTGGCGCCGACAACAAGGATGATCCGGATACTCCTGCAGGCCGCTTTGGATCGACCGCGGTAGCCGTGGACAAAAATTACATTTACACATGGGACGCACATTCCGGGGCAAAGAAGATTTACGCCTACGATAAAAAAGGAAATTTCATCAGGTCTTTCGACATTACAACCGGGAATTATGGCTTTTCTCTCTCCTTTGCGAATGGTTACGTCTTCGTTGCTGTTGACGGTGCCGGAAAAATAGGGACCTGGAACGGTTACAAATTATGGGACAGCAAATAGTTCAAATCGTTTTTTATACTAATTTTGCAAACTAATTCAAATTGAACAACATGAAAAAGTATCTGATCTTATTATTAATCCCCGCATTTTTCGCCTGTGGCCGTGCTGCTGAGAAAAAAGCCGAGGAATTACAGTCGAAGACCGACAGCCTTACGAGCCAGACCCTTCAAAAAGATGAAGCGATAAATGAGTTTATCCGTTCCATCAACGAAATCCAGGGAGCATTGGATACCATCAAACAAAAAGAGAATATTATCAATCTCTCCACCGACCGCGGAGGCGAACTTCAACTTTCGGCCAAGGATCAGATCAAGAATGACATCGAGTCCATATACAGCCTGATGCTTAAGAATAAAGAGACCGTCAACGCTCTTTCAAAAAAGCTGAAGAATTCAAACATGAAAGTGACGGAACTCAGCAAAATGGTTGAGCGGCTTAACAAGGATCTTGCTGTCAAAGCCGCCCAGATTGAGGATTTGCGTTCGAAACTCGCAAAACTCAATGCCTCCTTCGAAATGGCCAACCTGAAAATCGACACTTTATCCCGTACTGTGAAGGAACAGGGTTCGCAGCTCAGCAGCCAGTCGCAAACGATTGCTGCCCAGGATGAAGCGCTGAACACAGCGTATTACGTCATAGGAACCAAAAAAGAACTCATTAAAAACAACATCATCAAGAGTGGTGAAATTCTTTCAGATTTCAACAAGGTTCTTTTCACCAAAATCGATGTACGCAAGGTGACCGAAATTTCAATCCTGAGCAAGAAAGCCAGGATTCTTTCAAGCCATCCCAGCAGCGCCTACAAGTTTACCGGCGATAAAAAAGTCATCCAGGCGCTGCAAATTATCGACTACAAAGCCTTCTGGTCGAATTCAAAATACCTGGTTATCATGGTTGATTGATCAAAACCTGATGATTTAAAAGGGGTCTCCGTCAGGGGTACCCCTTTTTTTTTGATCTTTGCCGTAATTTAAATCCACCCGATATGCGCCTGAATTTGCTCTTCGCCTTCCTGATCCTGATTGCCTCCGGCAATATAAATGCCCAGAAAGGGCAGGCACCCCAGTTTAAAATCGCGTTCTACAACACAGAGAACCTTTTTGACACGATCAACGACCCGGAGAAAAACGATGAGGATTTCCTGCCGGGTTCTAAAGTTGCCTGGACGGGTGACCGGTATCTTCACAAGCTCAACAACATTGCCAGGGCACTCGTTTCGATCGACAGCACCAATTTACCGGCGATTATCGGACTGGCGGAAATCGAAAATATCGGGGTTCTGAATGACCTGGTCAGCAAAACTGCCCTGCAGAAGGGAAACTACCAGGCCATCCTCGAAGAGGGCAGCGATCCGAGGGGTATCGATGTCGCGCTTATCTTCAGAAAAAACATCATGAAATATATCGGGCATCGTGCTTTTCCTTCAGCCACGTCATTTAAAACGCGTTCGGTTCTTTATGTAAAACTCGCTGATGCAAAAAAAGACACTTTCCACCTGTTCGTGAACCACTGGAAGTCGCGCTCAGGCGGCGCCACCGAGACAGAGCCCCAGCGCATTGAAAACGCAAAAACCCTCAGGCATCTTACTGATTCTTTGCTGGCAAAAAACCCGAAAGCCAACATCGTGATCATGGGCGATTTTAACGATGAACCCTCCAATGTGAGCCTTGCCGACTTCCTCGGGGCACAGAAACCGGGTAAAAAAACCACGTCAACGCTGTTGTATAACCTGATGTGGGACAGATTCCTGGCAGGTGAAGGCACCCTCTATTACAAAGACTGGGATTTGTTTGATCAGGTTATCGTTTCCGGGAACCTGCTCGGGAAAAAACCAGGGAAAAATCCGGTTATTTTGTCTCCCTTTGCCTATATTTTCAAGCCTGAATGGCTGCTGTACAAAACCAAGTCTGGAGAGATGACGCCAAACCGTACAGCCAGTTCAAAGGATTATTTCGGGGGGTTTAGTGACCATTTGCCGGTTTATGTAATAATTAAGTGACAGGGTAACAGGGTAACAGGGTAACAGGGCAACAGGGTAACAGGGTAACAGGGTAACAGGGTTAGGCTGGGTGGAGTACCTGTTACTGCTGCTTCGGTGCTGCTGAATAGTCCACTTCCTGGAGCATTCGGCCGTTTTCATCAAAGAAACGCCATTTTCCCACGCGCATGTCTTCCTTGTAAAAACCTTCATAACGAACTTTCCCGTTTTCAAAGTACGTTGTACGCTTTCCGTCCGATTTGCCCCTGGAAAAACTCCCTTCGCTCCACACCTTTCCATTTTCATGCCAGTAAGTCCATTTCCCGTCGCGTTTGTTATCCTTGTAGGTTCCGGCCATCTGGGCCTGTTTGTTCGGATAAAAGGTAGTTTCCCTGAGTAATTCACGGCCTTCGCCTTTCCCAAGGTAAACACATTCCCTTTTCGTAGTTCCGTCAGGATATGTTTCCTCGATCACCTTGTTTTCGAATCGGCATGAAACCATGCTCAAGGCAAGCAGCGT
>JBAXDH010000007.1:0-63014 GCA_037141055.1 bacterium | reverse complement strand
CCCAGAAGAGCGTTGCATAGGCAAAGTTTTTTACAATTTTGTTGTCATAGTAAAAGGTCTGATTTTCCATATGTTATTGGTTTGGTGAATGTTCGTTTATCGGCTTGGCGGGGGTGGTGTCAGCGGGTGGTGTTTCCTTTGGCTTGTCGTCATCGAAAAGAATCCTCACCGAAGCGCCGTAGGTGTCATCATACTGCCCGTTGCGAACAGACCAGAAGAATGCTGCCAGGAAACCACCGGCGAGCAACACACTAAATGCAACGAGTACGAGAATTACGCTCATATTATTTCACCTGCGGCAAAATAAAGATTAAAGTATCTAATTTCCAAAATACCAGTCCTGAATAATTGAGGAATCCAAATATTTATATTCAGTCTAAATTTAAGATTTAACCACAAACTTGCTGAAACGGGCTGATATATAAACCGACACCGTAACAAAAGCTACGATTGATACGGAGCTTAGCGGCATCAGGATGGCCGAAACAACAGGAGACAAATTCCCTGTTACGGCGAAACTCAATCCGACAACATTGTAGGCAAAGGAGAGTGCAATGCTCAGGAATACGATCCGCATGGCAGTCCGGCTGAATTTAAGAAAACCGGGAAGGTGGCGAAACTGGCCCGATTCGAGGATGGCATCGCAGGCCGGGGAAAAGTGGTAGATATCATCTGCAATGGAAATCCCGCAGTCACTCTCGCGCAGGGCACCGGCATTGTTCAGCCCGTCGCCAACCATCAGAACTCTTTTACCTGCTGCTTTCAGTGCCCGCACATATTCGAGTTTATCCTTTGGCGACTTATTGAAATTCAGATGCTCCCGGGAAGGGAAAAACTCCAGCAGGTATGGCAATTCAGCATCATTATCTCCCGAAAGAAGATGAAGTTCGTACCGGCCGGCAAGTTCCGTCAGCACCTCCTTCATCCCCGCCCGGTATTGGTTGCTGATAGCTGCAAATCCAATAGAATTTCCATCCATGGAGATGTAAACCCTGCTGCCGGAAACGGTTTCGGAGGAACAGCCCGTTACGAATTTCTCCGAACCGATTTTCAGGTAATGGCCTTCGATGGTGCCTTCGATCCCGCTGGCAGGGTGTTCGCAAAATCCGGTGACCGTAAGAGCCGCGAAACCCTGCAGTCCGCGGTAGATCGCCACGCTGGCCGGATGGGTTGAATGCCGCACCAGCGAAGAAATGCGATGCAACTGTTCCGCGGATGCCTCAAGCGAACTGAAATCGGCGGCCGGCAAATCGTTCCGTGTGATGGTCCCGGTTTTGTCAAACACGATGGTGTCGATTTTTGAAAGGGCTTCAACCACGCCGGTGCGCTTGAGGTAGAAACTGCTGCGTCCGAAAACCCGCATGGCACCGCCAAGTGAAAACGGGTATGTCATGGCAAGGGCACAGGGACATGCCACAATGAGAATTGCCGTGACCACCAGGAATGTCATGGACGGATTGTAAAACCACCAGTATATTCCCGAAACCGTAGAAAGAACAATGATCATCACGGTAAAGTACCGGCTGATGACATCCAGGATCGAATCCCAGCGAGTCTGCTTTTCGCCGCCGGCCATATCCTGGTTCCACAATTCGGTGAGATGACTCTGGGCAACTTCGCGTTCAACCAGGAGTTCAATGGAGGCGCCTGCCTGGCGCCCGCCGGCATATATGCGCTCGCCTTCCTTCCTGGGCACCGGCGCCGACTCCCCGCTCACAAAACTGTAATCGATCGAACCGTCCCCTTTAACCAGCAGGGCATCTGCCGGTACCAGTTCCTGGTTCCTTACCAGGATGCGCATGCCGGTCTTCAGGTTCCTGATCGGGATGATCGATTCCACGCGATCATCGGCAATGACAGTGACCGCTACCGGGAAATACGAGCGGTAGTCGCGTTCAAATGACAACGCCTGGTAGGTTTTATCCTGGTACCACCGCCCGATGGAGAGGAAAAACACCAGGCCAGCCAGAGAATCCATGAACCCGGGGCCGGTTCCGGAGATGATCTCGTATGCACTCCGGAAAAAGAGGACCAGGATTCCGACGGCAATCGGCACATCGATGCTGACGAATCGCTTTCTCAAACCCTTGTATGCCGAGATGATGAAGACCGATCCGGAATAAAACGCAACAGGAATGCCAAACAGGATGTTGAGTAACCCGAAATTCTGGCGCAGCAGGTTCTCCACCGCATCGTTCACGCTGAGATAGGCCGGAAAACTGAACAGCATGATGTTCCCGAAGCAGAAGCCGGCCACTCCGAGCCGGTAATAGATCCCGCGGTTGACTTTGCGTTTGGCCCCTTTATGCAGCGAATCAAGGGTCAGCTGCGGAATATAATTGACAGCGGCCAGCAGTTCGACCAGTTGTCTCAGTGTTATAACCTGGTCGTGAAAGGTGATGATCACCTCTTTTTTGACAAAATTTACCGAGGAATGCATCACCCCCGGGTTGAGCCGCTGCAGATTCTCCAGCAGCCATATGCATGAACTGCAATGGATTGCCGGAATAAACAATTTCACCTTGCTCACGCCGTCCTCTGAAAATTCGAGCAGTTCTCCCCTGATCTCATCGTTGTCGAGGTAGGCGAACCGGCTTCCGGTTTCACTGTTGCCGGCTTTCAGGCCGGGATGCTCTTCATATTTATAATAGTCGCAGGCGTTGCTCTGACTGAGAATTTCATAGACCGTTTTGCAGCCGTTGCAACAGAATTTTTTTTCTTCAAGAAGGATGGGAACGACGCCGCAATCTTCTCCGCAATGGAAGCAGGCATTGGATTTTATCTGAGAATCCCTGTTTTCGGAAAAGTGTTGCATGATAATATATTACACGTTAGTAACTTAAAAAAAATAACCACAAAGTACACAACGGACTTCACGAAGGACACGAAGTAAGTGTCACTGATTCATATTTCTTTGTGTGCCTTTGTGCCATACTTTGTGTCCTTTGTGGTTAAATATTTTTGATTTAAAGATATCGTCAGAGCCGGCAAAAGTAAACAAAACATGCCTGAATACAACTTGGTTTCGGTATCTTTGCCTTCACTACCAAACTATACAGACATGCTCGAACATGTAGATCCATCGTTGATTGACTGGTCAAGAGCCCAGTTTGCGCTAACTGCCATTTACCACTGGATTTTCGTTCCGCTCACCCTCGGACTGGCCTTCATTGTTGCCATCATGGAGACGATTTATGTGCGAACGGGGAACACCGAATGGAAACAGATCACTAAATTCTGGATGACCCTGTTCGGGATCAATTTTGCCATTGGGGTTGCCACCGGGATCATCCTGGAATTCCAGTTTGGCACCAACTGGTCGAACTACTCATGGTTTGTCGGTGATATTTTCGGGGCACCGCTTGCCATTGAAGGAATCATGGCATTCTTCCTGGAATCAACCTTCATCGCCGTCATGTTTTTCGGATGGAACAAGGTGGGTAAAAAATTCCATCTTGCCTCAACATGGCTAACCGGCATCGGTGCAAACCTCTCCGCCCTATGGATCCTGGTTGCCAACGCCTGGATGCAATTCCCGGTGGGGATGCAGTTCAACCCCGATACTGCACGAAACGAAATGGTGAACTTCCAGGCAATCCTGTTTTCGCCGGTTGCGGTGAATAAATTTCTGCACACGGTCTCCTCCGGTTATGTCACTGCATCGGTTTTTGTGATCGGCATCAGCGCATGGTTCCTGCTTAAACAGCGGCATGCCACCCTCGCAAAACGCAGCATCCTGGTAGCCAGTATTTTCGGACTTGCAACATCTCTCCTGCTGGCATTTACCGGCGATGGTTCAGCCTACCAGGTTTCACAAAAACAGCCCATGAAACTTGCCGCCATGGAAGGCCTTTACCAGGGGAAACAGGGGGCCGGCCTGGTCGCTTTCGGGCTCCTCGATCCGGGCAAAAAACAGGGAGACGGCAAGGATGCCTTCCTGTTCAAGGTTGAATTCCCGAAGCTCCTTTCCTTCCTGGGATACCGCAATCCCGATGCATTTGTTCCCGGAATCGACGACATCATCAACGGGGGTTTCAAACCCGGCTATGACGCTGCAAACGCCGGGGAACGGCAGCAGGCGCTCAGCGCCGCCGAAAAGATCGCCCGCGGGAAAATTGCAGTTGCAGCGCTCGCATCGTACCGCGAAGCGAAAGTTGCAAAAGATACGGCCGGGAGCAATGCATCACTGGAAACGCTCAGGCTGAACTTCCCGTGGTTCGGGTATGCCTATCTCAACTCCCCGCAAAGTATTATTCCCAATGTTCCGATCACTTTTTACAGCTTCCACCTGATGGTGTACCTTGGTGTCTGGTTCATCCTGCTGTTCACTGTATTTCTCTACCTGGCAAATAAAAACAAACTTGAAAATCAGCGATGGTTGCTGAGGCTGGCCATCCTGACCATTCCACTCGTTTACCTGGCGTCGGAAGCCGGATGGGTGGTCGCCGAAGTCGGCCGCCAGCCATGGGTCATCCAGGATCTGATGCCTGTCCTGGCTGCTGTTTCAAAGATCGATGCCACTTCGGTGATCATCACGTTCTGGCTTTTTGCAGCGGTATTTACGGTCCTGCTGATCGCCGAACTGATGATCATGACCAGGCAAATAAAACTCGGACCAAAAGACGGAGGGACAACATAATGTTTGAATCACTCTCAATTGAAACGCTGCAAACCTACTGGTGGATCATCATCTCCCTGCTGGGCAGCCTCCTTGTATTCCTCATGTTCGTACAGGGCGGACAAACCCTGATATACACCATCGGCAAGACCGAACCGGAACGCAAAATGCTGGTAAACGCGCTTGGCCGTAAATGGGAATTTACCTTCACAACCCTTGTCACCTTCGGCGGTGCCTTTTTCGCCTCCTTTCCCCTCTTCTACTCCACCAGTTTCGGCGGGGCATACTGGGTATGGATGGCCATCCTCTTCCCGTTTATCATCCAGGCTGTTGCATACGAATTCCGGAGCAAGCCGAACAATTTCCTGGGTCACAAAACCTATGAATGGTTCCTGATCATCAATGGATTGCTCGGCACCGTTCTGATCGGCACGGCCGTGGCAACATTTTTCACCGGGTCGGCCTTCAGCGTGAACAAATCTGCTCTTACAGACCTGCTTGATCCGGCAATTTCCAGGTGGCAACATCCTGCACACGGACTTGAGGCTGTTTTAAACTGGCGAAATGTGGCCCTCGGGCTGGCTGTATTTTTTCTTTCAAGGGTACTAGGGATACTCTATTTCATGAACACCATCGATGATGAACAGATTTTAACCCGCTCGAAAAAACACCTGCTGCTCAATGCCATTCCGTTCCTGGTCTTCTTTTTAGCGTTCACCTGGGCCCTTTGCACCATGCCCGGGTATTCGGTCCGCCCGCAGGACGGTTTCATATTCGGTGAACCCTTCAAATATTTCCGCAACCTTATTCAGATGCCGCTAGTCCTGCTGATGTTTTCGGCCGGTGTGGTGTTCGTGCTGCTTGGCGTGGCTTTGCCGCTGCTTTCCTTTGAAAAGAATGCATCCTCAGGGATCTGGTACGCAGGCACCGGAACGATTCTCACGGTGTTTGCATTGTTCTGCCTCGCCGGACTGAACAACACCGCATTTTATCCCTCCACCTATGATCTGCAGAGTTCACTGACCATCCGCAACAGTTCGTCGAGCCGGTACACGCTCACGGTGATGAGTTATGTTTCCCTGCTGGTTCCGTTTGTGTTTGCATATATCTGGTACACATGGAAGGCAATCAACAGCAAAAAGATCGATGCCGCGGAGATGGAGGAGGGGGGACATACATATTAGGGGCAGGGAATTGAAACAAAGAAGGTTGAGCCGAGCCCCCTGGCAGACTGAACCCTGATGTGCCCCCCGATGAGTTCAACCATCTTTTGAGCAATAGTCAATCCAAGTCCGCTGCCTTCGACAAAACGGGTCGTCGTGGTGTCCTCCTGGGCAAAGGGCTTGAAAACAAGTTCCTGCTTTGCTTCGTCTATACCGACACCGGTATCTTTTACATAAAACTCCAGGCACTCCCTTTTGCGTACAACACCGATGGAAACAGTTCCCTGCCCCGTATATTTAACGGCATTGTCCATCAGGTGCGACATTGCTTTTCGCAGGAGATTCCGGTCCGATTTTATCCGGAAATTGTCTGCCTGCTGAGGCGGGGCAAGGTCGAATTTTAAATTCTTCCCGATACAGATCGCAAGATAATGCTGAAATATTTCATCCAGCAAACCGGACGGTTCGAATTCACTCTCCTCCACCTCCATGTTGCCGGATACCAGCAGCGCAATGTCCATGTAATCGGTCACGGTTTTGATGAGGCGGTCGCTGCTTGATTTCAAATGCGCATAATAATCTTCCTTTCCCTGCTGTGAACCGTCGGGATCTGTCAGTACCTGGTACATCCCCAGGATTCCATTCAGGGGGGTGCGTATCTCATGAGAAATATTCCGGATGAATTCCGTTTTCAGGCGGTCGCCTGCCTCAGCTTTGTCCCTCGCAACAATCAGGTCCGCATTTGATTTTTCAAGCTCCGTCGTCCGCGCCCTGACTTTTTCTTCCAATAGCTGATTCTGGTTTTGCATCTGCATATGCAAATAGCGGGCGAACAAAAGGTTCCCGATTCGCAGGCCCACTTCGACCAGGTCGAACGGCTTCGACAGAAAATCTTTTGCACCGCCGGCCAGCGCGCGCTGTTTGGTTTCAACTGCAGTGTCGGCCGTAAGCACAAGAATGGGAAGATAATTGCTTTCAGAAATATATTCTTTCAGCTGCCGCATCACTTCGAAACCGTTGATTTGCGGCATCATCAGGTCGAGCAGGATCAAATCGGGGGAAAAGGATTTGAACAGGTCAACTACCAGTCGCGGATCGGTGGTGGATTTAACATTCCTATATCCCTGCATTCCAAGAAAACCTTCCAGGATGTCAATGTTCGCTTCCTTATCATCTACAATAAGGATGTTGGCATTCTTCAATAATTGATCTGTCATATCTGCTGGTTATAATGATATCACTTTCCTGTTTTGTCTGGCTTTGGAATGTGAAAATAGAAAGTGGCTCCCTGCCGGGGCACTCCCTCCGCAGTGCAAAAGCCTCCGTGGCGGGTTACGATGCTGTTTACATTTGCAAGTCCGATGCCGATACCTTCAAAATCGCTGGCTTTGTGTAACCGCTGGAACACCCCGAAAAGTTTTTTGGAATATTGCATGTCAAATCCAACGCCGTTATCCCTGACAAAGTACACAATTTCTTTTTCATTCTCTGTACTGCCGATTTCAATAACGGGATCGGCTGTTTTACCAGTGTATTTAACCGCGTTCGATATCAGGTTTATCCACACCTGTCGCACAAGGCCTTCATCACCTTCACAATCGTGAAGTTTCCCGACATTTACAATAATGTTCCTGCTGGTAATTTCCGGTTCGAAGAATTTCAGCACCTGTGCTACCAGCGATGAACAATTAATGGCGACTTTTCTCAATTCGGTATTTTTAAGCCTCGAGAATGTCAGCAATGCATCGATCAGCGCGCTCATTTCCGCTGCACCACCCGAAATGACCTTTAAAAAGTGAAGTTCTTCCTCACTGCGGTGCGTTGAATCCAATTCCAGCAATAGTTCGATGAAGCCATTGATGTGCCTCAGCGGCGCTCTTAAATCATGTGATATGGAGTACGAAAATGCCTCGAGCTCCTTGTTGACCGTTTCGAGCTGTTTCGTGCGATCCCTCACCCGCTGCTCCAGTACCGAATTCAGCTTTTCCAGTTTCCTTTCACTTTCTTCGGCTATTTCCCTGGCCTCAACCAGTTCAACATTGTTCTTTTCAAGTTCAATGGTCCGTTCCCTGACTTTTTCTTCCAGCAACTCGTTGTGATCCAGGAGTTCAACATACAAGTGCCGCGCATACAACAGGTTCCCGATCCGAAGCCCGACCTCTGTCAGATCGAACGGTTTGGAAAGAAAATCACTTGCCCCGCACACCAGCGCCTGTTGCTTCGCTTCGGCGGTTATATCGGCAGTGAGCACCAGGATGGGAAGATAGCTATGTTCGGTGCTCAGTTCCTTCAACTGCGCCATCACCTCGAATCCCGAGAGATGGGGCATCATCAGATCAAGCAGGATCAGGTCAGGATTGAAGGACCTGAACATGTCGACGACAAGACGCGAATCGGTTGTGGATATAATATTCGAATACCCCTGGTATTCCAACAGCCCGGTAATAATTTCAATGTTGGCCTCGTTGTCATCGACGATAAGGATATTCGCATTCTTTAATGTGGAGTTGATCATGGTTTGGGTATGTATTGTTTGCTCCTTGTTTCTTATTTACTGTTCGGTGATGATTTCTTCAACCTGCGGCAGTTCCATCCAGAAAGTGCTGCCTACTTCATAAACACTTTCCGCGCCTACACTGCCGCCCATGCTTTCCACCAGGCTTTTCACAACGGTCAGCCCAAGCCCGGTGCCTTCAATCGAGGTCATCTCCGCCCCGATCCGTTCGAATGGCTGAAAGAGTTGTCCAAGGTTTTCAGGAGTGATGCCGATGCCGGAATCGCTGACTGAAATTCTGACTGAAGAAATTCCCGGGGGGTCGGTTTGAATCATTTCGGTTTTAATCGTTACCACTCCTCCTTCACGGTTGTACTTTACCGCATTGTTAACGAAATTAAGCAGAACCTGCTTTAAACGCCGGCGATCGGCCATAATTGGAACATCCGCCGTATCCGAAGCCTCTATTTCGAATGTCAGATGCCGCATAAATGCCTCCGGGTGAACAATTTCAACCACATCCGATATAACTTCCTTCAAATCAACTGATTCCCAAATGAAGGATATCTTGCCTGATTCTACACTGGAAATATCAAGCACATCATTGATCAGTTCAAGCAAGTGTTTACCGCTTTTCAAAATATGTTTCACCCCTTTCTGGAGCATCGGGTTCAATTCGCTCATGTCCATCAACTGTGCGAATCCCAGGATGGAGTTCATCGGGGTGCGCAGTTCGTGACTGATACGTGAAAGGAAGTTGCTCTTTGCCTTGTTTGCCCTCTCGGCTTCGAATCTTGCCTCCATCAGTCTGTTTTCAGACAGTTTACGCTCTGTTATGTCGAAAAAAGTAATCACCGAGCCCTCGATTTTCCCTTCGATAAGAATGGGGTTCGACCAGTATTCCGCCGGGAAGCAGGTGCCATTGGCACGCCAGAAAACCTCATCGTCTACGTGCACCCGATGCCCGTGCTGGAAAGATCTGTGAATCAGGCAATTTTCTTCATCCATGCTGCGGCCGTCGGCCTGCGAGTGATGTATTAAAACGTGCATGTTTTTACCAACTAACTGCTCGGAACTTTCATATCCCAATATTTGATAACTGGCAGTATTGGAGAAGGTACAGTTGCCGTTCAGGTCGAGTCCGTAAATACCCTCAGCCGCCGAATTCAACAGGATTTTGAAGCGCTCATCGCTATCCTTCAGGTCCAGCATCAGTTTTCGTGCGATCTGCTGTGCGCGGGAATAGGTATTAAACAAGGCAAGCGATAGCGCAAAAACCAATAAGCTCATCGCAAAACCGATTGTAAAGATAAAAAGGACTTTGCTGCCAACAGCAGATTGCTCATGAGACTGTGTACAATGCAGTATCCACTTTTTTCCGTTAAAAACAATCGGCAGTGAAACGGTTCTGGTAGGCGCATCATCACCGGCCAGGATGGTATTTGTCTGGTTGTTGAACAACAGCGTGTTCGCAGAGATGCTGTCATCATATATCTGCAGATGAATCCTTTCATTTTTACCAACATCATATTGGCCCAGGATGCCCTGCATTAAATCGTTCATGCGGTAAGGGCTGTATACCCAGCCCACGATCGCCTTCCGGCGCTGATCAACGGTGGTAACGGGCATGTTATGCCGGTAAACCGGCACATACATCAGCGTACCTGTTTGTCTGTTTTTATTGGTTTCCTGCACCAGGGTAACTTTCCCCGAGAGCATGGCCACATCGGAATCGCGCGCCTGTTCCATTGCTTTTCGCCGCGTTGGTTCCGTAAACATGTCGTATCCGAAAGCACGGAGGTTACGGCCGGAAAACGGTTCAAGATAAATGATGGCCGTGTATACAGGCCTGTCGCCGGAAGGTTTTACGGCATAGCCCGGAAATCCTTCGCCGCGTATCTGCTCAACATGCCGTTCCAAATTACGCTTCGGCACAATTATCGCATATCCCAAACCCTCGATGCCTGGTAAATGCAATTGAATCTTCGCCCAATTATTAAATATTTTCCATTCTTTCCGGGTGACAGTATCCGATGCGGCAAAAAAAGCAGAGCCCGTTTGCAGCAACTGGGCATGTGCATGGAGCCGGACAGAGATTTTGGTCCTGATCTCGGCTGACATAAGGGCAAATTCATTTTTCTCCTTGACCGTTTCCTCCCTGGCGGTAAATAGTGCCGCACCAAAGGTTATTGCAAGGCTGGCCATCAAAAAGACCAGGGCCTTCCATACATTTTTTAAAGTAGGATTGAAAAGAAAAAAGTTATTGAAAAATTGTACCATTTTTAATTCCGTATAGTTTGTATACCGGTGTTAAACGGCCGTTTGCCAAGCCACTCATCCATCATGTTCAAAAAAATGATGATGTCGAAGGGCTTGGTCAGGTAGCCCCTTGCTCCGGCTGCCAGCAGTTTCGCTTCCTGGTGAGGAGTAGCGTCGGCGCTTATGATGACAACAGGAATGTATCTTGTCCTTTCATCCGCCTGCAATTTTATCAGCACCTCAATTCCATGCATGTCGGGCAAATCAAGATCGAGCAATATTAAATCAGGCGAGTGACCGACAGCTATTTCAAACGCATACTTCCCAAACATGGATGATATCAGTTGAGTTTCAGGGCGATGAGCTTCGATAATTGACGCAACCAGTTCAGCATTCGGGATATTGTCTTCGATATACAGGATTGTCCTGTTCCTTTTCACTGCGGGCAGAGGCTGTAACCCGGCTTCACCCGGCAAAAAAGTATCCTTCATGATTGAAACCAATTCTGCCGCCTGTTTTGGTTTCTCCCCGCTCCGGGGGGCTGGATACTCCAACGCACCGATCAGTGCAGATGCCTGCTCTTCATATCTTTCTTCCTGTTCCTGAATGCTTTTTTGAACCCGGCTCATTGGCAATTCAATCCAGAAAGTGGTTGCTTCGCCGGGGATGCTTTCTGCTCCCGTCGTTCCCCCCATTGCTTCCATCAGTTTTTTAACCACCGTCAGCCCGAGCCCGGTGCCTTCAACTTCGGTTTTTTCGGCTCCAACCCGTTCAAAAGGATTGAAAATTCTGCGGATGTCCTCCGGGGTAATCCCGGCTCCTGTGTTTGTGACTGAAATCCTGACGGGAACAGTTCCTGTTATATTCTCCGGCATCACCCGGGTTTCAACGTGCACCGAACCTCCCGTCCAGTTATATTTGATGGCATTGCTCAGCAAATTCAGCAGCACCTGCTTTAATCGCTGGCTGTCGGCCTCGACAAAAAGCAGGCCGGACGGCGAGTTCATCAGGTCCATGGTCAATTGCCTGTCAAGAGCCAGGGGTTGAACAATGTCGATCATCTCCTGAATAATGGCGTCCAAATGAACTGTTTCCGTTAACAGCATCAGTCCGCCAGCTTCGATGCACGAAATATCAAGCACTTCATCAATTAATTGGAGGAGATACCTGCCGCTGGCCAGGATACGGCTGACACCTTTCCTCTGTTTTTGGCTGAGATCATCAAGTTCCATCAATTGGGCAAAACCAAGGATTGAATTCATGGGTGTGCGCAGTTCGTGGCTCATCCGCGAGAGGAATTCACTTTTGGCAATGTTGGCTTTCTCAGCTTCCTCGCGGGCTTTAATACTTTCTTCTTCAGCCTGCCTGCGCTTGGTAATGTCAAGGGCGATTCCTCCCAGGAGCGATGGCTGACCGGCTATCGGGATGATAAACTTTTGCGTTATATAATGGTGAATTTTCCCGTCAAGATTCAGGAAACTCTCTTCAATCTTCTGATAGCCTTCCTCCAATGTTTTTTGATCATCGGCCAGTATCCTTGCAGCAGTTTCGGCATCAAAAAGTTCATGAATCAGTTTTCCGCCCCATGCTGAAGCGCCTAGGGCAACATCCATCGCATCATTGGAATAAATCATCCTGCTTTCAGCATCTTTAATAAAAACAAGGGCCGGTAAAAAATCCATCAACAATGAGAACCTCCTTTCGATCGCGTTCAGTGCCTCTTCCGCCTGCTTTCGTTCTGTGATGTCGGCAAGAGAGGTGACCCTCACAACTTTCCCATTATAGAACATCATCTTTCCTTTCAGCATGCACGGGAATGTTGAGCCGTCCTTTCTCAACGCTGTCACCTGGTATGGTTCTTCATACCCGGCAAGCATATTATCCATGACCATTGCCCTGTCGGCCGGCACGATCCATTCAGTGCCATACCTGCCGATTGCCTCTGCCGAAGTATACCCGAACATCTCTTCGGCCGTTTTATTTTGCTCGATGCAAATCCCCTTTTCAGAGAAGAAGATCGATTCAAAAGCAGCTTCACTCAGCCCGCGGTGTTTTTCCCTGATCTCTTCAAGTTCTTCCCCGGCCCTTTTGAGTTCCATGGTCTTTCTCTCGATGATCTCCTGCTGCGCATGCAGGAATTCCTCCGGGGGTGGCTGCGGAGCCGATCCTGACGGATCATCTGTCTTCCTCATTTATCTGATTTTATTACGGATGGATCAACATTTGACTTCCCGAGCCATTTATCAACAACCTGCAGAAACATGATGATGTCGATTGGCTTGGTCAGGTAATCTTCGGCACCGAATTTTTTCAACATCGAAACCCTCGCAGGGGTTGCATCGGCACTCACGATGACAACGGGGATTGATTTCAGGGCAGCGTCGGCCCTGAGTGTGGCGAGTACTTCCAACCCATAACTATCGGGCAGGTTGAGATCGAGCAGTATTAAATCCGGCCTGGACTGGTGTGCCAGTTTAACGGCAAGTTTCCCAAACCGGGTTGTTATGAAGTGAATTGCAGGGCGTAAATCCCTTACGATTCCTCCAACCAGTTCAGCAGCCGAAGCATTGTCTTCAATATATAAAACGGTTCCGGATTTTCCAACTGACACTGTTCCGGGTGCCGATGGTTCGCCGGCCTGATTCTCAGCGGTGAGCTGATCTTCATTGTACTGAATTTCAATCCAGAACGTGCTTCCTTTGCCCGGAACGCTTTCCACACCGATCCTGCCGCCCATGGCATCCACCAGTTCCTTTGCCAGTGCAAGCCCGAGTCCGGTTCCTTCAATGCCCGTTTTTTCGGCGCCGATGCGTTCAAACGGAAGGAACAGTTTCCCAAGTTCTTCCTCCCTGATTCCGGGCCCCGTATCGCTGACGGTGATCTTTACCGTTGAAATTCCGGGAGACTTCTTTTTTTCAAGCAGGGTCCGGATAATTACGGAACCACCTTCGCGGTTGTACTTTACAGCATTGTTCATCAGGTTCAGCAGCACCTGCCTTAAACGCTGGCGATCGGCACGCACTACCAGGTTGTTGGCAGGTGAAACCTCCAGGCAGATCTCCTGGTTGCGTTCTTTGGCATACGGATGGAGTACATCGATCATTTCGCGGATAATCCCGCTGAGTTCAACGGGCTCATAGGTGAGTAAAAGATGTCCGGCTTCGATGCGTGAAATATCAAGAACCTCGTTTAT
Source organism: bacterium (assembly GCA_037141055.1). Classification (GTDB taxonomy): domain Bacteria; phylum Bacteroidota; class Bacteroidia; order Bacteroidales; family FEN-979; genus CAIVAT01. The sequence goes on along the minus strand of JBAXDH010000007.1, from coordinate 49,287 downwards.
TAACCGGAGCAGGTGATGGCCGCTGTTCAGAATATGATTCACACCTTTCCGGTGTGCAGGAGGCAGATCCCCCATCCCCATCAGCTGGGCGAAGCCAAGTATCGAATTCATCGGGGTCCTTAATTCATGGCTCATCCGCGATATGAATTCGCTCTTTGCCCGGTTTGCCTTGTCTGCTTCGATTCTCGCGGTCATTAAATCTTCCTCTATCCGCTTGCGTTCGGTAATGTCGATCATCATCGTTAACATACACGCGTCTTTGCCGATATCGATAAGACCTGCTGAAAACAGGCCGTGGATCGCTACGCCGGACTTGGTCCTGGCAACAATTTCCATCTCCTTCACGGGAATATTTCGTTTCAAATTTTCCACGAGGGCATCTCGCACCCCCCGGTCATCAAAAAGCCCGATGTCTCCCGAACGTTTGCCAATTAATTCTTCCCGCGAATAACCAAGGGTTTTCACCATTGTTTCGTTGACTTCAATAAACTTGCCTTCTGCAATGCTGGATATTGCCATCAGGGCGGCATTTGTATGGAATGCTTTTGAAAATTTCTCTTCCGACAACTGGATTTTGGTCATATCCTTTGATACGCCGAAAATTACGGGCCTGCCATCCCAGGAACCTGCTTTTACTCTTGTCTCCACCGGAATAAGTCCGGCCGACTTCGTCATGAGGGGAACAGGGCAGAACTCGGCTGTGCCTGCCAGCATTTCGCCGACAATCCGGCCTGCTTCTTCACGCCTTTCAGGCGGATGGACCATTAAAACATGCTTATCCATGAGTTCACCGGATGAATATCCGAGTCTTTTTGTGACCGCAGTATTGGTATGGATCATGTTTCCCTTTTCGTCCAGGACAAACAGGAAATCGTCGATGGTGTTGAAAAAGGTTTCATAATTCCCACGTGTTTGCTCAATCTGCATTTCCTTCCGCTGGTGGCTGAGGAGGCTTGAGAGCAGGTTGCTCCAGACTTTCAGCATGTTAATTTCAGAAACGGAATATTGCCTCAGGCTTGAAACTGAGTCCAGCCCGACAAAACCGGCGAGGCTGTTCTCTATATGGATTGGAATTGCAATCAGGGACTGAATTCCCTGGGCTGCCAGTATATCGCGCTCCGACTGCCACCTTTCGGGCAGTTCCAGTACCGATGGAATGACTACGTTTTCCTGCTGTTGCATCTTTTCCAGCCACCGTGGCAGGTGGTCGCAAGGCAGATCTTTCAGATTTTCCTTCTCCGCGGTAATTCCTTCTTTACACCATTCAAAGGTGTTGCTCATGGTGTTGTAAGCCAGGTCCATTTCAAAGATATAAGCCCTGTCTGCGTCAAGAAACATCCCGATCCTGCTCAATGCCATATCGAGGGCGGCAGGTATCTCCGCATTCGGGAGGCCCGACAGTTGTACCGACAATTCAAGCAGCTCGGTTTCAAAGTTCGCAGCCCGCTTGCGATCCGTAATTTCCTGGTGTGTTCCCGACATCAGCAGCGGCTTACCGTCTGCATCCCACGTGTGAACTTTTCCACGGTCAAGAACCCAAACCCAGTCTCCCCTCTTGTGTTTCATTCTTGACTCGAACTCATACGTGGCTGAATCACCCTTAAAATGTTTTTCCAGCAATTCTCCCGACAACTTTAAATCGTCGGGATGTGCAAATTTCATCCAGGTTTTGATACTTATCGGTGAGATTTCTTCGACCGTGTAGCCGATTATTTCCGCCCAGCGATCGTTGAAAATGGTCTCCCCGGTCTGTACATTCCATTCCCATGTGCCCAGGTTGGTTCCCTCGATAATATCGGCAAGTCTTTGTTTTTCAACAAAAAGTGCATTTTTTGCCTGCAGCCGCTCTTCAATTTCAACCAGGAGGGTTGCATTTGTCTCAGCAAGCTGGGCTGTTCTTTCGGCAATTTTGAGTTCAAGATTGTGATTGAGCTGCCGGATTTCCTCTTCAGCCTCTTTGCGGCGGGTGATATCTCTGACAAATGATAATGTCTGGTCCTTCCCGTATGGCGTCAGTCTTGCTTCATATTGCCGTGGCCCGGATTCCTCCGAAATCTCGTATTCAAACGTTACAAGTTTCTTCAACCGGAGGCAGGCATCGATATGCTGAAGATACCTTTCGGCCTGTTCTTTGGGAAAAAATGATTTCAGGTTTGTTCCTTCGATCTGATCTGCCGTAACAGGCAATTCTTTCGGCCCGGAGTAGTAGAACTCCGTATAAACACCTTCTTTATTTATCACAAAGATGAGATCGGGCATTGCTGCTATAATCGCGGTTGACCTGGCGCTCTGTTCTGCTATTTCTTCTTCGGCGAACTTTTTCTCGGTGATGTCGATATTGACTCCCTTCAGCCCGACTACGTCAGTACCCTTGAAAACCGGCACTACAACATTCTGCAGCCATTTCAGTTCACCACCCGGCAAAATGACGCGCAGATTTTCTACTTTGGTTTCATTTTCACGATAACCATCATGCTTCAATTTGTGTACGATTCCGGCATCCTCCGGATGTAACACGCTGGCAAACCATTCATATAATTTGTCCTTATGTTCATGCGGGTTCAACCCCAGCAACCGGTAATAATTGTCTGAACCTGTGAGTTTGCCTGAGATCAAATCATATTCCCAGCTTCCCATGTGACCGATTTCCTGGGCATAATTCAGCGCCTCTTCACGCTGTTTAAGCGACGCTTCCGAAGCCTTGAGGTTTGTAATATCAATTGTAGTGGAGGCAACAAACAGGGGGTTGCTTTTCGAATCGTACACCATTGAAACGCTCATCAGGGTCGGAAAAACAGAACCATCCTTTCGGGTACGCCATACTTCTTCAACCGAAAAACCTCCTTTGGTTTTAAGAACATCCATCAGTGATGATGCCCTTGTCTTCTGCTCCTCATTGTGAAGGGACATGATGCTTTTGCCAACCATTTCACCGGGTTCCATTCCGTGCATGGCGGCAAAGGAATCGTTTACGTATGTCATCGTGCCGTCAAGGTCAGCGATGGCATTCCCGTAATTGGCCTGGTCTGAAACCGTACGAAACTTGAGCAGTTCAAATTCCGCCAGCTTGCGTTCCGTGATATCGGTGAGCACGCCCGAGCCCCCGGCAAACACGCCATCCCTGAAAATCGCCTTGGTTGACAGGCGTATCCAGCAAGACTGTCCGCTCTTTGTAATGAGTTCGTATTCATTTTCCAGGTCCTTCTGCTCGGCAAGGATGCCCAGCCTGTTCCGTAAATTAACTGCGTTCACCCCGACAAACTGATCAAAACTTCTGCCTAAAAGTTCCTGGACAGTATAACCAATGATTTTCTCAATGGATGAACTGATATATTTCAGCACACCCTTATCATCTACCTCATAAATGACATCGTTTATGTTTTCAACCAGGTTGCGGTATTTGAATTCGCTCTCGTTCAAAGCGTTTTCAGTCTGCCGGCGCTGCGTAATGTCCCTGTATTTCCATAAATGGCCGCTGTAAACACGTCCGATGTACGTAGGGATATAGTCTCTTTCGAAATGTCGCCCATCGGCGAGTTCCAGTTGGTCGTTGAATACGGCAATTTTCTGTTCAAGAATCAAAGCGATCCTTGCGATGAATTCATCAGGATTATTAAACAGCATTTTACTCTGTTCCGCGGATTCCGTACAGTCAGCCCCAACCAGTACATCGGGCGGGGCGGGAATGCCGAACATATCGCAGAACAGCTGGTTTGTCAGTACTATTTTCCGGTTTGAATCTTCGAGTAAAACACCTTCCTGCAGATTGACCAACAGGTTTGAGAGCAGGTTTTTTTTATCCCTGATTTCGTCATCCGCTATCTTCTGATCCGTAATATCGTGAACAAGCGAATACAACATCATGGAACCGCCGAATTTTATCGGACCGGCATACACTTCGACATCCCGCACTTCTCCGCTGGCCAGGCGATGCCTGAAGAAGTAATGTTCGCGTTTTTCATTTTTGGCCTTCTGCATCTCTGCAGCCACCTCGGTTTGGGGGAGAACATTGATTTCGGCAATATTCTTGCTGCACAGTTCTGCATGCGGCCAACCATAATAGTCACAGGCAGCAAGGTTTGCATCCCTGATCTCCCCGGTTTCGGGATCTATCAGAAGCATTACGGAGTGGTTTTTCCGGAACAATGACCTGTAGCGGTCATCGCGTTGTTCAAGATTGCCCATGGTCACTTCGCCCGCGGGATTGTCAACCGTTGAAGCGGCTCTTTTCAGAGCGGCGTTTTCTGTTTCAAGGCGGGTTTGATGTACTTCAAGTTCCCGGATGCACATGAGAATGTCGGGCTGCGACCCGGGATGACTCCCGTCGGAAGGATCTGATTTCAGTTGTGACTCTGCCCATTGCCGGATGGTTGCAAAGGAATTTCTCATGTCACTTTTCATCTATACAGCCTGCCTTTCCGGGGTAATAACTATTAATCAGGGACGATCTCATAACATAATATTATCCGTTCAGTTGCACATTATATTACCGTAATGGGCTACCAATGTGCAAAGGTATTCTTATAATTGATGGTACCTCAATATGTAACGAAAAAAACAACCGGTACGGTTAAAAATGATATATCAATGTAACGCCGGTCCCGGTCGAACAAACAGGGATTACCTGGAGTTTTTTGCCGGAATTAAAATAGACCGTGCTGCCAATTGCAAGTCCAAGCGCCGATCCGAACAGGACATCCGAGGCCCAGTGGTCATTGACGGCAAGCCTGTACATGGCCGTCACACCGGCCAGACCAAAACTGACGGCAGGAACCCACCCGGTGTTCCAGTATTCCAGGCCGATAACCGTTGCGACAGCAAAAACAGCCGATGAATGACCCGATGGAAATGAATTGTACCCGAATGGTCCGTACGGCCCGTCCCAGCTGAAAGGCCCGTCCCAGGCAAGGGGATCAGGCGGAATGTCCTGGTAGGGCCGGTGCCGGTGTGCGACCTGTTTGATAACGTTTGTCAGAACAGCGGTGAGCACAAAAGCTTCCAGTCCTTTCAAACCCGTTTCTTTCGCTTTTTTGTTCTTCCATATCACGCCGCATGCAAAAAAAACACCCAGGGCGGGAATGCTGATTATACCGCTTCCCAGCGGGCTGAAAAAGTAATCGGATGATTGTGCAATCAATGTGGATTGGTTGCGGTAAAAGAACTGCTGGATGGGCTTGTCGCCCCAGGCAATCAGCCCGATGGTTCCCGCGGTTATGGCACCGGCGGCAATAATCTGGCCGGTCTTCCAGTGAAAAGGGGCGGTTACAACCGACTTCGAATCGGTCCAGTAAGAACGGGCATATGATTTCACCGAATAATCATCCGTTAATTCATTCCGTGGCTCTTTGGACATGATCACCGTATCGGGTTTCATGCGGGCTGAATCGCCTGCACCGGGCTGGATTGTATCCGTTTTTTCCTGTGCCGCCGCAGGGAGGATCATCGCAGCATACAGAAAAAAAAGAGCAAGTGTCCGTGCAATCATTGGTGTTTTCAGCTTCTGGTTTGAAATACGATGCAACTATCCAGCGCAGCGAAGTTCGGGGAAATTTCAGAATGTTTGTACTTCACCGGGTGAAAGCTACTTTTGTGAGTACTCCGAAATGGTCTGATACGGTCCCCACAATGTCGTTTGTGAAAATTATCTGGGAGTCGATCACCTGCAGGCGGGAATCTTTTTTCATGAAAATGTAGTCAATCCTGCCGGGAAGGTCGCCCCCTACGGTGTTGTAGATGCTTTGCGCCGGCTTCTGGTTGGCACCGGGACAGATGTCAAAAAAAGTGTCCGAATAGTCGCCGGTTTTCATCATGGTATTGTAACCTTCGCTCCACGGAAAATCACTGGTGGGATTTCCGTTGAAATCTCCGCAAACAAACGAAACGGCATCCGGATTCACCATTTCCTTTTCGGAAACCATCGATTTAATGTTATTGATTTCTTTGTTTTGTTCTTCATCCGATGCGGAAATCCGCCAGTGCGTGTGTGCCGAGAAAATATTGAACAGCTGTCCCGGTGCCTGGCAGGAGGCATAGATCACTTTTCTCGAGGTGATCGAACCGGTTGATTTGCTGGCCGAGATGTATCGGTCTTCGGAAGCAACGACCGGAAATTTCGACAGCACCGCCACACCTTCCTCCCAAACGTTCCACCCGTAATGCGACCAGTTCCATACAAAATTGTAATTGGCATTGAACTTCTCCTTAAGCCTGTTTGTGATGAGCAGCGCCATGTTATCCGTCCGGATGATCCCGTTGGAAATTGGCGTATTATTAGCCTGGGCACATTCCTGGAAAGCGACGAAATCGACATTCATCTTCCCGATGAGGCCGGTGATCATTTCGAGTTTTTCAAGTTGCCGCGATTCCTGGTAGGTATGCTGGTTCAGGGTCAGTATGAGAAATTCGTTACCGCCGGTTTTAAACAGGGTGGTTTTGATGCCGGCAAGCGATGTTTCCCTGAAATTCACATTCACGGGAATAACCTGCACAATGCTGTCGCCGGCATTATCATGAACGGTGACCCTGATCCGGCAGGAATCCGGGGAAGCGTAGAAATGGCTGATTTCAAACCCTGCGAACTCACTGGCGGCAGGATAAGTAAACGAATGATCCCCCCAGTCAATAACACCTCCGGATATTGTGCCGTCCGGATCCACTGCTTTTCCCTTAATAGTCACTTTAAGCCCGTCAGTCAGCAATGAGACCGTCAGTGAGGGTTTTTGATTGGCAGTTTCCGGGGTTTTCGAACACGCGGTTAACAGCAACAAATTTGCCAGTGCAAACAATACAAAAAGGTTAAAACCGGGAACCTGGATTTTTCTCATTGATCCGAAAGGGTTTTGTTTTTCAATTTCCGGGCCTCCATGAGGCCAATTCCAAGCAAAACCAACAACAAAACCAGCGAACTCGCCCGTGCAACCTTCTCCCCGATAACATACACTCTCGGTTCAAACCGGAATTCAAGCGCATGATCGCCTGCCGGGAGCATCATTGCCCTCAGTACGTAATTGGCACGGAAGTGCGGTGCAAGATTGCCGTCGACATATGCATTCCAGCCCTTCGGATACCAGATTTCCGAGAATACAGCAAGTCCGTTTTTTTGTGAATGGTACCTGTAAGCCAGGTGGTTTGGGGCATAGGTTTCAAGCCTGATCAGGCCGGCGGTGTCATGCCCTGCTGTGAACCCGTTCAGCAACCCGCTGAACTGCCTGTCAACAATGGCAACAGAATCAGGACGAAAGTCTGAAAGCGACTCCAGCTCTTCATCAGCATTTTTCACCAGCTTTACTGCCTGTACGAACCATCCGTTGCCAAGGGCCCCGGGGTTCCGCTGAGCCTGCGGTTGCTTATCCTTGTCGGGAACGATGAAATATTTCGTGTTGAGCATGTTCAGCACCGCCATGTTGTTCCTGCTGATCTGGCGGTCCCACAGTTCCTGGTAGCGGCGCATCTTCACACCGCTGTATCCGCCAAGCGACTTATGAAAATAGGAAGTCGTGGGATCTAAAAACGTATTCGGCACGGTGAGGTTCATCACGCGGAAATCAGGATCCTTGTCGAGCAGGATCTGCTGGTCGGCCGGTGTGGGATCAAACGGCACTTCAATCGTCCTGGCCGCAGTGAAACTGTCGTTGCTCAGGTAACGTTTGGCAACCGGGAACATATCAGCCAGGAACAGAAGTGCCAGGAAAGGATAAAGGTATCCGCTCTTCAACTTGTCGTACTTAACGGCAAGGAGCAGCAAGGCGGTAAGGGTGATGAAAATGAAACTACGCAGTGCGTCTCCTTTTAAGAGGGCAATCCTGTCGGCCCTGATCGCCACCATAAACCAGTCGGGATACTGGCGTGCGACTTCAGCATCGTTCGGCCCGGTAAAATCGAGGAACATTCCCGGCAGGAAGAAAAGTACGAGGCAGGTTATCGCGGTAAACGCAAAAGCTACCTGCAACCGGAGCACGTTTTTTTTCTTATCAACCTGGTTTTCAACAAATTCCTTCACGGCCAGGATTCCCAGTAAAGGCAGCGCAAATTCTGCAATCACAAGGATCATCGTCACCGCCCTGAACTTGTTGTACCCGGGAAAATAATCGAGGAAGAGATTGGTTGCGGCCATGAGATTGTGGCCCCAGGCAAGGATGATGGATAGAAGGGTAGCTGACAGAAGCCACCATTTCAATGGTCCTTTGACGATCAGAAGTCCAAGGAAAAACAAGAAACAGACTATTGCCCCGGCATAGACAGGCCCGGAAGTATTGGGCTGCCTGCCCCAGTAATAGAGAAAAGAGACCGGCTGGCTGATGAACTGACGAATGGTTCCGGGATCCACGCCATTGCTTTGCAGGGCCTTCACCAACTCCGAATTCTCCTTTACCTTCGCCCCTGAGGCACCACCATATAGGTCAGGAATCATCAGGGTCATGGTCTCCCCGATTCCATAACTCCATTGGGTTGCATAATCACGGTCAACACCTGCTGTCTGGTTTTGTTTGCCCGCTGAAAGTTCAGACTTTCCGCGAAGGGTGTATTTTGTATATTCCAGGGTTGCCCATAACGTTGTGAGGTTGGTCAGAACGGCAAAAATCAGTGCAATTACCAGCACACCACACGCAGTGATGAACGACCTGGCTTCTTTGCTGCGGATTGTCTCATAAAGCTTGAACCCCAGAAATATCAGCGCTGTCATCGCAAGATAATAGGTGATCTGCGGGTGGTTCGCCTTTATTTCCAGCGACAGGAAAACTGCCGTGATGCCTCCTCCCGCCAGGTATTTCTTACGCAGCGTCAGGATAATCCCGGCCATCACCGGTGCCATATAGCCGATGGCGTGCGCCTGGGAGTTGTGCCCGACATCGAGGATGATGAAAAAGAAGGAGGAAAAACCAAAGGCAATGGCACCTGCCACCGACAGCCATGGATCAATTTTCATGACTGTAAGCAGGATGAAAAATCCAATGAAATACAGAAAAATGATATTCGCCGGATGGGGAAGCCCTAGTGTAAGGATGGTATCAAGATAGCCGGTCAGGTTGCCGGGATATGCGGTTGAAACCTGGTATGCCGGCATTCCGCCGTACATCGAATTGGTCCAGAGCGGTTCCTGTCCTGTTTTGGCCCTGAAATCACATATTTCTTTGGAAACTCCCCTGAAATTGATGATATCGTACTGGTATAACTTTTTGCCCTCCAGCAACGGGTAAAGGTATGCCATGGTAATGGCTACAAATATCAGCGCCGCAGCACCATACGGCAAAATTGTTTTCAACCTGCTGTTTTTCATCTTTTCACTCTTTCCATTTTAAATTTGCCCAGTCTTTTTGAAGTTCCGGCGACAGAAATGTCCAGGCGACAATGCGTCCGGCTTTATTTCCCTGGCCCATGGGGATTGTTTTCACTTCAACGGCTCCTGCATGCTTAAGGGCTTCTGAAATGCCTTTGAGGTGGGATTGTTTCGACACGGACGCCGAAAACCAGAAACACTGCAGGGAGAAAAATTTGCTCTGCCGGACCATGTCCTGAACGAATTTTGACTCTCCCCCTTTACACCACAATTCGCTGTTCTGCCCTCCGAAATTCAGGACCGGCGCACCGGTTCTGGCAGTGCTCAGGTTGCTCATTTTGCGCTGGGCAACCTCGCGGGCTTCTGCAAGTGAGGCATGAAAAGGAGGATTGCAAACTGAAAGATCGAAAAATTCATCCTTTTTAAGGACGCCAAAAAAAATGTCATTTGGCTGGGGTTGCAGCCTAAGTTCGATCACCTCCTTCAAACCCGGGTTATTTTCGGCGATACCGGCAGCCGATTCGATGGCAACCGGATCAATATCGGCGCCAACAAACGACCATCCGTATTCTTTGTTGCCGATGAGCGGGTATACGCAGTTCGCCCCCACCCCTATATCAAGGCACCTGATGTTAGGGCCTGTCGGGATTTTCCCGTAGTTTTTGCCGCACAGCAGGTCTGCCATGTAATGGATATAGTCTGCCCTCCCGGGTATCGGCGGGCATAAATATCCATCCGGGATATCCCAGTAACCGATTCCGTAATGGTGTTTCAGCAGCGCCCTGTTGAGCATCTTTACCGCACCCGGATCGGAGAAATCGACCGATTCATCATCATAAATGTTCTTCCTGACAAATGGGCCAAGTTCAGGGCAACCATCCACAAGTTGCCTGAAATCATACCGTTCACGATGCCTGTTTCTCGGATGGAGCCTCGTCTTTTCTTTCGGATGTTCTTTTTTCTTTTGAATCATTCAAAAAGTTCTACAATGATTTCTTTTTCTCCGGATATAACTATCGATGTACTGTCGTTCTTCACTTGTCACTTGTTATCTGTTTTCCTCCGATCCATCGCGATATTTTGCAAACCGGCCCTTGTTGCGCGGATGCACCTGGTCGCGGCGGGGCCAGGGCCAGCCACCGAATTCGGTTTCCCGGTAGTCGCTGAAAGTCTGCCTGATCTCCGCCTCCGTGTTCATCACAAAGGGGCCATACTGTACCACCGGCTCATCGATCGGTTTTCCCTGCAGCAGCAGGAAGAAGCTGTCGTCACTGCCGTTCACGACGGGGACCTGCTCTCCGGCCCGAAGCTCAATTGCGTTTCCGGCAGCGATCGTTTGACCATCAATAATGATGGAAGTTCCCCTGTAAAAGTAAAGGGTTCTGTTTACCGGTACAGGTTCAGCGGGGATGATCCATCGGGCGCCGGCTTCCATTTTAACAGTCCAGACCGCAACCGCATTTCCCGGATCGGCGGCCCATGAATCGGGGGCTGGAGGAAGCGATTTCACGGCTCCTGTCTCCCCCGCGATCACGTTGATTTCGGTGTTGCGGCCATCATCGTCTGTGATTTTATAAAGCGGAATATTTTCGGACCACAGCATTTTGAAATGCGGTTCTGCAAACTTCTTTGCAGCTGGCAGGTTCAGCCACACCTGGAACAGCTCCGCCGGATTTTCACCTTCTTTGTTGAGAAGCGGGAACATTTCACAGTGCTGAAGTCCGGCTCCGGCGGTCATCCACTGAACGTCGCCCTGCCCGTAACGGCCTGCCTGGCCGTGCGAATCGGAGTGATCAACCAGGCCCGTCATGACAACAGTCACCGTTTCAAAACCCCGGTGCGGATGAACGGGAAAGCCTGGGATGGTATCACCATGATACATGCGCCAGCCGTCTTTCAGAGTGAAGTCCTGGCCGATATTGCGGCCAGCGAGCGATGCTGCAGGTCCCATTCCTTCATTCCCGGCAGGGAATTGATCACGGTGATGCGCACAAAACAGGAACGGATTTGAAACCGGCCACAAAAAGTCAAGGGGCTTTGTGCTGATGACTGTATTTTTTTTCATACTATGTTCATTATGCGTTTTAGCCAAAATATCCTTCCCGCCACAATGCAAAGATATCCATAAAAATGGCGATGGAATAGTGAATTAACACACCCGGGACGATAGAGGTGCGCTTCAGGCTCAGGGTTCCGAGGATGATACCTGCCAGGATCGCAGACATGGTCTCCGCAAAGGGCTTCCCGATGTGAACCAGGCAATAGGGTATGGTCATGATGAAAACCGAGTAAAAGCCAAACCGGTATTTTGTCCCGTGAAGCATGAACCCCCTGAAAAAAAATTCCACCGCGATGAATTGTACAAAATAGGCCATCTGCCACCAGAGAAAAACCGGGAACAAATTATTCTTTGAAGGTTGAAATAACGGGTAACGATCCTGGAATGCCTTCGATGATGATGCAAAATAAACAACCGGAATCATGATCGCCAGCATCAGGAGGAACAACCGGTAATCTTTCTGTATTCCTTTGATCCTGAACCCGTAATCGGCCAGGTTTTCCCTGAAGACAAATTTTACGATCAGAACCGGAATAATGAGATAAAAAATCACAATCGCGAAAATCCAATAAAGCATGCTGTGAAATTTTCCGATCTCCGATCCAAAAAAAAAGGAGCAATACCACAGATCGAACTTTGAAGGGTTAACCAGTACTATATTCAAAAAGTCGGTAGTGTGACCGAAATATTTTGTGATGCTGATGCTGACGGCCGCGTATACCAGGATCACAATCAGCTTGAATTCAACAGAAAAGGACGGTTTCCCGGCAATATAGGAAGCAGAAAGCCTGTCCTGTTCTTTCCAGGTATTCAAAAACAGTTCGGCCAGGTATCGTTTCATGGTTGAGTTCCGGTAACGTTCCCGGCAAAATTAATTCTAATTGAGATACTATCGAATTTTCCAAAGAAACTTCTCATTTTGTCCACCTGCCCGCCCGTCCGCCAGTTCACTTATCCACCTGTCCGCCTGTCCGCCTGTTCACTTTTTTTCCGTACCTTTACAACCTAATCCAAAACAACTCCCTCATGAAACGATCACTACTCCTGTTACCCCTTCTTCTGGCATTTGTAATGGCCGGCAAAACGCAGAATATACCGAATCTGCCTGCGAACGACACGGCCAGTTATCCATACTGGATCCAGATGATGCAGGATCCTTCCGCCAACTTTTTCCAGACGCAGAGGGCCTTTAACATCTACTGGAAAGACCGTACCATCACCAGGAGCCATGGCTGGAAAGTTTTTAAACGCTGGGAGTACATGATGCAAAGCAGGGTGTTGCCCGACGGAACCCGCCCCGCTCCCGATGAAACTTACAAAGCCTTCAGTGAATTCGAAAACAGCACCCGTTCAACCAGCGGTTCCTGGGTTAACCTTGGTCCTTCGCAGATCCCGGCACCGGGACCGGCAGGTTACGAAGGTCTCGGACGAATCAACGTGGTTGCCTGGCACCCGATCGACCCGAATAAAATTTATGCAGGCGCACCGGCGGGTGGCTTGTGGCAATCGACCGACGGAGGAAATACCTGGGTTACCCATACCGACTCTCTGGCCACGCTGGGTGTTTCGGCGATCGTGGTCGATTTCTCCAACCCCGATAAAATATTGATGGGCTCAGGCGACCGCGACGCAGGCGATGCTCCGGGGCTCGGCGTTTTCAAAAGCATGAACGGGGGGCTCACGTGGACCCTTTCAACAACGGGAATGGGCAGCAAAACGGTCGGACGCATGATCCAGCACCCGGCCAACGCACAGGTATTCCTTGCAGCGACCAGCGGCGGAATCTACCGCTCATCCGACGGCGGAACAAACTGGGTCCTGGGCCAGTCGGGGAATTTCAAAGACATCCAGTTCAAACCCGACGATCCCAACATTGTGTATGCCTCGGGAGGCGCTGATTTTTACCGCTCCTCCAATAATGGAACTTCTTTTGTGAAAATTTCCGCCGGACTTACCAGCGGGCAGCGCGGTACGATTGCCGTAACCGCAGCAAACCCTGCTTATGTTTACTACCTGCAGTCCGACGGCAGCAGCGGGTTCAAGGGGCTGTACCGTTCAACGGATGCAGGCCTTACCTTTACCACCAGGTCGACCACCCCGAACATCATGGACTGGTCGTGCGACGGCAGCGGGACAGGCGGACAGGGCTGGTACGATCTTTCCCTTGCAGCCGACCCGGTGAATGCGGAAGTCATCTATACCGGCGGCGTGGATATCTGGAAATCAACCAACGGAGGCACTACATGGGCGATCAACGCTCACTGGTACGGAGGATGCGGTGTTCCGGCAGTACATGCCGACATCCATTTCCTGGGATTTTCGCCCGTTGACGGCAAACTTTATTCCGGGAATGACGGTGGCTGCTGGGTCACTGCAAACGGTGGCACGCTTTGGACTGACCGCACCGTGGGGATGACAATCGGCCAGATTTACAAGCTCGGCCAGTCTGCAACAATCAAAAACAAGGTGATCAACGGATTCCAGGACAACGGAACCTACACCCTCACACCCACCGGATGGATTTCCACCGGCGGTGGCGATGGCATGGAATGTGCCATTGATTACGAAAACGCAGCATACACCTACCACACAATATATTATGGCGACATCTACCGGAAGATAAACAATTCATCCGAGGTTCATATTGCGGGAAGCGGCGTAAACGGCATCACCGAAAGCGGCGGATGGGTTACTCCTTTCTGCCTGAGCAAGGCCGATCACAGGGGTATGTTTGTCGGGTATAAAAATATCTGGAGATCAGACAATGTCACGATCAACCCGGTGGTATGGACGAAAATATCCGACAACCTCGGAGGGTCGAACAACTCCGACATGGCCGTCGTGGAACATTCTTCCGCAAATCCGAACATCTTCTATGCCGTTCGTTCCGACAACAAACTGTTCAGAAGCGACAACTGCCTTTCAAGCAACCCGTCGTGGTATGAGCTTTCCAACTACCTGCCTGCAACCGGAACCCCTACGGATATTCAATGCCATCCTGACGACGAAAACATCGTCTATATCACTCTCGCGAAAAATGTGTATAAATCAGCAAACAAAGGGGTTACATGGACAAACATTACCGGAAATCTGCCGGCTGTCAATAAAAACACCATTGTTTATTACAGGAATGCCCCGGGAGGGTTGTATGTTGGCACCGATGCGGGAGTATATTATAAAGATGAGACAACTACCGACTGGCTCCCGTTCAGCCTGGGATTGCCCGTGAACAGCAGGGTGACCGAACTTGAAATTTATTATGACAACGATTCGGTTTCACAGGATGTCTTACATGCAAGCACTTACGGACGCGGATTGTGGGGTTCAGACTTGTATCACACCATGCCTGTTGCCAACTTCACTACAGCGCATACCACTGTTCCGGTTGGCTGTTCAGTTAGTTTCCTCGACAGTTCCACCGGCATTCCGACCTTTTTCCGCTGGTCGTTCCAGGGCGGAATTCCTTCCACTTCCACCATGAAAAATCCTGATGGCATTGTTTATTCCACACCCGGAACATATGAAGTGAAGCTGAAGGTTTGGAATGAATTCGGCGCTGATTCAATCACCAAAACAAATTACATTACCGTGAGCAATACGCTGCGGCCGGTTGTCGACTTCACGGCCGACCAGTTTGTGCTTTGCGGAGATGATGTGGTTCATTTCACCGACAAATCGACAAATTGCCCTTCCTCCTGGTTGTGGAACTTCAATCCCGCCACCATTACTTTTTTGCAGGGCACTTCGAATACCAGCCAGAATCCCGTGGTTCAGTTCAACGATGCCGTTCCGTACGATGTGCAGTTGGTTGCATCGAACGCCATCGGTTCCGAAACGCTCACGAGGCTCGACTATATCGTAAAAGACGGGTATTCCCTTCCATTCAGGGAATCATTCGCCACTGGTCTGGATGCCAGCCACTGGCAGATAATTAATTCCGACATGTCGGTCACCTGGGATACCATTACCGTCGGCGGCATGGTTCCGGGCACAAAATCCATATACATGGACTTTTTCGCCTACACGGTTTTAAACAAGAGGGATCAGCTGGTGAGCCCGGCTCTGAACTTTACGGGTTACAGCCTCGTGACGCTCAGCTTCAGGCATGCATATGAACAGCGTGTGAGGAAAGATTCACTGATCGTGCGGATTTCAGACAATTGCGGCACCACCTGGCAGCGCGTGTGGGGCATGGGCCCTGACGGAACCGCGAATGTTTTTGTAACCCATCCCAGCACCGACAGTGCATTTTACCCGAAAACGGCCAACGACTGGTGCGGCGGAAGTTATGGAACAGGTTGTTACACAATCGATTTGTCACCATGGGCCAACCAGCCGAATATCAAGCTGATGTTTGAATCGTACAACCGTTTTGGCAACAACCTTTTCCTGAATGACATCCAGGTAAATGGCCCGGTCGGACAACATGAAACAGTCCGCGGACAGCAGAATGTGAGTATATATCCGAATCCATCTCACGGAGTCTTCAACCTGGTGGTGACCAATGCAACAGGAAATCTGAATGTTACGGTTCTGAACCCCCAGGGACAGGCTGTTTATTCGGGCATCCTGGCCTCAAAGTCGGGCAGCGTATCTCAGCAGATCGATTTGTCAGGAGTTCCGGCAGGAATGTATTTTGTCCGGCTGACGTCGGAGCATGAAACACGGGTGGAGAAGGTGATTATTGATTAAACAGAAATCAGCGAATAGTGAACAGTGAATAATATGGTGAAAAGGGTATCCGGAATACTTTTGCTTGTGCTGTTATTTTCTTACAGTTGGGCGCAAGGATGGAGGAAAGGTGAAATGGAGGTGCGGGTCCAGGTTGGCAGTGCCGCTGAGGCCCGGATCCTGAGCGACCTGGGGTTTGATTTCGAACCTGCTTCCAGCGACGGAAGTTCTGCCAGGATGTACCTGGTCCCGGAACAACTGAAGAAATTACAGGAGAGCCGTCTGCACTACCAGGTCACCATCCCTGACATGAACACCCGTTTTCAGCATTTCTGGGACAATCCGATCGTTCCGCCTGGATATTATTCGTACGATCAGATCATTGCCATCGCCGACAGCCTTGCCGCCAGCTTCCCGTCCATCTGCAAAAAAATCAGCTGGGGAACGTCCATGGGAGGCCGGCAACTTGCTGCACTCAAAATCAGCGACAACGTCGACACGGATGAGCCTGAGGCCGAAATAATGTTTGACGGCGGCATCCACGGGGATGAAATCGGCGGGTCACAAAACGTCATCATGTTTGCCCGTGACCTTTGCCTGGGCTATGGCACCGATCCGACCATCACCGACCTTGTGAACAACCGGGAGATATGGCTGTACCTCATGGTCAATCCCGACGGCAGGGTGGCCATGTCGAGGTACAACAACAATGGTGTCGATTGCAACCGCGACAACGGCTACATGTGGAACGGAGAAGGGAACAGCTACAGTGCATTCTCCCAGGTGGAGACAAAAGCCCTCCGCAACGGCATCCTCGGCAACCAGTTTGTTGTCTACACAAATTTCCACAGCGGATCTGAGATACTTTCCTATCCCTGGAGTTACCGTTCCGATGCCCCCAGGGATTTGCTGCATATCAACAACCTCGCCAGCGTGTATGCCGGCGCATCAGGTTATACAAACCTTCAGTATGGCCAGGGATACAACGTCATGTACGCAATAAACGGCAGCACCAAGGATTTTCAGTACGGAAGCCTCGGGAATGTTGGCTGGTCGATTGAAATATCCCTGGATAAGCAGCCCCCGTCGTCGCAGATCAGTTATTATTACAATGCGAATAAACCCGCCATGCTGGCCATCATAAACCAGTGCGGCTGGGGAGTTTCCGGCATGGTCACAGATTCCCTTACGGGGCAACCTGTGAGAGCCTCGGTATGGGTAAACAATTATTTTCCTGTTTATTCAGATCCCGTCGTGGGCGATTACCACAAATACCTTGTCCCCGGCACATATACCGTAAAGATTGTTGCAAACGGGTACCAGTCAAAAACCATTTCCAACGTCGTCGTTCCCGCACAGGGCGCGGCAATTGTCAACGTTCAACTGAAACCTGCAGAAAACCACTTTGCTTTCAAGGTGACCAGCTGCCAGATCCCCGGAAACAATTTTGGCGACGAAGGCTACACCCCGGGAGCGCTCGGACAGCCTGACAATGTTCCGTATTCGCTTGGCAAAAGCGGATGGGTGGTGCTTGATATGGGAGATACAATTTACGATGGGCCGGGTGCTGATTTTAAAGTTATCCAGGCAGGTACGACAAACAAGGCATATACGGTGTCGGGAGGAAACAACATCGACGGGCCGTATACGCTCATCGGGCAGGGAACCGGCACTACCGGCTTCGACATCAGTTCAACCCCGCTGAGCAAGTTGCGGTATATCCATATCAGGGACAACGGGGCCGGCCCTGCCTATGGCGTGGGAGCGGGCTTCAACCTCGATGCCGTCGAAATGCTCACACTTCCGATTGTTGTGAACCTCGGGAAAGATACCACCCTGTGCCCATGGAATACGGTTTTACTTGATGCCGGCAACCCCGGGATGTCCTATTTGTGGTCTACGGGCGCTACAACCCGCACAATTATGGTTGATTCCACCGGGATCGGTTACGGATCACGAAATTTCTGGGTGAAGGTTTCAACTTCATCGGGTTTCTCCGTGAGGGATACCATTAAAATTTCCTTTGAGGTCTGCGGCGGGATTCCGGATTCCGGGGACCAACCCGGTGTTACCGTTTTCCCGAACCCTTCAGACGGCCATTTTATGGTGGACATACGCGGATTTGACGGTGGCAGATGGCAGTTGAACGACGTCACCGGGAAGATTCGTTTACAATCAGGAATAACCGGGGCACACTACAGGACCGGTATCAATGTGCCTGAATTACCCCGCGGGACCTGTTTTTTGAAAGTTCAGAAGGGAAGCAGAGTGATCGTTAAAACGATCATCCTCACCCCGGCCGCCGGAAAATAGATGCGGGCGATTACATTTTTATAATTATGCGTCATAACTTCTTATTATGCAGTTATTTTATGTTTCCGGGGTTGCAGGAAATTCATGCGTGCTGAGCGAAGAGGAGTCCTGGCATTGCATGAAAGTGCTGCGCCTGGCAGATGGCGATGGGATCGACCTGACCGACGGCGCCGGCAATTTTTATCGCGGACGGCTTACAAAGGTTCATCACAAGGGCTGCCTGGTTGAAATTTTGGAGGTTAAATCTGACCCGCCCCGGCCCTGGCGCCTGCACATCGCCATTGCTCCTACCAAAAACAACGACCGTTTTGAATGGTTTCTCGAAAAATCAACGGAGATCGGCATTGAGGAGATCACCCCCCTGATCTGCGAACATTCTGAAAGGGATGTGGTGAAACTGGTGCGCCTGGAGAAAGTTGTGGTTTCGGCGATGAAACAATCCCTCAAGGCATGGCTGCCAGGGTTGAATGAACCGGTAAAATTCAGAGATTTTATCACCCGTGAATTCACCGGGCAAAAATTTATTGCGTATTGCGAAACCGGCGGAGAATCGGAACTTCATGCTGTCTGCAGGAAGGGATCCGATGTTCTGATCCTGGTCGGGCCCGAAGGTGACTTTTCGAAGCAGGAGGTTGAGTCGGCTGAAAAAATGGGATTTATTCCCGTAAGCCTGGGGAAAAGCCGGCTGAGAACAGAAACTGCCGGCATTGTTGCGTGCCATACGGTTGGGTTGTTGAACAGGATGGAATAGCCCCTCCCTAAGTCCCTCCCCAACAAGGGAGGGACTTACTCCCCCTTCCCTTGTTGGGGAAGGGGTCTGGGGGATGGGGTCGCAACTTAATACAATTTCTGATTAATGCTTTTGATTTATGCTAGCTTCGAAAAATACTTTACTTAAGTCCCTGGCAATCATTGCCATGTTCTTTTTCTCAACATCCTTCGCTCCTCCTTCCTTCCAGATCGGCCTGTTAAAGTACCCGGGAGGGGGCGATTGGTATGCGAACCCGACTTCACTTCCCAACCTGGTGAGGTTTGCCAACCGCAACCTATCTGCCAACATCAATGAAGACATCGCCACCGTCGACGTTGGCAGTCCGGAGATCATGAATTATCCCTTTATTCACATGACCGGGCACGGCAATGTTGTTTTTTCCGGCCAGGAGATACAAAACCTCAGGAACTACCTGATGGCCGGAGGTTTTTTGCACATTGACGACAATTACGGCATGGATAAGTACATCCGCCCGCAGTTGAAAAAGGTCTTCCCCGAACTTGAGTTGCTGGAACTGCCCTTCGACCATCCCATTTACCACCAGAAGTACAATTTCCCGAATGGGTTGCCAAAGATCCATGAACACGACGGCAAACCGCCTCAGGGATTCGGCCTCATTTATGAAGGCCGTCTGGTGGTGTTTTACACCTACGAATGCGACCTTGGCGACGGCTGGGAGGATCCTTCCGTACACGGTGATTCCGATCCGACCCGGCAAAAAGCATTGCAGATGGGCGCAAACATCCTGCAATACGTATTTACCGCAAAAGAGTAATTATTAAGGCTTTTGTTGCCATTTTCAACATGCATGGTTTCTTTATTTACCAAAAACATCTGTACCTTTGAAGTCTCATAACCCTCAACCCTAAAATAATTTCCATGAAAAAAATTACCCCGTTTTTTTTGGCATTGGCCTCCTTCATCATGCTGTCAGCCATGGTGCTTGCGCAGGACAACAAAGTCGTGTTCCCTCCCAATTACGAGGTTGATACCCGTATCGACAACATGGGTTACTGGCAGCGGTGCGCTGCTGCCGGATTGGTTCCCGTGCAGCCATTTGCACCGGTTCCCCCTGCCCGGTATACCGGCAGCAAAGTCATGATGCGCGGCGTCTCCGTGATCGATTCCCCGGATGTACTGGTCACTGTTGAACCGTCAAACTCCACCCAGAGCGAAAACTCGATCGTGATCAATCCCAACGATAAGAACATGTTGCTGAATTCCAACAACTCCACCCCGCAGCCAAGCAATGGTACGGTGAAGGGCGCCGATGCACTCAAAACACTCGATGCCGGTGCCACATGGTCTGGAACAGTTGAAGGTGCCGGCGGCTCCAACTCCGGCGACCCTGCTGCGGTAATCGACCTGAACGGGCGGTGGTTTGTCGGATATATCGACAATGCCAGCGGCCAGAGTGTTTCATACTCCGACAACCAGGGCGCTACCTGGACAGTCAGCAAGGTTGCGACCGGAAGCGCATTCAACATGCTGGACAAAAACCACCTGTGGGTTGACATCAGCCCGTCAAGTCCTTACAAGGGCTACCTGTACAACGGCTGGATGACCAGCAACAACATCTACGTTTCCCATTCTGTTACCAACGGGGCAACGTGGTCCTCCTCCGTTAACATCAGCGCTGCAACCGCAGCCGGAAGCCACAACCAGGGCATCAACTTCAAGTGCGGCCCCGACGGCGAAGCGTATGCTGCATGGGCGGTATACGACAGCTGGCCAAGCGATGAAAAAGCCATCGGCTTTAACAAATCCCTCGATGGCGGCGCCACATGGGGCACTGCCGTGAGAGCGCTCAACAATATCAAAGGGATACGCACCATCGGCGTTTCACAAAACATGCGCACCAACTCCTTTCCTTCGATGGCTGTCGACCTGAGCAACAGTCCTTACCGCGGAACCATCTACATCGTATGGACCAACACAGGCGTTCCGGGCATCAATGTCGGCCCGGGAAGCTCCTGCTACCTCATCAAATCAACCGATAAAGGCGCCACATGGTCGACCCCGATGCGGATCAACTCAGACTCTACGGCCGGAAAACACCATTACCTTCCCTGGATCACCTGCGACCAGGCAAACGGGTACGTGAGCGTCGTATTTTACGACAACCGCAACTGCTCATCAGCCGAAGCCGAAGCATGGATGGCCTACTCAACCGATGGCGGCAATACATTCGCCGACCTGAAAGTCAGCGACGTGGCGTTCACACCATCGCCAATCCCGAATATGGCCACCAAATACATGGGCGATTATCTCGCAATTGCTGCCTGGGACGGCATCACCTATCCCTGCTGGACGGATACGCGCTCGGGGCACTGCCTCACCTATGTTTCCCCGATTGAGATCCTGGTTCCGCAGTCGTCAATCCAGTACACAGAGAATATTTTAAACGATACCACCTATGGCAACGGCAACGGGCTGATGGATTACGGCGAAACAGAACTGATCGGGCTGAAGATGAAAAACGCCGGGAATGCGGTGGCTGATGCAGTATCCGTGCACCTCTCCTGCGACAACCCATACATAACTATGCTTGATTCCATCCAGGATTACGGACATTTTGAAATCGGCCAGGAAAAATACTTCCACAACGGTTTTAAATTCAAGGTGAACGATTCCATTCCGAACAATATGCCCGTCATGTTTACCGTGAAAGCCATCAACCAGCTTGACAGCGTTACATGGAGCACCTTCCAGCTCACGTCGCATGCACCCGATGTCAGCATCGTAAGCATGGCCATCGACGACATCCAGCCGGGAGGCAACAACAACGGCAGACTTGACCCGGGTGAAGAGGCCACCATCATGATCACTACGAAGAATTACGGCATCTGGAATGCGGAAAATGTGGTGAGTACGCTATCTTCCTTGAACGCTTACGTATCCGTAGGACTCCCTACATTCAACATCGGAACGCTTCATGCCGGCGAAACGGTCATTGCCTCCTTCCCGGTGACGGTGAACAGCGGCGCTGCCATCGGCTCTGCAGCCAGGCTGCGCAATGTGGCTACATCCAAATACCGCGTCACGGAAAAAATATTCAATGCAAAAATCGGCCTGATTGTGGAAGACTGGGAAACAGGCAATTTCACAAAATTCCCATGGCAGTTCACCAATTCAGCCAAACCATGGACCATCGATCCGGTCATCAGGTATGAGAAACTTTACTCGTCAAGGTCCGGTGTCATTGCCGACAACGAATCAACCGGGATCTTCGTTCAGTACAATGCCTCCATGGACGACAGCATCTCTTTCTTCCGGCGCATTTCAAGCCAGCCGATCAAGGACAACCTGAAATTTTACATCGACGATGCGATGGTCGGGATGTGGTCGAACTTTACCGACACCACCTTTAAACGGTTTGCATTCCCGGTGATGCAGGGCCCGCACACGTTCAAATGGGTGTATGAAAAAAACAACGCCACCTCCTCCGGCCTGGATGCAACATGGACGGACTTCATCGTATTCCCGCCGCAATACAGAACAACCGCCAGCGCAGGAGGAGACAATGAAGTTTGTTCCGGCAACAGCTTCCAGCTTCATGGAATGGCCGACAGTTACGACTCTGTTCGCTGGTCAACCGCCGGTACAGGCACATTCAGCAACATGGTAATCCTCGACCCCATGTATACCCCAAGCGCCCAGGATATCAACGACGGCATGGTGCGTTTACTGCTGACAGCCTATGGCCAAAGCAGTGCTGACACCAACAGCATGATGCTCATGATCTTCACGGCCCCTTCGGCCAATGCCGGTGGGAATGCCTCCGTATGCAAAGGACAATCCTATACTCTTGCGAATGCTTCTGCAGTGGCCTTCAACCAGCTTCACTGGAGTACAAAGGGTGACGGCACTTTCAGCAACCAGGCAATTTTGAAACCGGTTTACACACCCGGGCCGCAGGATATTCTCGGGGGCTCTGTCAAACTGCTGCTGTATGCCACCGGTTCCAACGCCTGCCCGCAGGCAACAGACAGCCTGATCCTCTCGGTTCATTCGCTTCCACTGGTTGACATCGGGAAAGATACTGCGGCGTGTGCAAACACGGCTGTGGTGCTGAACGCAACAAACCCGAACGCAACCGCTTATTTGTGGCTGCCATCGATGAAAACCACCCCAACCATCAGCGTCGACTCTGCCGGCATTGGCCTTCATTCTAAAAAGATTTCGGTGAATGTGACCGACAAGAATGGCTGCGTGGGCAAAGATTCAGTGATGGTTTCCTTCAAAGTTTGTGGCGGGGTCGATGAGCTGGCAGGTGTCAGCGTACAGGTATTCCCGAATCCCAGCGGCGGTATTTTCACCCTTGAACTGAAAACCATGAAACTGGAGAAACTGAACGTGGCCATCATTTCACAGTCAGGCGAGACCGTGTTTACCCGTTCAAATCTCGAGGTGTCCGGTACCGGTTCAGAGAAAATCGATGTCAGCAGCCTTTCGCAAGGCACTTACCTGTTGCAGGTTTCCAACGGTTCCGGCAAATTGCTCCGAAAAATCGTGATCATGAAATAACAAATTCTTGATTTTTTTGCAGAGGGCATCCAAAAAGGATGCCCTCTTTTTTTTGGATTTGATAAATATATTTACCTTGCATAAAAATATGATCGGAATTCCCGCTAACCTAAAACTCATCTCATGAAAAAGATGCTCATCCTGACAGGAATTGTTGCGCTGATCCTGAATATTTCATGCAGTCACACGAATGAACAGAATACCGCCCTCCCCGAAGATGGATGGAAATTCAAAACCGGTGACGATCCCGCATGGGCAACTGCGGCATTCGACGACAGCCAGTGGGCGACCATTAATCCGAAAATCATATGGGAGGAGCAGGGTTACAAGGGGTACAACGGTTTCGCATGGTACCGCTGCAAGGTGCTCATCCGGTCATCCGCCAGGGACCAGAGCAATGTGGGTGACAGTTTGCAGGTCGTACTGGGTAAAATCGATGACTGCGACCAGGTCTATCTCAACGGAGAGCTGATCGGAGAAAATGCCCGGAATATCGGCGCTAAAATGAAGCCGACTGATGCATTTATCAAAGAAACCGGGAGATGGAACTTAGACCGCAGGTATGTGCTTGCCGCCGGTGATCCGCGCATTCACTGGGACCAGGAAAATCTTATTGCCGTGAGAAGTTTTGACCAGGGAGGGGCCGGCGGTATGTTTGGCAAACCTTTTGAAATTTCCATGACCGGGCTTAAAGACCACCTGAAATTTGACTTTTCTTCCTCGGCCTTCATCTTTAGCGGGGATACCATGATCAGCAAGGACTTCTCAATCTCCAACAACACGGGAACGGAAACATTCAGGGGAGAACTGACCATTGAAGCAATTCAATGCAATAACGGAATTGCCATATATAAGGAGCACTCGGTGATTGAACTGACACCTGCCCAAAAGATGGAAAAAACGGTGGCATTCAGGGAAAACACCTCGATCCCCGTTACCCTCAGAATTACTTTTACCGACGCCGCCACCCGGAATACGATCGCCACTGAAGTGGAAGTTCCGTATATCCTCACTCCAAAATCCCCGCTGATTCCGAAGATCAACGGGGCCAGAGTTTTCGGCGTGAGGCCGTGGTCGCCCTTCCTGTTCAAAGTCGCCGCCACCGGCGAGCCGCCATTGAAATACAGCGCTTCCGATTTGCCGGAAGGACTTGTCATGAATCCCGGAAACGGACTGATCACAGGCTCCCTGAAAAAGAAAGGCGAATACCTTGTAAAACTGACAGTTGAGAACAAACTCGGATATGACGACCGCGATTTGAAGATCATCGTCGGCGATGTCATTTCCCTCACTCCGCCCATGGGATGGAACAGCTGGAATTGCTGGGGATTGAGCGTCAGTGACAAAAAGGTCCGTCAATCGGCCGATGCCATGGTTTCCAGCGGATTGGCCGACCACGGATGGACTTACATCAACATTGACGACGGCTGGGAAGACACCCATGACAGGAACGGGAATATCATTCCCAACGGCAAATTCCCTAATATGACAGGGCTTTGCAACTACGTTCATTCCATCGGGTTGAAGATCGGCATCTATTCCTCCCCGGGAACCAAAACCTGCGGCGGATACGAGGGAAGCTACGGTTTCGAGGCAAAAGACGCGATGAACTATGCCGGCTGGGGAATCGATTACCTGAAATACGACTGGTGCTCTTACGGCAGCATTGCCCCGAACCCGACACCGGAGCAATTGAGGAAACCTTACAAGGAGATGAAGCATGCGCTGCGAAAAGCGAACAGGGACATTCATTACAGCCTTTGCCAGTATGGCATGGGCGACGTATGGACATGGGGTGCCGAGGTGGACGGGAACTCATGGCGTACTACCGGCGACATTGAAGACACATGGGAAAGTTTATCCGGCATTGGCTTCAACCAGGGAAAATGTTCGCCGTTCTCGGCTCCCGGCCGATGGAATGATCCGGACATGTTGGTGGTTGGCTGGGTAGGCTGGGGACCGGCGCTGCACTACACCCGCCTTACACCGAACGAACAATATACGCACATCACCCTGTGGAGTTTGCTGGCGGCACCCCTGCTGATCGGTTGCGATCTCGAACAGCTTGATGCTTTTACCCTGAACCTGCTCACCAATGATGAGGTTCTGGCAGTCAACCAGGATCCGCTTGGTAAACAAGCCCTGCAAGTTTTCAAAACGGATGAATACGAAATCTGGGCGCGTGACCTTGAAGACGGTTCAAAGGCAGTCGGACTGTTCAATAAAACTGAAAAAACAATGTATGTTCCGGTGAACATGAAAGACCTGTCACTTTCCGGCAAACATGCCATGAGAAATTTATGGACACAAACCGATCTTGGAAAGGTGCGCGATCATTTTGAAATGAAAGTTCTGCCGCATGGCTGCTGCCTCGTAAAACTCGGACCGCAGAACTGAACCGGCATGTGAATTTGTCCGACGTCCGATATTTTACCAATACACCGCCGTCTATTGTTACAAAATTAACACTCGGGAAAAAAAATTAGGTAAATGGTACATCGCGTCTGTATTAAATTCTTAGATTTGTACAGAAATTAACGGGAATATCATTTTTTACCCTGTGAAATCCGGGCGCGTGTAACATGTGGAATAAGGATTTACGTGCTATGAACAACTTGTGAAAACTGAACCATAACTAAACCAAGAGGAAACCAGCGGCATTTCGCATGATGTAATCCTCGGCAAAAAAAACACTAAATACCTACAGCCATGGCAAAAATCACCAAAGAAGATGCATTGAGATATCATGAGGAGGGTCGTCCCGGTAAAATAGAAGTAGTTCCGACCAAACCTCACAGAACCCAGCGGGATTTATCACTTGCTTATTCACCCGGCGTTGCTTTTCCCTGCCTGGAAATTGAAAAAAACAAGGATGACATTTACAAATACACATCTAAGGGAAACCTGGTTGCCGTAATTTCCAATGGAACGGCTGTCCTGGGCCTCGGGGATATCGGTGCCGACGCCGGGAAACCGGTGATGGAAGGCAAGGGATTGCTCTTTAAAATCTTTGCTGATATCGACGTTTTCGACATTGAAGTGGAAACCCACGATACCGAAAAATTCATAGAAACTGTAAAAAACATTGCCGTCACCTTCGGGGGGATCAACCTGGAAGACATCAAGGCCCCGGAATGCTTTGAAATTGAAGAACGGTTAAAGAAAGAACTCCAGATCCCGCTGATGCATGACGACCAGCATGGAACGGCCATCATCACCGCTGCCGGCTGGATCAATGCCCTGGAAATTGCAGGGAAGAAAAAAGACGAGGTTAAAATTGTTGTGAACGGTGCTGGCGCTTCTGCCATCGCATGCACGAAAATGCTCGTTTCCGTGGGCGCAAAAACGGAGAACATCGTTATGCTCGACACAAAGGGTGTATTGCGGAAGGACCGGACTGATCTCAATAAATACAAGCAGATATTCGCCACAAGCCGCGACATTCACACATTGGTGGAAGCAATAGCCGGGGCCGACGTTTTCCTTGGGCTTTCCACGAAAAATATTCTTTCCAAGGACATGGTCAGATCAATGGCAGACAACCCCATCGTGTTCGCAATGGCAAACCCTGATCCTGAAATCACCTACGATGATGCCATGGATGCCCGCCCCGATGTTCTGATGGCCACAGGCCGGTCCGATTTTCCGAACCAGGTGAACAATGTGCTGGGCTTCCCGTTCATTTTCAGGGGCGCTCTCGATGTGAGGGCTACCTGCATCAACGAAGAGATGAAAGTGGCGGCGGTCTATGCCCTTGCCAGCCTTGCAAAGGAAGATGTTCCGGATAATGTGAGCGCAGCATATAATGTAAAAACCCTTGTTTTCGGACGAGAATATTTCATCCCGAAACCGTTGGATATCCGCCTCATCACCACTGTGGCACCGGCAGTTGCCAAAGCAGCCATGGATTCGGGGGTCGCACGCAAACCGATTACCGACTGGGATGCATACAAAACAGAATTAAGCCGTCGGCTTGGACTGGAAAACCAACTCGTCAGGCGGATTGCACAAAAGGCAAAAACAGAACCCAAGCGGATCGTATATCCGGAAGGTGCCAACCTTAAAATCTTAAAAGCTGCCAAAGAGGTCTACAACGAAGGCATTGGCAAACCGATACTGCTTGGAAATGTTGAACAGATAAAACAGATCATTGCCGAGAATCACCTTGACATCGCCGATCTGCCCATCATCGACCCGAGAGACCCGGCCCAGGAGGCAAATCGTGTCCTGTATGCTGATATGATCTGGAAAAAAAGGCAACGGAAAGGAATCACACGCGATGAAGCTTATGAACTGACTGACAACCGTAACTATTTCGGAATCATGATGGTCGAAACCGGGGCTGCTGACGCAATGGTGTCGGGGGTTACAAGCGATTACGGCGAAGTTGTCGGGCCGGCATTGAAACTTATCGGGCCCAGGCCGGACCTTCACCGAATCTCAAGTATGTACATGGTAGTTACGAAACGGGGACCATTCTTCTTCGCAGATACTACTGTCAACCTTGATCCCGACTGGAAAACACTTGCAGAAACCGCCTTGCTTACGGCCGAAATGGTCAGAAGATTTAACATCGAACCTGTCATCGCAATGCTCTCCTATTCCAATTTCGGATCCGTGAAGCATTCCGAACATACTACGGGCCCCGAAAAAGTGAGAATGGCAACTACATTCCTGCACCAGAACTATCCCGACCTGCTTGTTGACGGAGAGATCCAGGCCAATTTTGCATTGAACAAGGAAATGATGACTTCAAAATTCCCGTTTTCAAAGATCGCAAATCATGAAGTCAACACCCTGATATTCCCGAATCTCAGTTCAGGGAACATCACCTATAAAGTTATGCAGGAAATCGGCGGAGCTGAAGTCATCGGCCCGATCCTGATGGGAATCAACAAACCGATCCACGTCGTACCAATGGAATGCACCGTACGGGAAATCGTGCACATGACGACCATTGCAGTTGTTGATGCCCAGTACGCTACAACAGCAAAAAAGTAACTTAAACATTTTAGTAATTATTAAATATAACAGAGAATTATGAGTCTAAGTATTATTGGAAGATCAATTGCGGAGTCTGTTACGCTTAAATTGAACGAAACAGCTGCCATTCTCAGGGCGAAAGGTGAACCCGTAATTCATTTGGGAATCGGGGAACCAAAAAGCAAAGCCCCTTTAGATGCCATTTTAGCAGCAGCAAGTTTGCTAAATACCGGCGAAATCCGTTATACGCCTGCAGATGGAATCCCTGCCCTCAAGCAGGCCATCGTTCGCTATACGGGCGACATGTACGGCCGCATCGTCTCACCTGAGAACGTAATCGCATCAGGGGGAGCCAAGCAGGCAATCATGGTGGCGCTCCAGGCAATCTTAAATCCGCAGGATGAAGTGGTGTTTCCCGCTCCATACTGGGTCAGCTATCCCGAAATGGTGAGATTATGCGGTGCGATCCCTGTCCCCGTACTCCCCGAGGACGGAAGCTTCTATCCCAAAATATCGGATATCGAACGCGCCTGCGGGTCGAATACAAAAGCCATCATCATCAACAGCCCGAATAACCCGACCGGGGTGGTTTATTCCGAACAGTTTATCAGGGAAATCGTGGAATTCACCGAAAGCCGCGGCATCTACCTGATCATGGACGATATCTACCACCGGCTGATCTTCAACAGCAAAAAACCGGTAAGTTGCTATAACTTCCTGAAAGGCAGCGTTGACGAATCAAAACTCATCGTGATCAACGGGGTTTCCAAACAGTATGCCATGACGGGGTTCCGCATCGGCTGGGCTGTTGCGAATAAAAAGCTCATCACCTGCATGACCAACATACAGAGCCACCAGACATCAGGGCCGTCGGTCGTGTTGCAGGCTGCGGCCGTAGGTGCGATAAACGGCATCCAGTCGGGTGTGACCAATCTTTGCATTACCCTGGAAAACAATACCAACGTAATGATGGACGCCCTCAATTCGTTTGAAGGAGTCAGGGCAACCAGGCCCGACGGCACATTTTACTGTTTCGTCGACTTCAGCCATTACAGCAAAGACTCAAGCAAACTTGCCTATTTCTTACTCGAAAAGGTCAGGGTCATCACTGTTCCCGGCAAGGAGTTTGGCCTCGACGGATACCTGCGGCTTTCCACCTGCGGATCGATCAAGGATATTACCCAGGGCATCGAGCGTATCAAATGGGCGCTTGATCCGAACTCGCCGAACGAATTGTTTATCGGCGACCGTAAACTGGTGAGAGACTGGCTATAATATTAATTTTTTGATAATTAAACAATTGCAATATGTCAAAATATTTGAAATTTGAAACACCTGCTCAAAAGCAGGCAGCAAATTTAAAAAGTGAATACGGGTTACAGAACCATGGACTGGTATATCTCGAACGGGTTTACTGGAACCTTCCGGCCCCCGCCCTGTATGAAGAAGCCGTTTTCCGGAATGAAGGAAAAATAGTTAACGGGGGCGCTTTGCTGGTAAATACCGGCAAATGGACCGCCAGGGCGGCAAACGAGAAATATTTCGTCCTGGAGCCAACCACCGAAAACCAGATAGACTGGGGAAAGGGCAACCGTCCGCTCAGTGCTGAAAAATTTGAAGGAATATTCAGCCGGCTGCAGGCATTTTTGCAGGGCGAGGAGTTGTTTGTACAGGATGTTTACGCCGGGGCAGACCCCGATTACCAGATGCCAATCCGCATCATAACCGACACTGCCTGGCAAAGCCTTTTTGCCCGCAACATGTTCATGACGATCAACACCCTGGAAAAACATAAAACGCACGTTCCCAGTTTCACCGTCATCGCATCGCCGTCGTTTAAACTTGATCCGAGGATTGACGGAACGAACAGCGAAACCGCCATCGTAATTGATTTCTCAAAACGGCTGGCCATCGTTGCCAACACGCAATATGCCGGGGAGATCAAAAAATCGATTTTCACGATCATGAATTTCCTCATGCCATTGCAGGATATCATGTCGATGCACTGCTCTGCCAACGTCGGAAAAAAAGACGATGTCGCCCTGTTCTTCGGACTAAGCGGTACCGGTAAAACCACGTTATCGGCAGATCCGAACAGAAGGCTGATCGGCGACGATGAGCATGCCTGGAGCGACGAAGGCGTATACAACTACGAAGGTGGCTGTTACGCAAAGGTCATCCGCCTGTCGGCAGAAAGCGAACCGGAAATTTATGAATGCACCCATAAATTCGGAACCATCCTCGAAAACGTGGTTTTTGACCCCACCTCGCGGAAAATTGACCTGGACGACGACCAGATAACCGAAAACACACGCGCTTCTTATCCGCTCGAATTTATTCCCAATGCCATCCCTGAGAAGATGGTGAAAGCGCATCCGAAAAATGTCATCTTCCTTACCTGCGATGCGCAGGGCGTCATGCCTCCCATCGCCAGGCTGGATATGGACCAGGCAATCTATCATTTTATCAGCGGGTATACCTCCAAGATTGCCGGCACCGAACTTGGCCTTGGCATCGAACCTGAAATTGCTTTCAGTGCATGTTTCGGAGCTCCTTTCATGGTGCATCACCCCTATTTCTATGCCGATCTGCTCAAAAGAAAAATCGAGAAGCATGGCGCCAAAGTATGGCTGGTCAACACCGGCTGGGTTGGCGGAAAATTCGGAGTAGGCAAACGTATCAGCATCCGCCATACAAGGAACATGCTCAATGCGGTTCTTGATGGTGAACTGGACAACGTGGAATTCAGAAAAGACCAGATTTTCAATTTCGATATCCCGGTGTCGTGCCCGAACGTTCCGAACGATGTTCTTGATCCGGCCAATGCATGGGGGAATAAGAACGAATACTGGATGAAATATGATGCCCTTGCATCCAGGTATATTGAAAACTTCAAGGTTTTCATCGAAGGCTGCCCTGAAAGCATTGTCAACGCAGGCCCGAAAAGAAAGCAGTAAGCTCTGGCATTTATTTACATTTTTCACTCCGGCCCCGGGAAGTTATTTCCGGGGCCGGAGTTTTTAGTGCCTTATTTAAATAATTGAATACCAAATTGTAACAATAATATTTTTCAGAAAAAAAAATATGCGGCTGATTTGCTTATTCAAAAAATAGCGTTAATTTTATCACAGAAAAAAAAGCACCATCCATCCATTTATAAACCAGTAAATAACAAGGCCATGAGTTCATTAAAGACTAAATTTGTTGAAAAAGCTGTACCTGTTGCAGCCGAGGTTAAATCATTGTTCAAGGATCACGGCAGCACCGTCATCGGACAGGTTACCATCGAGTCGGTGATTGACGGGATGAAAGGAATCCCTGCATTGCTCACCCTGACTTCAAAACTTGACTCACAGGAAGGCATCCGTTTCAGGGGCTATTCCATTCCTGAGTTGCAGGAAAAACTTCCGAAACTCACTCCGCAGGACGAACCCTTGCCGGAAGGACTCTTCTACCTGATGTTACTGGGTGACATCCCGACGCTGGACGAAGTCATGGAGATCGGGCAAGAGTGGAAACAGCGCGCTGTTGTTCCCGAAAGCGTTTTCAAGGTTCTCGATGCATTGCCAATGGACTCTGCGCCCATGGCCGATTTCAGCGTAGGAATCCTGGCGCTTGCCACCGAATCGAAATTTTTGCAGGCATACAACGCCGGTGTCGGTAAAAAAGATTACTGGGATTCGTACTATGAGGATGTCATGAACTTCATCGGCCAGTTGCCTGTTATCGCATCCTATATTTACAGGAAACATTATTTCAACGGGAACGTAATTCCTGCTGATCCAACTCTTGACTGGTCTGCCAACCTCGCCCACATGATGGGATACGACGATCCGGAAATCTACAAACTGTTCCGGTTGTACCTCACCATTCATGCCGACCACGAAGGTGGCAATGTTTCCGCACACGCCGCGCATCTTGTGGCCTCTGCGCTGAGCAATCCCTACTACTCCTATGCTGCAGGAATGCTCGGCCTCGCCGGCCCGCTCCACGGCTATGCCAACCAGGAAGTGATCGCATGGATTCTTGACATGATCAGGGAAATCGGAACGGACACTCCAACCAAACAGCAAATCCACGATTTCTGCGAAAAAACCATCGGCGCAGGCAGGGTCATCCCCGGGTACGGTCATGCCGTTCTGAGAAAAACCGATCCCCGTTTCGAAGCCCAGAGAGAGTTTGCCGCGAAATATTGCCAGGGCGACAGTTTCATCGAAATTGTGAACAATCTTTACGAAGTTGTTCCTCCGATCCTCGGTTCGCTAGGCAAAGTGAAAAACCCGTGGCCGAATGTTGACGCCTATTCAGGATCATTGCTGATGCACTACGGCATCAAGGAAGCGCCTTTCTATACCGTTCTGTTCGGGGTTTCCCGTGCTCTTGGCGTTCTCGCCTCCATGCTCTGGGACAGGGCACTCGGGCTCCAGATCGAAAGACCATCTTCCTATACGCTCGAATGGTTCAAAGAAAAAGCCGGAATTTAAAACTAACCATAAAAACTAAATAAACATGAAAGTAACAGTAGTTGGCGCCGGCCTTGTAGGCGCCACATGTGCCGAGTCCATCGCACATAAAGATATCGTGAAGGAAGTCGTTCTGCTTGACGTCAAACAAAATCTTGCAGAAGGGAAAGCACTGGATATGTGGCAAATGTCGCCCGTTGATCAGTTTGACACCCGCATCATCGGCTCCACGAACGATTACAGCAAAACCGCCGGTTCCGATATCGTGGTCATTACTGCAGGCATTCCCCGCAAACCGGGCATGAGCCGCGATGACCTGATCTCCATCAATGCCGATATCGTAAAAACCAGTACGGAGAATATCATTAAACATTCGCCCGATGCGATCATCATCATCGTTTCGAATCCGCTCGATGTCATGACATATTGCGCTTACCTGACGGCAAAAGTCGATTCAAGCAAGGTGTTCGGCATGGCCGGTATCCTCGACACGGCAAGGTATGGCGCTTTCCTGGCTGAAGCCCTTGATTGTTCTCCGAAAGATATCCAGTCGATCCTCATGGGCGGTCATGGCGACACCATGGTTCCGCTGCCGCGGTATACCACCGTCAGCGGTATTCCTGTGACAGAACTGCTGGAAAAGAGTAAACTTGATGCCATTGTTGAACGGACCAAAAAAGGGGGAACGGAAATCGTGAACCTGCTTGGCACATCAGCGTGGTACGCCCCGGGTGTTGCGGCTGCACAAATGGTGGAAGCCATTGTGAAAGATCAGAACCGTATCTTCCCATGCTGTACATGGCTGCAAGGCCAGTATGGTTTGAAGGATATTTATCTCGGTGTCCCCGTTAAACTGGGCAAAAAAGGGATTGTTGAAGTTATCGAACTGCAACTCAATGAAGAAGAAAAACAATTGCTTTACGCTTCTGCCAAGGCGGTGCGCGAGGTGATGGATGTTCTCGACAACATGAATTCTGCCAAATAAACCATCAGGTATTCACCTGTTTTTAATGCACTCCCGGGATCTGTTTTCTCATGACCAGAACATGACAGCAGTTTCCGGGGGTGTTTTTTTTTGCCGGATTTTTTTGACATTTAAAATATAATTGTATTTTAGCCTCCATTATTAAACTAATTTCTAAGTATTATGTCAACAGGTAAAGTAAAATTTTTCAACGAGAGAAAAGGTTTTGGTTTCATCCTGGATGATGAAAGCCAGCAGGACGTCTTTGTTCACGTAAGCGGATTGGTGGACAAAATTCGTGAAAATGATCAGGTTTCATTTGATCTGACAGAAGACAACCGGGGTAAAAAAGCGATCAACGTTCGACGCGATTAGCATTTTCTCACCCGACAGAAAAAAAAAGAGCGAAGCCGGAACTTCGCTCTTTGCATTTATATCGCTCTGACTACCTCTATTTATTCAGCATCACCGGCATTACAAGCATCAGGATATCCTCGTCTTTGTTTTGATTGTTCAGTGGCGTCAGGATTCCTGCCCTGTTGGGGGCCGACATTTCGAGGCTGATCTCTTCCGTTTCAATATTATTCAGCATCTCCAGCAGAAACTTCGAATTGAATCCGATCTCCATATCCTCACCGTCGTACGAACAGTTGAGCCGTTCCTTGGCTTCGTTGGAAAAATCGATATCCTCGGCACTCAGGATCAGTTCCTGGCCGGAAACTTTAAACCGGATCTGGTGGGTCGACTGGTTGGCGAAAATTGAAACCCTCCGGATGGTGGTGAGCAGTGCATGACGGTCAATGGTGAGTTTGTTGGGGTTTTCCTTGGGGATCACCGCATCATAATTGGGATATTTCCCGTCGATAAGCCTGCAGATCAGGTGGATATTCGAGAAGGAAAAAAATGCATTTGTCTTGTTGTATTCGATGGTCACCTGGAACTCCTGGCTTGCCAGGATATTCTTAAGGAGGTTCAACGGTTTTTTAGGAAGGATGAATGATGCCGAATCCGCCGTTTTCAGGTCGGTACGTTTATACCTGACCAGCTTGTGGGCATCCGTGGCGACGAAGGTGACATCATCGGGCGAAAGTTCACAGAACACACCCGAAAGGACCAGCCTCAATTCATCATTTCCCGTGGCAAACAGCGTTTTGTTGATCGCCTGCGACATCAGCCGTGAATCAAATGTAATGGCTGTGGTATCCTCCAGCGATGGTGTCCGGGGATATTCATCGCTTTTATGGCCCGAAAGTTTGTATTTCCCTTCCCCGGCCGATATTTCGATCATCAGGGATTCTGTATTTATCGAAAATGCAACAGGAATATCCGCAAAAGTCTTCAGGGTTTCAACCAGTATTTTAGCAGGAATGGCAATGGTTCCGGTTTCCTCCGACATATCGGGCCTGATGGTAACGCGCATTGTGGTTTCCAGGTCGGAAGAGGTAACGGTCAATGAATCTTCTTTCAGTTCAAACAAAAAATCATCGAGGATGGGCAACGTATTGTTTGTGTTGATCACACCCAGGATGGCCTGCAGGTTTTTAAGCAAAAGTGTGCTGGAGATGATGAATTTCATGGTAGTTGTATTTTATAAAATTGTTCCAAATATACGATAAAAATTTGTCGTGCCAGCTAATTAAGCACCCTGGGTCCTCTCCTGCCCCTCCTTTTTTCTCCTGAAATCGAACTTCCGTTCCTCGCCGTGCAGCAAACGCCTGATATTCTTGCGATGCGTCGCCGGAATGAAGACTGCTACCAGCACCGACATGCCCACCAGCCCGGGATGCCGGATTCCCAAAATGAACCAGACCACCAGCGGAAAAGCAATCGCCCCAATAATGGATGAAAGCGATACGTAATGGGTGGTTGCAAGCACAATGACAAACACCAGAAGCACGAGCAAAATTGCCAGCGGAAACAGCGATATTCCAACACCGGCGATGGTTCCCACCCCTTTTCCGCCTTTAAAACCGGCATAAACCGGGAAGACATGGCCCAGCACGGCGGCAAGGGCCATCCCGATCCTGACATAGATCATGATTTCATAACTCAGATGCGGAATTGGCATCCAGATCGCCAGCTGCACTGCCAGCCAGCCTTTAAACACATCGCAAAGCAGCACCGGGATCCCGGCTTTGTAGCCCAGTACACGTATCACATTGGTGGCGCCGGCATTGCCGCTGCCATGCTGCCGTACATCAATGCCGTATAACAATTTGCCAATCCAGACGGCTGAGGGAATGGAACCCAGCAGGTAGGCTGCCAGGATTTCAAGCAGGATATAGATCACAGTCATCCGTGTGGAATTAATGAATATTCATTCAGACTGCAAAGTAAGAAAAAATCCTGTTAACTATTGGGATTCTTCCGGTTGAAATTTCCTCAGAAAATCACGCTTCTTGCGTTCGGTTGCTACTGTATACCTGAACCCCTTGGCAAGATTCCTTACCCGTTTCTGCTCCGATGACGACTGGGCATCCTCCCGGATCATGTCGTTGAATGTAAGGTCGGAAGAGAGTGCCTGCCATTCATTATCCCGGTAATAAAAGAAAAACCAGTCGTTTGGCGACAATTCCAGGTAGATTGTAAACTCATCCGCAGTGCGTTTTTTGGTAATTTCGATGATCCCCTTTGCAGAACGGTTCACCTGTTTTTTCCCGATGCTGGCAATGCCAATGCTGCCATACGAAATGAATGAACGGCCGATAGTGTCGTACTTCATGTTCACATCGGCGAGGAAAATGGTTCGTTCAAGAGCCTCCGGAAGCTTCTTCGGCTTACCCAGCAGTCCGATCTCATTTTTCACCCGCACAAATTCCTGTTTCTCCAGAATATTTTCCATTGCCATGGCATACGGCGTGCTCATCAGCTTTACACCGGGCAGATTCACCGATTCAACCTGTGTGCCGAACCGCTCCAGGCCGCGTTCAGAGAATGGAAAATCCAAGGTCATCGAACTGTGCAGCCTTACTGAATCCGGAATAATAAAATAATCCAGCACTCCGTAGTTTTCGATCTTGAGGTTTCCCGATTTCAGACCCAGGTTTATTTTTCCCTCGCCGCGAACCATGCAGTTTTCGGTATTGAGGGCCAGGTAACTGCCGTTTAATGAAACATCCTTAAGTTTCTCAGGCCTAGATACACGGAATTCCGAGGCAACCAGGTTGTATTCCAGCAAACCCTGGGCAGTGACCATGTTGGTATCGCTGTAACTGATTTTCCTCCGGAAAAAGGAAGGGCTGATCCTGTTTTCCGTGTTGAAGAACATGAGCCCCAGTACAACCGGCTCCTGGTTCGTGTTTTTCAGCGGGAACACAACCGGGATCTGAACATGATCGGGATCGATGGAAGCGGTGAATTTCACCCATTCCGGCCTTTCATGGAAGCAATCGGTGATGGGGTGAAAGCCGCCGCTGAACGAAAGATTTTTTTCGCCGGAACGAAGGGCAAAGGCCCCCCTGAATGCGAATTCAGGGCTGAGTTCAAAGTCTGCAGAATCGCCGATGCTGCCCTGCGCAACGGTTTGCATGGCCGAATCCACCCAGATGTGGCTGAAATGAATTTTTTCACGCGCCCCGGTCCGTTCGCGGTAATCATAATCGGCAAAACCGGTGTAGTTCTTCCTGGAGGCGATCGACACTTCCGCATTGTAAAACTGGTGAAGACGTGTTTTTGTGTTTGCAATGATGATCGCATGTTTCAGGCTCTGCATCACGGCATCCTTGAGAATCATCACCTTGCCCGAATCAGGGTACACAGCCGCATCGGCCACTTTTATTATTTTAACCTCCTGGGCGTTTATCACATTGGTCCTCAGGTTGTACCTGGCTTTGGCAGCAAAAAATTTAAGGGAATCCTGCAACGGATGTACCGATATAAACTCCGACCCGGTATATGCCTGGTCGATGTATTTCGAAAGGCTGAGTGAATCGGGGACAAGTTTTTTGCTCTGTTCGTTTGACAGGAGTATTTCTTCACTGTCGATCAGCCAGTCGAACCGGTCCATCGAGCACATATATTTATTGAGCGGAAATTCAACCTTTGAAATGCCTATATTGGATTTAAATTCTCCTTTCCGGGCATCAAAATCGAAATGGGTCTGGTAGTTCTTTGTTGAAATCGTAAGGTCGGCAAGATCGTATGACTTGATCCGGAAATTGGCAATGAGCGCGTCATACGACCTGCGCTTGAACTTAAATCCGCGCGAATCCATTTCGGCATCTTTGATCCTCACTGTTCCGTTGCCGCTTAGCAGGGCAGGCGTCAGCGCCAGTTTCCCGCTGAATGTCGACTGGTCGTTGTACATGGCCATTTCCCTGGTGGTGGTGGTCATGTAAAGGGTGTCTTTATGAGGCAGCCAGAATTCCCTGATGGTATCACCGTGAACAGCAGGAAATTCGGCTGCACCGGCAACCTCCGTCATGGTGATTTTGCGGGCCAGCGTTTTCATCGAATCTGGCAGAAAAACAAAATCATCCGAATAACTGGTTGAATTCAGGTAACGAAGGGTGCCGCTGCCCCGGAGACCACGGTCGCTCAAATCGATTTTGGCAATGAACGTTCCTTTTCCCTCATACACCGGGACACCGTTTGCATCTGTAATCTTTTCCAACCCGAGCGAATTGTCCGGCCTGACTTTAAGGGGTTCTGTGATTTCCGGGAAAATTCCCGCGGTGGAGAGTGCCCCCGTAAATTTCAGGCTGTCTGTCACCATTTCATCCATGCTCCGGATGGTGAATGGCTTAACCTCGAAGAAAAAATCTTCCTTAGGATAGACTCCGTGCTGTACCGACGCCTTGTTCCAATTCACAAAAGCGTTGTTTTTATTCGTAAAAACCGGATATTCAGGCCGCATCTTCAATCCTGCCTTATTCAACGGATCGTCAATCAACAGTTCGCCGCTCAGGTTTGTGATGGCAGTTTTAACCTTCACCAGCGGATAGGTGCCCTTGTCGGGGTCGGGCGTTTTGCTCTTCACATAAAACAGCATGGAATCGACAACCGGAAGGTTTATGCGGAACCTGTTATATTCAAAGGAACAGTTATGCGCATGAAAATCAAAGAGGCCGGCCTCGATTTTGCCGCTGAAAACAAAATTAAGGCCTTTCTTCATGATCACTTCTTCATGCGCAGGGTATACAATAACCTGCTGAGAATCACTCAGCATGATCATTGGAACACCCTGCAGTTTGAGATCGAACGAATCGAGGCTTAGCACGCCGTTTGCCGCATTGGTAACGGTTGAATTAAAAAATATCACATCATAGTCCGATTTGCCGCTTTGCGCCAGCACATAATCTGTGAGCTTCTTATTCACATGGGCAACCTTCGTATCATAGTTGTACACCAGGAAACCCCTGTTGGCTAACGTCAGCAGCTGAACCTCAACCTGTTCAATGGGTTTGCTCATATACGCGGTGAGTTCGCCAAGCGTAAATTCCCTGGATTTTCTCCCGGAAATGAATTTACTGATCAGGTTCAGCGGGTTTATCTCATCAATTCCGCGCAGTTTTTCATACCGGTGCAACGAATAGTAGTTGCTCGATTCAAAAACAGCTTTGCTCACCTTGGTCGGGCCTTTGGTCATCTCGAAGTTAATGGTCGGTCCGCCGACGATCCAATAAAGTGCCTCGCAATAAATTTCGATCTGATGATAGGAATCAAACCACGGGCTGATGGTCGTAACCCGTTCATCCTTGCTGAACGACAATTCCTTTTTGCTGTCGAGGTATTTCAGCTGAAGCCCTGTATGAAAGATGGAGTCACTTTCATAATATATTGTGACGGAAGCCATTGCAGCATTGATCCGGTCGGGGCGGATGATAAACGATTTCGACCTGGCAACCACGAAATCCTTTCCGTCTTTTTTGAAGAAGAGGGCCGCATTGGTTGTATTGCCGCCCGACCCGATGATGCGGCTCCCTTCCATTGCAAAACCGCCGAGGTAATCGACGTTGGGGAACAGCGGAGAAATGCCGATTTTCTTGTCATAGGAATAAAATCTCGGGTAGGAGGCCTTTTCTTCGGTGACGTCGGCAAGCACTTTATCAATATACCGGCCGACAATTGGTGCGGGAAAGAATTTTTTATGAAAAAAACTGACAGAATCTGCAGTGAATTTCGGAAACCGCATCAAAACATCATAGGATCCGAGGGTTGCATAAATCACACCGGGATCTCCGCCTGACCGCTTCCAGTTTACATTTCCCTCCTCCCCTTTCCAAAGGTTTGTCAGCGGATAATAGACCCCCCTTGTATTATAAATATTCAGGCTGTCGTTGTTCGAGTAGCACACCAGGTCGGATTTTCCGAAACTGATCGCCGGGACGGTATCAAAGGCAAAATGGTAATCCGGATTGCTGATTTTCCAACGCGTCGTGGGGGATTTGAAAACAAGATTATCGGTAAACAGGTTCACGGTGGCGTCGATGAACAGCAACAGGTTCCGGCTGCTTTTCTCGGCAGTCAGTTTGTTCAGGATTCCCGACCAGGGAATGAAATATTCAACCGGCTGGCGCGTACTCAGAAAGACCGTGAAGGCATTAAGGCAATTCAGAAAATCGGGATACGCACGGATCTTCCTTTTTGCCATCTCGTTGAACTGGGCCAGGATGATCTGCTTCTGTTCGGGGCTGAATTCGCCGTTGTCCCACTTTTTGAGGAAATTCTCCGTAAACGGTGCAATGATCTTTTTCTCGTTGTCGGCCTGTTTCGCAAATATTCCGTTCAGTTCAGCCGTAAACCTCGTAGAATCTCCGGAAAAAGGCTTGTTCTGCCCGTAAGCGACCACCGCAAAGAAAATTCCGCAGCAGGTCAACAGGAACCGGATGAAATTCACCAAAAAGGCTTTGTTCATTTTACGAATTTAATTCCGACCCAATTATTTTCTGATTTATGGTATTCATATTGAAGACCGGCTGATTCCGATTTCGCTTTTATCTGCTCAATATCCTGTTCATAGAAACCGCTCATCAGCAGAACGCCATGGCTTTCCAGGTGCGTTGCATAGCACGGAATGTCTTCCAGGAGAACATTCCGGTTAATGTTTGCAACGATAAAATCATACACGGCGTCGGGGATTGCATCTGCCTCCCCCCGAATCACTTTGACGGGCATTGCATCATTCTTTTCCATGTTATCGAGCGCA
Organism: bacterium; assembly: GCA_037141055.1. Taxonomy (GTDB): domain Bacteria; phylum Bacteroidota; class Bacteroidia; order Bacteroidales; family FEN-979; genus CAIVAT01. The sequence goes on along the minus strand of JBAXDH010000007.1, from coordinate 8,111 downwards.
TTTGAATAGGCCCATTCGTCATTGTCGATGGCAACAACATCGGCCGCACCCATCCTGCAGGCAAGGATGGCAATAACACCGGTGCCGCATCCCATGTCGAGCATGCGTTTCCCAGTTACATCTTCGTCCATCAGCATTTCAAGCATCAGGGAGGTTGTTTCGTGGTGTGCTGTTCCAAACGACATCCTTGGCTCAATGATGATATCATGGAGGATTCCGGGTTCAGGCTGGTGAAAAGGAGCCCGCACCCGGCATTTCCCGGCAATGGTGACAGGTTCGTAAGCACTTTCCCAGATCGCATTCCAGTTACGGGCAGGAATTTTAAGGAAGGAACCTTCGATGCCATGTTCCTCCTGCAACTGCTTCAGATATTGGGTTACCGTTATCTCATGGTAAAGATCCTCCTGTATATAACCCTGGATTCCAGTTTCCGACTCCGTGAAACTTTCAAATCCGAGGTCGGCGAGGTTTGCAATGACTATTTCGGGATCAAAATCCCCGAGATTGCTGATGCTGAGTTCGATGTAATCCATGGTCAGAAGGATGTCGCTATCTGCAGGAATTCTTCAGCCTTCAGGGATGCCCCGCCGATCAATCCGCCGTCGACATCAGGCTGTGCAAATAATTCGCGCGCATTCTTGCCGTTGCAGCTTCCACCGTAAAGGATGGTCGTTTCACCGGCAGTGGCGCCGTCGTATTTTCCTGCAATCAATCCCCTGATGAAGGCGTGCATCTCCTGCGCCTGTTCCTTGGTGGCGGTGACCCCGGTGCCGATGGCCCAAACCGGCTCGTAGGCGATGACCACATTCCCGAATTGCTTTTTCGAAAGATGGAACAATGAATCTTCCAGTTGTTTTCTCACAACATCAAAATGGTGGCCCGCCTCTCTTTCCGGCAAGACTTCTCCACAGCAAAAAATCGGGCAGATGTCGTGCCTGAGCAATGCATCCGCTTTGAGCTTTAGAAATTCATGTGTCTCGCTGAAATATTTTCTCCTTTCGGAATGCCCGATAATGCAATAGGGCACATTGAGTTCCTTCAGCATCAAAGGGCTGATTTCACCGGTAAAAGCGCCTGAATCCTCGGGATATATGTTTTGTGCACCAACCTTAAAGTTTGATTCAAATGCAACATCCATGGCCATCTCAAGGTACAGCGCCGGCGGACAAAGAACCACCTCCGTGTTTTTAAGATCTGCATCATCCAGTGCATCGGCAATATCAGTGATAAGCGACTCAGCCTCGGAAAATGTCTTGTTCATCTTCCAGTTTCCGGCAACAATTTTTTTTCTCATGGTTTATTTTTTTTATGAAATCATTCAATTTATTTTGTGAAGGTGTTCCATGCTCCCTTTCCGCCTCACTGGATCCTGATCCTCGGATCCAGCATCCCGTAGAATATGTCGACAAAAAAGTTAATGACAATCAGGATGATGGAAATAAAAAGGACCGCTCCCATCACCACCGGAAAATCATATTTATCGAGTGCGTTCACTATCACGACGCCGATACCTTTCCAGTCGAATACAAACTCAACAAACACCGCCCCGGCCAGCAAAGAGGCCAGCCATCCTGAAATGGCCGTAACGACCGGATTCAGGGCATTTTTAAGCGCATGTTTCAATATAACCCTCGATTTGCTTAATCCTTTGGCTTTTGCGGTGCGGATATAATCCTGGGTCATCACCTCAAGCAGCGAATTTCTCGTCAGTTCCACGATGATGGCCAGCGGCCGGATTCCGAGGGTGAAGGCGGGAAGAATCAGGTTTTTAAGGTCAAGGAACGTGCCCCGCCCGAAATCATCGACACCATAAAGGCTTCCCGACATGTTAAGGCCGGTATACCCGACCAGCAAAAAAGCAAATATCCATGCATTCAGGATGGCCACAAAAAAAGAGGGCAATGACATGCCCAGCACGGAGAACACCAGTGCCAGCCGATCGATGAAACTGTTCTTGTATATGGCGCAAACGATACCGATGCCGATACCGGTCACGATGGCGAAGATCATGGCAACGAGCGCCAGTATGATGGTGTTGATAAACCCTTCAACAAGAATGTCAGACACATTTCGTTTCGACTGGTATGATCGGCGGAGGTAAGGTTCCTTTATCACCAGCGATGTGTTTCCAACGGATACCAGTTTCAGGCATTTGCCGTATTTCAACGGATCAAGGTACCAGAAGCTCGAGGGTTCCCTGGTGTTGTTCAGCGAAACCGGCGAAAGGTCGTTCAGGTAATTGACAAACTGCACTGCCAATGGTTTGTCACGGCCAAGGTCCTTATTGATCGCCACCACGGATGCGCTGTCCGCACGCTGACCGAGCATCATGCGGGCCGGGTCGCCCGGCAGTACGTTGAACAAAACAAAGACCACCACGATCACCCCCAACAGAACAAGAAGCGCATAGCGGAGGCGGTTAATGATAAAGCGGCCCATTTTAGCAAGTTACTTTTTCAGGTATTTATCCTTCAATTCAGGATAAGAAGGAAAATCGCGAAAGCCCCACTTTTCAATCACAACGCCGTCTTTCAGGAGAACGAGCCCGGGGTTTGACCGCACCATCGTTTTCAGAACCACATCATCGGAATTATAATAGTCGAACATGGTCCCATTGTCCATCCTGAATTTTTTTATTTCAGCGGGCAGGGAATTGGTAAGGCAGATAAATGAATAGCCATCGAGGGCAGCTTTTTTTGCAAGCGGCAGTATTTTATGAAATCCTTCGGCATTGGCTTTACTGAGATCGTAAGCCACAAGTATAAACTGGTAATCCTGGTTATCGAGCACGCTTGATGTGTAGTCGGTGCCATGCCGGTCTTCAATGCGCAGCACAAGTCCCTGGTTTTTATTCGGGTCGACGACCCGCTGGCTTGTAAAAATCCAATCGGCCAGCCATACAGAATCATTCCACGGATAATTCGGGGAGACATACTCCTTTTCCTCCCCTGTTTTTTTGTTTTTGTATGTTACATAAAACGTAACCGGTAAACTTTCGGTTTTATTAACGCGGTTGCCCACTTTCCATCCCATGAAATCGATAAGCGGGAGATGGCGGTAGCATTGAACGGAAAGGACGGCAAAGAATGCAGCAATGACAATCAACAAGGAAAATTCTACCCGGGCGGGCAAAAGGCTTCTGAATTTCCTCCGCCATGAAAAAATCGGAATGACGAAACCCATCAGGACAATATTTTTAAGAAATGTTTGCAGGTTGGTAATTTTAAGGGCATCGCCGAAACATCCGCAATCGGGAACAAGATTGTAAACGGCATCGAAAAAAGTCAAAACCGTAAAGAACATCATCATGGGCACCAGTATCCATACCGTTTTCCGGACCCAAAGGTTGAACAGCAAACTTATCCCGAGGGAAAATTCAATGACGCAGAGCAGGGTGGTCAGGAAGATGCTGTATGGAATGAACGTGGGAATGTTGAATACATTGAAATAATCCTCCATCCGGTAAACGGTTCCCAGCGGATCAATTCCCTTGACAAACCCGGAGTAGATGAAGACCAGTCCAACAAGAATCCGGAAGACAGTTCTAAGAATTTTCATATTCCATTTTTATTAGCGCAAAGACAGCATAATTGATGATATCGTAATAATTTGCGTCCACTCCCTCGGAGATGAACGTTTTTCCTTTATTGTCCTCAATTTGTTTGATCCGCATGAGTTTCATCAGGATGATATCCGTGAGTGAGCTCAGGCGCATGTTTCGCCATGCCTCGCCATAATCGTGATTCTTGTTCAGCATCAGGCTGAGGGAACAGCCCGCATATTTATCGTACAGTTCCCCGGCTTCTACCGGATCAAGAACAAGTTTCTCTGTATTTCCCAATTCAATCTGGATCAGGGCGATTACAGAATAGTTGACGATGCCGATGAATTCCGGCTTGATTCCTTCATCGATTTTCTGCATTCCCTTGTCATCAATGCTTCGGATGCGCTGAGCCTTGATATAGATCTGGTCCGTGATGGAAGATGTTCGTAAAATACGCCAGGCAGTGCCGTAATCCTTCAGTTTGGTCATGAAAATATTACGGCAGATTCCGATAATTGATTCAAATTGTTTTTGGGTCAGGGTAACAGGAGTCATGAAAGTAATATCGGTTAAAAATTCAGAGGTAAAATTAACAAAATTCTTCATTAAATTCGCAGATGGAAAAAGGCTTTTAACAAAGAATAATGTAACCATCTTCCGGAAATTGAGTATAAAGAATTGGATAAATTATTCAGCCCATTGAGATATTCGCATGGCTAACAAACTTTTTGTACTGGTCATTGAAGATTCACCGGCAGATGCCGAACTGAACTTAAGGTTTCTTCGCAAAGCGGGTTATGACGTTACCTCCCGGCGAGTTGAAACCGCCGGGGAGATGACCGATGCCATTAATGCAGAGCCGTGGGACATCATCCTTTCAGACTATTCGATGCCTCAATTTACCGTTCAGGCAGCACTTGAAATCTATCATGCCCACGATGCTGACATTCCGTTTATCGTAATTTCAGGGGCCATCGGTGAAGAAAAAGCAGTTCAGCTCATTAAGGCCGGGGTGCATGATTACCTGCTGAAGGACAATATGACCAGGTTCATACCTGTAATTGAACGGGAACTCCGTGATGCGCATAACAGGAGGGAACTGATCAAGGTAAACAGTGCGCTGACCCGCAGCGAGAAGAAGTACAAAAGCTATGTGGAAAATGCACCCGATGTCGTGTTTGTTGCCGACCCGTCGGGCAGGTATATCGAGGTGAATGAAGCTGCCTGCAGGATTACAGGCTATTCCAGGAGCGAACTGGCAGGAATGTCCATCCTGAACATGATTACGGAGGGGTCACTCCAGTTTGCAAGGGAGGAATTCCGCAAATTGCTGGAGTCGGGAACAATGAATTGCGACTTTGAAGTATATCACAAGGACGGCTCGAAACGCTGGTTTGCAGTGAATGCGGTTCAACTTTCGGAATCCCGGTTCATTGGATTTACAAAAGATATCACCGACCGGAAAAATGCGACTTTCGAGGTCATGAAGGCCAGGGAGGAACTTCAACAATTAAACAGGTACCTGACGGATGCCCGTGAAAATGAGCGTGCCAAGGTTGCTATGGAGATCCATGACGAACTGGGGCAGGCTCTTACTGCCATTAAAATTGACATCAACTGGGTGCTGGAACATCTGCCGGACAGCGCCAGGTCCTTTCAGAAGCTATCGAGGGTCATTGAAATGACCAATGATACGATCAAGAAAGTACAACGGATATCGGCCGAATTGCGCCCCGGATTACTTGACGATCTTGGCCTGGCCACGGCTATAGAATGGTATTGCGGTGAATTTGAACAACGTACCGGCATTAAATGCAAGTTGCACCTTGACGAAGTTCCCGAAGGTGACGAACGGGTAAACCTGGCACTTTTCCGGATTTTCCAGGAAGCTTTAACGAATGTGATCAGGCATGCGAATGCAAAATCTGTGGAAATCAGACTCAGGTTTATTCCGGCCGGTATCACCATGACCATCACCGATGATGGCACCGGTATTTCAAAGGAGAAAATTTTATCAGGAAAATCTCTCGGACTGATCGGCATGCGCGAGCGGGCAAGGCAGATCAACGGAACTGTCGAAATTTCAAAAAATGTCAATTCTGGCACAAAAATTATTATCTTTATCCCCTTGCCAACCATTGACGCCGTATAAATATGAAAATACTTATTGCAGACGATCATGCCATTGTCCGGGAAGGGGTGAAACAGATTATCAAGGCAATGCCTGAAGTAACTCAGATCGATGAAGTATCCGAGGGAAATGAAGCGCTTTTGATGATCAACAAGGTGGGTTACGACCTCATCATTCTTGACATTTCGATGCCCGGCCTGAGCGGGCTTGACATCCTTCAGAGCATCCAGCATAAAACCGGCAACAACCGCGTGCTGATCCTGAGCTTTCATCCGCAGGAGCAGTATGCGATCAGGGCGTTCAAACTTGGAGCTTCGGGGTATCTTTCCAAAGACAGTGCATTCGAAGAGCTGACCATCGCCATTCGAAAGATCTTATCCGGCAGCAAATACATCTCGTCAGCATTTGCCGAAAAGCTTTTCTTTACCGATCCTGAACTGGGGAGCCAGAACCTACATGATTCTTTATCTGACAGGGAGTTCCAGGTAATGATCATGATTGCAAAAGGAAAAACGGTACTTGAAATTGCAAATGAACTTTACATCTCTGATAAAACCGTAAGCACCTATCGCGCCAGAATCATGGAAAAAATGAGCATGAAAAAAAATGCCGATCTTACGTTGTATGCCATTAAAAAGAACCTGATCGAATAATCCTGTCAGGGATTCCCTTACACAAAAATAAGCATTTCCCCTACAAGGAACCTCTTTACCCCCTATACTACTTGAAGTAGATGGTGTCTATCTTTACAGATGCTAAGAAGACCTTCCAGACATGAAACTTGTAATCGCAGATGACTCATCCCTGATGAGGGAAAGAATAAAAAGCCAGGTTAGAAATTTTAACCAGGTAGACGTTGTTGGCGAGGCAAGCAATGGAAGAACCGCCCTGGAAATGATCATCGAATTTGATCCGGACCTGGTGATTCTCGACCTTCACATGCCCGAATTGGGTGGTATGGAAGTGTTGAAGAAAATAAAAGACGGCAAGATGAAGACGAAGGTTTGCATCCTGACAAATTATTCGTACCCGCAGTACCGCGACAGGTGCCTTGCACTTGGTGCAGACTATTTTCTAAGCAAATCCGACGATTTCGAAAAAACAAACTTTGTCATTGCCAACATCCTGAACGAAGTATAAACTCCGCGCATAAAAGCATTTATCCCTGCTTGCTGCTGCGTTTACGATCAATTTCATCAAGCAGTATCTTACGCAGCCGGATTGATTTCGGGGTAACCTCCACATACTCGTCGCCTTTGATGTATTCCATTGCTTCCTCCAGCGAAAATTTTGTTGCGGGATAAATCACCGCTTTGTCGTCGGAGCCGGAAGCACGAACGTTGGAGAGTTTCTTGGTCTTGTTAACATTGATAACGATATCGTCGCTGCGGGTGCTCTCGCCGATAACCTGGCCATTGTATACATCTTCAAAAGGTTCGATGAAGAATTTGCCGCGATCCTGCAGTTTATCGATGGCATACGTTATTGCGAGCCCCGTGTACATTGAAATGAGCGAACCGTTGTTGCGTCCCTGCATATCACCTTTCCATGGCTGGTAGGCTTTGAACCGGTGAGCCATCACGGCTTCGCCTTCAGTGGCGGTAAGAACAGGGTTGCGCAGGCCGATCAATCCGCGGGCGGGAATGTCAAACTCCAGGATAACCCGGTCGCGCTTGTGTTCCATGTGGGTCATGTCGCCTTTGCGCCGGCTTACGAGCTCGATAACCTTGCCTGCAAAGGCTTCAGGAACCTGGACTTTCAGCAGTTCGACCGGTTCGCACTTCACTCCGTCAACTTCTTTGGTTAAAATCTGGGGCTGTCCCAGCTGGAATTCATATCCTTCGCGCCGCATGGTCTCTACCAGGATGGCCAGGTGGAGGATTCCGCGGCCATATACCTGGAAGCGGTCGGGAGAATCCATCTCCTCCACGCGCAGTGCAAGGTTTTTTTCTGTCTCCTTGAAAAGCCGCTCGCGCAGGTGGCGGGAAGTGACAAAAGTGCCTTCCTTGCCGGCAAACGGAGAATTGTTAATGGTAAACAGCATGCTCATGGTTGGCTCATCCACGTTGATCGGGGCCATTCCTTCCGGATTCTCGAAATCGGCAATCGTATCGCCAATGTCAAAGTTCTCAGGTCCCAGGATGGCACAAATCTCGCCGGCGGTCACTTCAGATTTAACTTTCTCCTTGCTGAGGCCTTCGAAAAGATACAACTCCTTGATCACCGATTTAACAACGGTACGGTCATTTTTCACAAGGCATATGGGCATGCCGGCCTTCACGGAACCGCGGGTGATGCGCCCGACCGCGATCCTGCCAACGTAGGAGGAATAATCGAGCGAGCTGATCTGCATCTGCAGCGTACCCGGCAACTGCTGCGGAGCCGGAATGTGTTCAACGATCTGGTCGAGCAGGTAGCTCACATCGGTGGTTTCAT
>JBAXDH010000006.1:0-66466 GCA_037141055.1 bacterium | reverse complement strand
GTACCTTCCACCATCCATATGTGGAACATCCTGCACGATCAGAATTCAATGAACAGCAACGGGACAGGCCCTGAATTTTCTGAAGTTGTCGGCGTTCTTAAAAACCTGGTCGGGACTGTGTAGCAGGCAAAAAAGGATCTTCCTGCGGGGGCAATTGTCCAAATCAGGTTTGAGGATCTTGAAACAAATCCTGCCGGGGTGCTGAAAGGAGTTTACAAAGAACTTGGACTTCCATTTACTGAAGAGTTTGAACACAGTATAAAAGCGTTTATGGATAAAAACAGGTCTTTTAAAAAAAATTCATTTTCCTTGTCCGGTGAAGAAAAGCGGGCAATCTCCCGCGAAATGGAGTTCCAGATGAGTTCCTGCAATTATATCCAGGATGACTGTTGCTAAGTTAATAATCCGAACTACATGGGACCTCAGAACAAAGCCTTTTTCCCGAAAATTGAGCAGGAGCCGCTGAAAAATATTTCAATGTATGAGGACATGCGGCTTCGGGAGGCGTTGCAATACCTTTCATCGAATTCGCCATTTTATCGTGACTTGTTTAAAAACAACAACATTGCCATTGAAAATATCAAATCAGTTGCCGGCCTCCTGGAAATTCCCGTCACCACAAAACTCGACCTGCAGCAGCGGAATGATGATTTCCTGTGTGTTCCGCGTGAAAAAATCATTGATTATATCACTACCTCCGGCACATTGGGCGACCCGGTAACATTTGCCCTGACCGCCAAGGATCTTGACCGCCTGGCGTATAATGAGGCTATTTCTTTTGCCTGTGCCGGCGGAACTTCAGCAGATGTCTACCAGCTTATGACTACCATGGATAGGAGATTCATGGCCGGCCTGGCGTATTTCCTGGGAATCAGGATGCTCGGCGCTGGTGTGGTCAGGGTTGGCAACGGAATTCCCGAATTGCAATGGGATACGATTCGGCGCATAAAGCCGAACACAATCATAGCCGTTCCTTCTTTCATCCTGAAGATCATTGAACATGCCGAACAGCACGGAATCGATTACCGGTCAAGCAGCGTAAAAAGTGCGGTTTGCATTGGAGAGCCGCTGCGTGAAAATGATCTCTCTTTTAACACGCTTGGAAGAAAGATAACGGAAAAGTGGGACATCAAGTTGTTTTCTACCTATGCCTCAACAGAAATGGCGACGTCCTTTACCGAATGCCCGGAGGGAACCGGCGGCCATCATCACCCCGAACTGATCATCGTCGAATTTCTCGACGATCATAACAATCCCGTAGGACCGGGAGAACCTGGTGAGGTGACAGTCACCACACTTGGGGTTGAGGCCATGCCTTTGCTGCGCTTTAAAACCGGCGATGTTTGTTACCATTTCAATACCCCGTGTGCCTGCGGCAGACAAACCACACGACTTGGGCCAATCATTGGGAGAAAGAACCAGATGATCAAATACAAAGGCACCACCCTATTCCCTTCCGCACTTTATGACATTCTGGATAACATCGGCTACATTTCAAATTATATTGTTGAGGTATATACAAATGAGATCGGAACCGATGAAATTTTACTGCACCTTAGCGGCAATGGGATCGGGGAAGAAAAGGAAAATGATATCAAGGATCATTTCAGGGCGAGGCTCCGGGTGGCACCCCTGATAAAATTTGCTCCTGAAAGCACCATACAAAAAATGCTTTTTCCTGAACTCAGCCGGAAACCTGTCAAATTCATTGACAATAGGAAAAAAGATTGAAATCAATTCTTTTCAGACTCAATAGTCCCCTCGCCCTTTCCTGATTCTTTGCCACAGTGTTAAAACAATCTGCCGCATTTTGATGTTCATGATTGTGCTTTAAAACTATTCAGATAAAAAAGTGCATAAATATTTAATAATTCCATGCTCATTCCATTATAATTTCTAATTTTGCTTAAATAAATTAAATATCCACAACTATAACAGAACATAACAATGAGGCATTCTAAATTAATATTTGGAACTATTTTCCTGTTTTTCAGCAGCCTGACTGCTGTTTTCTCTCAAAATATGATGCTTGAAAAAGATTATGAGATTTCCCGAAAAGCAAAAAAGGGATATCTTGGAAAAGTTGAAGAAAAAGATAATGGCAACTTTGACATGATCTACATTTTGCCATCTTCAGCCAGGAAGATCAAATCTGAAATTTATCATTTTGACAAGGATGAAACGTTACTTGGAATAGATAAGGATGAATTGGAAATTGAGAAAGCCCGCAAACAATGGAAATGGTTCAACTACAAAGGTGATTATTTCTTGGCCAACAATACTTCAGCATCAGCAAATCTGACAGCAGATCTTGTTTTCAGAAAGAAAAGAATTACAGCCAGATATAACTGGTGGACCGGCCAGTACGAAAGGAAAGTAAAACTCCTGGAAAAGGTTAAACCAAAAAACGAAGATGGGAAAAAGTACAAATTTTATGGCGGTGTCTATGAGGTTGAAAGGGACAGTACTATTTTAGTCATGGCAGTCAATGCGGGTGACCCCAAGGACAAATTATTCGGCAGCTATGACTTATTGAAAAGTGATAATGACCTGAATATTAAGGTACTTGAAAAAATTCAATTCCCCTATTCCATGACCTGCGTTTATTCGGAACCAATAACAGACGATCAAAGCGAATCGATTGAGAATGACGATATGCCCAGGGACTGGATCCTTGTGTATGCCCCTACCAATGTGCTTAAAAACAATACCGCACCTGATCCTCATTCGTTTGAATATCTTCGGATAACACCCGAGGGAAAAATAGTCGAACGCATCAAGTTTAACGCCCCAACCGTTGGATGGCGCATTATTGGTGCATACGAGAAGGAAAATTCAGTTCTGCTATATGGGATGGGCAGTGGTAAAGACAGCAAATACATCAATCAGATCTTCAAGTCAGGATGTGTTGCCACAACCAGCAACGATGCGGCAGATCAGGCACAGGCCAACACTTCAACGGCAGGAGCATTTAGTGGTTTTGCAAAAATGGGCAGCACATTTTCAGGAAAGGATGAAACAGGTGTCACGCAAGAAGCGATTGACGAGGGATTAGATCTGTTAACCTACAACTCTTTTGTTTTTTGCAGGCTCAGGGATGGCGCTGCTGGCAGTAAATTAACAGAAATTGAGGAAGTTAATGAAAAGGCTACCTGTCCTCCTGACATGAAAAAACCATTAAAATTCGACGGAAAGTTGTTTACGGTATCCAATGTCAACTTCCTGAGTGATAACAGCATTGTTTTAAGCATCCAGGACTTTAAAAAAAGCAAATCGGACTACCGGCCTTACATTTACAAAGGAATGTACATGCTCCACTTCACACAGAAGGGCGAATTGATCAAGAACTACACCGTCAATATTGATCAGAAAAACAAGAAGGGATTTTTCAATCATTCACCGCTCACATCTGACATGATCCCCACCACAAGTTCGGTTTATGAAAGTGCCGACAAAACAAAATTGAACTGGATTCTTCACATCGTTAAAGCCATTGAGAAAGAATCAAGTACAGACATAGGATTTAGTACTACGACAACTACAACTTCCTACACTCCTCTTTATTCAATTGAATACGGCAATATCGACCTGGCAACACAAAAAGCATCAGACTTCAAAACATTGGGTGAAGATGAAAACCGGAAATATTATCTGTATCCGAAGAATAACGTCTTGTCGACCAGGGATTATTTGTATTTCTTCAGTGAAACTACAAGGGGTGATAAACTCCTCATCTCCAGGCTGACAAAGGAGTAAACAACGATTAATACAACACAACGGTTATTTTTCCAAACGAGGCTGCTGTTTTTGCAGCCTCGTTTTATTTTGACCAGACACTTTCACCCAGGATATATGTCTGCAAAACATTTACACCCGGTATGGCCATGTGTGGGATTTGCATTATATCCTCTTCAAGAACAACAAAATCAGCGTCTTTCCCTTTTTCAAGACTTCCTTTTGAATTTTCCATGAAGTCGGCTTTTGCAGCCCAGATAGTGATAGACCGCAGGGCTTCTTCCCGCGACAAAGCATTCTCCATCATGTAACCTTCTGCCGGAAACCCTGACAGATCTTTTCTTACAACGGCTGCATAGAATGTAAACAGCGGAGCAATATTTTCTATAGGGAAATCCGTGCCGTTTGCAATCCATCCGTTTTGATTCATCAGGTTTTTGTAGGCGTATGCTCCCCTGATCCTGACCGGACCAAGCCTGTCGCCTGCCCATCTCATATCCGAGGTGGCATGCGTAGCCTGCACCGAGGGGATCACCGAATAATCGCCGAACATGTGGATATCTGCAGGATCAACAACCTGCGCGTGTTCGATTCTCCATCGCAGGTCGTTCTTTTCTTTTAAAAATTCCGCATAGATCTTCAAAATCAGGTGGCTGGCAGAATCGCCAATGCAGTGGGTATTAACCTGGTAGCCGGAGCGGAAGGCGATTTCGCACAATTTTCTGATGGAATCCGGCGATGTCACGATAATTCCCGATCCCGGGGATGCATCAGCGTATGGTTGTTTCAGCTTTGCCGTTCTGCTGCCCAGACTGCCATCCGCGTATAATTTGATACTTCGTACAACGAGGCGGTCATTCGTGTAAATGCCTTTCCTGACGAATTCATCAAGGTTCTTTGCATTTGGAGTAAGCATGACATATGCATTCATTTTCAGAACGCCGTTCTTTTGCAGGGATTCCATTTCCTTCACCTGCGAATAATCAAGACCCGCATCACTCACGGTGGTAAGGCCAACGGCGAAACATTGCTGTTCAGCACTTCTCAGGAGATTTACCAATTCATTGCCCGAAGGTTCAGGAACAGCTGCCCGCATCCTGTCAGCGGCCATTTCACTCAGGATTCCGGTGAGCCTGCCATTTTTCACCTCGACCTGTTCACTTCCAAACCGGTTATCCTTATCGATTTTCGCAGTTTCCAGGGCTTTATCATTGGCCAGGACAACATGGCCGTCAACCCTGATCAGCATGACAGGGATGTTATGAAACAGGTTATTCAGCCGGACATTATCCGGAAATTTTTTATCTGTCCATAAATTCTGATCCCACCCCCTGCCAACAAGCCATTGCCCCGGAACCACTTTTTTTGCCTTTTTCAGACGGTCCAGGACCTCTTCAAAGGATTTACACCCGAGAAGATCAACATATTGCAGTCCTACGGCATAACCTGTAAAATGGCAATGTGCGTCAATAAACCCGGGGTAGACAAATTTCCCCTGCAAATCAAGCACCTTCGTGGCATCATATCTGTCAGAAACAGTCTTGTTTGAACCGATTGCCAGTATTTTTCCATCCTGAACCGCCATCGCCTGCGCTCTGGAATTAACAGCATCTGCGGTGTAAATCGTAGCATTTATTACGATTAAATCGACTTTATCCTTCATCGGCGAAAATCCATTGAAAAACCAGGTGGTCAGTAAAAATGAAAAGAGAATGTTTATGGTCATTTTAAGGTATTGGTTTAATGCTTGTTCGCCAAAAATATAAACTATTTTTCATAACACTTGACTTTTGTTAAAATGATTTACTATTTTTGTAACATTCTAAACATAAAATTTTAATGAAATATAAGTCTATCAATCCTAGATTTATCGTTGTTTTCTCAGTTATTCTTGTTGCAGCCCTGTTGAGGCTGCTGCCGCATTGGCCAAACTTCACGCCGATTGCAGCCATGGCTCTTTTTGCTGGTACCTATTTCGACAGAAAGCAATTTGCTTTCGCCATTCCGATCGCCGCGATGTTCATAAGCGATCTCGTTATTGGTCTGCATGCCAATATGCCTGCGGTTTATATGAGTTTTGCCATCACGGTTCTTATTGGTATTGCGATCCGGAAAAAGGTAAATGTGGGATCCGTCGTACTGGCTTCATTTTCTTCAGCTGTTATCTTTTTTCTGATAACAAACTTTTCATCCTGGATTGCCAGTCCGTTCTACCCGCAAACTTCCGCCGGCCTTGCTGAATGTTACATAGCAGGCCTTATGTTTTTCCGTGATACGACCAATGGTTTGTCGTTCTTTATGAACGACCTTCTTGGAACTACGTTTTTCAGTGCGGTATTCTATGGAGCCTTTTATCTGGTACAGATGAGGTTCCCGGTTCTGGACAAGTCCAGATTCTGAAGAATGACACCTTGCCTTTTTGTTTAAAAGGTAAATTTTCTGAGACTCATCTGAATCGTTTTGCACCATTGAACATTTATTCAATGGTGCTTTATTTTATTGGGTATTTTTGCCGGAATGAATGATATTATTCGTCTCTTGCCTGATTCGGTTGCCAATCAAATTGCTGCCGGAGAAGTAGTTCAGCGGCCTGCATCCGCCGTTAAGGAATTGCTGGAAAACACCATCGATGCCGGCGCTACGGATATTAAACTGATTATCAAGGATTCGGGAAAACTCCTTATCCAGGTTACCGATAACGGATGTGGCATGTCCGAAAGAGATGCCCGGATGTGCTTTGAGCGTCACGCAACTTCTAAAATCCAGAAAGCTGACGATCTCCTCGCTATCCGAACACTTGGCTTCCGTGGTGAAGCGCTTGCTTCGATTGCATCCATCGCCCAGGTGGAGCTAAAAACAAAACGCCATGAAGATGAGATCGGAACTTCAATCATGGTTGAAGGAACCGAATTTAAAGGGCAGTCGCCTGTTAACTGCCAGAACGGAACAACGGTGAGTGTTAAAAACCTGTTTTTCAATGTACCGGCACGCAGGAATTTTCTCAAATCGAATACGCTTGAACTGAAATACATCATTGAAGAGTTCTTTCGCGTGGCATTGGTAAATCCCGACATTGCGTTTACTTTTTATAACCAGGACAAAATTCAGTTTCAACTTCCCACGGGAAATCTCAAACAACGGATCATCAACCTGTACGGAACCTCCTATACTCAACGACTTATCCCGGTGGAACAGCAAACCGACCTGGTCAATATATCAGGATTTATCGGCAAGCCGGAGTTTGCAAAAAAAAGCAGGGGTGAACAGTATTTCTTCACCAACGGCAGGTACATGAAAAGCCCGTACCTGCACCATGCTGTTGAAGGAGCCTTCAGGGAACTCATTCCGGATGATTCGGTTCCCTCCTACTACATCTATATGGAGGTGGATCCGCAAACGATCGATGTCAACATCCATCCGACTAAAACCGAAATCAACTTCCAGGATATCAAGAGCATTTATGCCATCCTTCATGCTGCTGTAAAACAAGCCATCGGTAAATTCAGCCTTTCGCCAACGCTTGATTTTGAAACGGAACCAAGCATGACCTTCCCATATATCCCGGAAAGTCAACCGGTAAAACAACCTGTCATCACGGTAAATCCTGACTACAATCCTTTCGAAAAGAAAACGCAGCCTCAAACCAGTTTCTCATTCCCGCAAAAGAATCCGCCATCGATCCAGGGCTGGCGCGACTTGTATGAAACCATGCCGCCGTCTGCCGGGATAACCGAACATCCCGGAACCGAAGTTGAAATACCCGGCCAGTTATGGGATGCTGCAGAAGTCGCAAATGAGGGCAGTACAAAAGGTATTCAGGTTCAAAACTCATTCCTGGTCACCCATACCAAATCGGGGATCATCATCATCGACCAGCAGCATGCCCATGAAAGGGTTCTGTACGAAAGGTTTTTAGAAGAAAACCGGCTTGAAGAAAGCCCCGGGCAGCATCAGCTGATTCCTCAGACCATCACCCTGAGCCCCGACGATGCCCAGGTTTTCCAGGAATGGCAAAGCTATTTCAGGGAACTCGGATTCGAAATAGACCATTTCGGAAAGGGCAGCTACATCGTACGTTCAATTCCAGTAAATATGGAGGCGACGGATGTCAGGATGTTTATAGAATCGGTCCTTGAATCGCTCAAATCACCGGGTCCGGACCATAAAATGAATGAGCGTCAGCTGCTTGCAAAAACACTGGCGAAAAAACTTTCCGTGAAACGCGGGAAAAGATTGCATCAGGAGGAAATTGACTCGTTGATTGAAACACTGTTTGCATGTCAAACCCCTGGTGTTTCACCCGACGGAAAACAGACCATGATGGTTGTTTCATACAATGAGCTGAACAGAAAATTTAACATTTAAACCGATTATGTCACAACAATACAGCCCTGCCGGGTTTACCCTTCTCCCTCCTGTTGTCAAAAATTTATTGATTATCAATGGATTATTTTACCTGGCAACGGTTACTTTTGAATCAACATTCGGGATCGACCTGGTAAACTACCTTGGCCTTCACTATTTCCAATCCGAATTATTCAGACCTTATCAGTTTGTCTCCTACATGTTTTTACATGGCAGCATCTCGCATGTTGTGATGAACATGTTCGCCCTGTGGATGTTCGGATATTTGCTGGAGAATGTATGGGGTTCGAAGAGATTCCTGACGTATTACGTAATTACGGGGATCGGTGCAGCATTTATTCAAACCTTCGTGAACTGGCTCGATATTTCATCGGTTCAGACTGCCGCACAAACCTATGCGGCCAATCCGTCGCTGGATGGGTTCATTGGATTTGTCAGGCATCATTATCCCCGGTATTATGAAGCGGAAGGAACGCTCAGGAGTTTCATCAGCGAATGGTCAACAGCCAAAAACAGCCCCGGGTATGCGAGCCAGTCACTGGAATATATAAACCAGCTCCTTAAGTTGCAGATGGATGTACCAACCGTTGGTGCTTCAGGCGCAGTGTACGGAATTTTACTTGCTTTCGGCATGATGTTTCCGAACATGCTGGTATACGTCTATTTTCTTTTTCCGATAAAAGCAAAATGGATTGTGATCATCTATGGCGGACTTGAACTCTTCTCAGGCATTTCCAACAACCCTGGCGATAATGTTGCACATTTTGCGCATCTCGGCGGGATGATCTTCGGGTTCTTTTTAATAATCTACTGGAGGAAAAAAACGGTATTGTAGGCATGATGAACTATAACTACAGGCAGAATCAAAACCCGGTTGAGGAAATCAGAAGATTTTTCAGGCAGGGATCCGCCTTGTCGGTATTGATCCTGGTAAATGTTGCAGTATGGATCCTTATCCAGGCCCTGAAGGTCTTTTTTTTCTTTTACAACAATCCTGACACCCTTGATTCGTTCCTTTTGCACGCATTGGCTATCCCTGCCAGCATTCCGGGTTTAATTCAGAAACCATGGACTGTCCTGACATACATGTTTCTTCATTTCGATATCTGGCACATCCTGTTCAACATGCTGTGGTTATATTGGTTTGGCAGGATATTAACCGAATTTCTTCCTTCAAGGCAGCTGGTTCTCATATACATACTCGGTGGAATCAGCGGCGGGCTTTTCTATGTATTCGCATTTAACGTTTTTCCCGTTTTCAGCAGCATGATACCTGTTTCATTGGCCTTAGGCGCATCGGCATCAGTTATGGCAATCGTTACCGCCATTTCAGTCTATGTCCCAAATTATTCAATCCAGCTTTTTCTTTTCGGAAAGTTGAAAATCATCTATCTTGCCGCCATCCTGTTCGTGTTTGACTTTTTCATGATACCTTCGGGAAATGCAGGGGGACATCTTGCACATATCGGAGGTGCATTATTCGGGGCAGCATACATCATGTTTTACAGATTTTCAAAACAGACATCCGCCTGGAAAAGTTCTCCCGGCTTCATGGGATCAATTTTCAATAAATTTCGGAAGAGGCCTTCCTCCTTCGCTCCCGGAGGTAATGACAACAGGCCGGTTTCAGACGAAGATTACAACCTGAAAAAACGGGATACCCAGCGAAAGGTCGATGAGATCCTGGAAAAGATTTCAAAAGGCGGGTACGACTGCCTTACAAAGGATGAAAAGGAATTTCTCTTTAAAACCTCAAATAAACGCTGAAATATGCAAGGTTTGATGATGAAAGGCCGGTCTATTCTGAAAAACACTTTATACGTCCTCAATGTTATTGCGGTAGCCTGCCTGCTTGCATCATACATTGCCGGTTATGTCAGCCCGGATAAATTATGGGTTCTGGCCTTTTTTGGTTTGGCATATCCGATTTTCCTGATCATCAATCTCATATTCGTATTATTCTGGCTGCTGGCCTGGAAACGATTTGCTTTTATTTCATTGGTCACGATTCTTGCAGGATATAACAACCTGATGGCGATCTACCCTGTCCGCTTCCCGCATGCCAGCGTTCCGCCCTATGCGAAAATTAAACTCGTGAGTTACAATGTCCATTCGCTTTATGGAAATCAAATAGCAGGCTCCCAAAAGGGAACCAAAAGTAAAGTAACTGAATTCCTGGCAGCGCAGAATGCGGACATCATCTGCATACAGGAGTTTTTTGCCATTGGGGAGGACTTTTCAAAAACACTTTCGAAATTTACAAGTTCCATACACCTGGATTATTATTCCTTTAAAAATTACCAGAACTTTAACAATAAGCGCAAAATCAATGCAATAGCTACTTTTTCCCGTTTCCCGATTGTTAATTTCGGAACCTTTAACCTGCCTGAAAGCTGCCTTTATGCCATTTACAGCGATATCGTGATAAACGGGGATACCATCAGGGTATATAACCTGCACCTCGAGTCAATACGTTTTGGGAATGAAGATTATACCTTCTATTCACACCTTACGGAACCGGATGTAGAAGAAACCACCCAGATCAAGGAAGGGTCGAAGCGGATGATGTGGAAGCTTCGGAAAGCATTTATTCTCAGGTCAAAAGAGGTTCAAATTCTTTCCAGGGATATCGCTTCATGTCCATATCCTGTAATTTTATCGGGTGACTTCAACGATACACCCTCTTCTTTCGCATACAACCAATTGACAAAAAGGCTTACTGACTCATTTATTGAAAGTGGCCATGGTCTCTTCAAGAGCACATACGCAGGAAAATTCCCATCTTTCAGAATTGATTATATTCTTCACTCTGATAAGCTTAAGTCGGTTTCGTATATGAATTACAATATAGAATTATCCGACCATTACCCGATAACTGCCACCCTGGTAAAACTGCCTTAATACATACACCCTTGGATTTTAACCTGACATCGGAATTCAAACCCACCGGCGACCAGCCGGAAGCCATCAGGCAGCTCGTTGAGGGGATACATCGCGGGGATCCGGGACAGGTATTGCTGGGTGTAACAGGTTCCGGGAAGACTTTTACTGTTGCGAACGTCATTCAGCACGTTCAAAAACCCACGCTTGTTCTGAGCCACAATAAAACGCTTGCGGCGCAGCTTTATGGAGAATTCAAACAGTTCTTTCCGGAAAACGCGGTTGAGTTTTTTGTTTCATATTACGATTATTACCAGCCGGAAGCATTTATCCCGGTAACCAACACGTACATTGAAAAAGATCTGTCAATCAATGAGGAAATAGAGAAACTAAGGCTGAGCGCTTCCTCGGCCCTTCTCTCCGGGCGCCGGGATATCATCGTGGTTTCATCGGTTTCGTGTATTTACGGAATCGGGAACCCTGACGATTTCAGTGAAAATATCATCCGGCTCCAGCATGGTGACCAGGTGGGCCGTAAAAAGCTGTTGAATTCCCTTGTGAACAGTCTTTACTCCAGAACCGAGACAGAGTTTGTGCGGGGGAAATTCCGTGTAAAAGGTGATTCCATCGATATTTTTCCTGCTTATGCCGACATTGCCTACCGGGTCATATTCATGGGCAATGAAGTGGAAAGCATTGAATCGTTTGATCCTATTACGGGCCGCAGGATTGAAGCAATGGAGCAGATGACGCTTTACCCTGCAAACATCTTTGTGACATCCCAGGATAAGATGCGTGTAGCGCTGGTTGATATTCAGGACGACCTGATCAGGCAATGTGCTTATTTCAGGGAAAACGGTAAAGATCTTGAGGCCAAACGGCTTGAAGACCGGGTCAGCTATGATATTGAAATGATGCGGGAACTGGGGTATTGTTCCGGAATTGAAAATTATTCGAGATATTTTGACGGACGGTCATCGGGATCAAGACCCTTCTGCCTTATAGACTTTTTTCCCGATGATTTCCTGATGGTCATCGATGAAAGCCATGTCAGCATTCCGCAGATCAGGGCCATGTTCGGCGGAGACCGTTCCCGCAAGCAAACACTTGTCGAATATGGCTTCAGGCTGCCGTCTGCCATGGATAACCGGCCGCTGAAATTTGAGGAATTCGAATCCCTGGTCAGTCAGACGATATATGTCAGCGCCACACCGGCTGACTTTGAACTTCAGAAATGCGAAGGCATCGTTGTGGAGCAGGTAATACGCCCCACCGGCTTGCTGGATCCTTTTGTTGAAGTGAGGCCCAGTCTGAGGCAAATCGATGACCTGCTCGATGAGATCAACCTGCGCATCAATAAACGGGAACGAATACTGGTTACCACGCTAACCAAGCGGATGGCTGAAGAACTTACCGGCTATTTTTCGAAAATTGATATCCGCTGCCGTTATATCCATGCCGATGTGGATACGCTGGAACGCGTTGAAATCCTTCGCGACCTGAGACTTGGCGTTTTTGATGTGCTGATCGGTGTCAACCTCCTTCGTGAAGGATTGGATCTGCCCGAGGTCTCCCTTGTTGCAATCCTTGATGCAGATAAAGAGGGATTCCTGCGTTCTGAGAGATCGCTGACTCAGACTGCGGGACGCGCAGCCAGGAATATCAACAGCAGGGTCATCATGTATGCGGATAAGATTACAGATTCCATGAAACGTATGATGGCTGAAACAAACCGCCGCCGGGAAAAACAAATTGCCTACAACACACTAAACAACATCACACCCACCCAGATCGTTAAAAGCACACATGACATCCTGGGGCAGACTGCGGTTGCCGACGGAAACAAACCACAGCCTGTCCCCTATTACGAAAATGAAAAAATTGACGTGGCAGCTGACCCGCTGATCCAATACCTGTCTAAGGATAAATTGCAAAAACTCATTTCCCGGAACAGGAAAGCCATGGAGGATGCTGTGAAAAGCCTTGATTTTCTGGAAGCTGCAAGGTTAAGGGACGAACTGAAGGCACTTCAGGAAATGCTTGGGAAACAGTAGCCGGGTAATATGAAAAAAGGCTGATCACTTGCGCAATCAGCCTTTCCATTAAAAAACTTCGTGTTTATTTTACGTCCATCAGTTCGACATCGAACACGAGTGTGGAATATGGCGGGATCTGGCCCATATCACGCTCTCCGTATGCAATATTTGAAGGAATTACCAGCATGGCTTTTCCACCAACATTCATCATGGCGATGCCTTCGTCCCATCCTTTGATAACCTGGCCCTGGCCAAGGACAAATTCGAACGGCTCTTTACGATCGCGTGAAGAATCAAATTTGGTTCCGTTAAGAAGTGTGCCGGTATAGTGCACTTTAACTTTTTTGCCTGCAGCAGCCTTTGCGCCTGTTCCTTTTACCTTCTCAATATAGATCAACCCGGTGGCAGTAGGTTTTGTCGTAATTTTGTGTTCAGCCAAATATTTTTTCATAAGATCCCCTTCCTGTTTTTTATTGGTTTCCAGTTTAACGCTCTCGGTCTTTTTCTTGTCAGCCTGTATTTTATCATGATCGGCCTTTGACTGAATATCAACAATCTCCACATCATAAACAACAGTGGAATAAGGAGGAACCATGGCACCACGGCCTGTTTCACCAAAAGCTATTTTTGAAGGAACAACAAAGGTCGCTGTACCACCCTTTAGCATTTTTGAAATACCTTCTTCAAAACCGGGAGTGTCAAATTTTTTCCCGAATTCAAATTCCATCGGCTCTCCGCGCTCTTTTGTTGAAAAAATCTGCTTGCCGTCAATGAGGGATACTTTAAAATGTGTTTTTACCCATACTCCGGTATCTATTTTGGTGCCCTTGCCGGCCAGTGTTTCGATGTAGTATAAGCCCGATGGTGCAGGAGCAACTGTAATTTTCTTTGCTTCAATGTAGCTCTTCAGCGCGTCTTCTTCCTTCTTAATCATTGTGCCGGGAGTATCAATGGAGAGCATGGTGATATAAAAATGAACCACGCTGTTTGAGTCAACAAACGGAGGCCGTTTTGGCTGGCGGAATGTTTTTGTAAACAAAGAATCAGCATTGATTATAAAATCGGCGCTGTCTCCTGGTGAAAGCATCCGGATTCCTTCATAAATGTCACCCTTGAATTCCGATACCGGCAACTGAAAACGTACCGGGGTTCCCATGGCTGTTTTGCTGTTAAAAAGCGTAGAATCCTTATAGCTGTAGCGCATATTTAAAGAAACCCAATCTCCGAGTTTTGCTTTAACAGTGTCCTTGCTAACTTTATATAACTTATAATACAGGCCTGTTGCTGATTTATCATAACCGGGATATTTTGCTGAACAGGCAAGCATTGTCAAAGCAACCAACATCACAATGACCAATGGATTTACAAACATTTTTTTCATACTGTGTCTTTTAAAAATTTTGGTTTATAATCGTTGAACTGAAATATTTTTTATTAACGTCCGCTACAATTCTGATTATTAGCTATATGACTTACTTTTAATTTAAATTGAAGACCTTATGTTTATTTGACCGGCAAAGATAGTAAAGTCCTGGTAATCGTGAGATAAGGAGATCATTTTTTTACCTGATTTATCTCACAAAGTTCAACATCATATACAAGTACCGCCCTGGATGGTACCTTTCCAAGGTCGCCCAGAAGGCCAAAAGCAAGGTGCGAAGGCACAATCAGCTTTGCGTGGTCACCTTTCTTCATCAGCATGACACCCTCTTCAAGTCCGCTCACCACATCCCGTTTTCCCGTTTGAAAAGAAAAAAGCTTCGCCGGGTCAGTCCGGAAGACCAGGTCGCCATTCAGCAGGTTAACTCTATATTTAATGGAAACAATACTTCCCTGAGATACAACCGGCCCGGATCCTTTTTGATAGATCATGTAACGAAGTCCTGTTTGGGTTTTCATCATTTCCCATTGATAACGCCGGATATAATCGTCAATCTCCTGGATTTCAGACTCAACAACCCTCCTGTTAAGGTCAACCACAGAATCTGCTGTGGAACGTTCATCTGCCTTGTGTTCAGGGAATTTGTCCTTTTTTGCTTCAGTACATGAAACCGCCAGTACGATTGAAAGCAACAATAACGTCCATGTAAATGCATTAAAACCAATTACCGCGATGGTTTTCAAATCAATAGACAGATTTAAGCATTGTTTGATACAGTGGCAAAATCTGCCTGAATTTCAGTACGGTTTCCTCCAGGGATGTCGTACAATTTGCTCCGGCCGCATTGCGGTGTCCACCTCCCTGAAAGTATTTTGCTGCAAGTTCGTTCACAGCAAAAGTACCCTTTGAACGGAAAGAAGCTTTCACAATGCCGTCACGCTCCATGAACAATGCGGCAAGATTAATGTCTTTTATGGAAAGTGCATAATTTACAATGCCTTCTGTATCACCAATCTGATGATTAAACCTTTCCAGGTCTTCCTTTGATAATGTGATGAATGCCGTGTGATATTCAGTAAGTACCTCGAGTTGGTCACTGATCGAATATCCCAGCAATCGAAGCCTGCTTTCTGAATAGGTGTCGTAAATCAGGCGGTGCAAATGCTCTCCGTCAATCCCGATCCTGAACAGTTCAGCCATGATCTGGTATGTTTTGACATAATTGCAGGAATAGCTGAGAGAACCCGTATCCGTGATAATCCCGGCATAAATACATTCGGCAATGCCTTTGTCGAGTAGATGCAGGTCTCCCATCTTCTCAATAAAGTTGTAAACCAGCTCTGAAGTGGACGATATCTTTGAAATGGATATTTTAAAATCAAATTCGGCAGATGGATTCAAATGATGATCGATGAGCACTTTAACCGCTCCAGACTGGCGAACCAGCGGAGCAGCATCATTCAACCGTCCAAAATTGTTATAATCGGCCGCAACAATCATTTCTGCCTGATCGATCGCATCGATGCACCTGTTCCGGTCCAGCGAAAAAACCAGGATCTCCTCGCAGCCCGTCATCCAAGCCAGGAAATCCGGGAAAGGATCCGGGACCATCACCTGTACCAAATGATTTTTCTTTTTTAAATAGGCTGCAAGGGCAAGACTCGATCCGATCGCATCCCCGTCGGGGTTGGAATGAGTGGTAACCAATATCCGCAAAGGGCGTGAAATCTTTTCTGAAATGAACTTAAAATCAGTGTTTTCCAAATAGTTCGGGGTTTGAAGGGTGCAAAATTAAGGATAATTAGAATATAATCGTAATTTTGTTGCTCAAAAACCAAATTGCACCATGTCAGGAAAAATTACCTTCACCATGATTAAACCATCCGCCTTCCAGGCCGGGTATTCAGGAAATATCATAGCTAAATTCGAAGAGGGCGGCTATAAAATAAAGGCGTTAAAAAAAGTATCCTTAAGTAAGGAACAGGCCTGTATGTTTTATGAAATACACAAGGAAAGACCATTTTACGGAGAATTAACGGATTTCATGTCCTCCGACCCCATCATCGCTGCAATTCTTGAAAAAGACAATGCCGTTGAGTCTTTCAGGAAATTTATTGGTGCAACCGATCCCGCAAAGGCGGAAGAGGGAACAATCCGGAAACTCTATGGTAAAAACCTGAGTGAGAACGCAGTACACGGATCTGACAGCGATGAGAATGCCGAACGTGAGGCTGGATTTTTCTTTTCATCCCTGGAAAGAGACTGATATTCCTATTCAGGCTGGTATTCCCTGAAAGTTTTATCATCGTAAAAAACTACGATTTTTTCAATTTTTTTCCCGAATCCCCCTGGTTTGACCTGCCGTACCGGTCTGGGCTCGGATTTTATTTCAACCCTCCCGGGCTGATCGAATAAATCCGGTGCGGATTTGGGAGCAACTATGTTTTCCTGCCCCTGATTATCCTCCGTTTCATCCAGCATCCCGGAAGTGCCGTACAGAAGATATTCCGGCCTTACATCGGGAAAACGTTTCAAAACCTTCATTATAAACTCCAGGCTTGGTTTGTTGCGTCCTGAGACCAGGTGTGACATCCCGGACCGCTGTATCCCGATTTCGTCTGCAAACTGGGAAGGAGTTAAATTTTTTTCCTTTAGTAACTCCAGTATCCTGTCAACCATTTCATAGCTTTTTACAAAAGTAACGAAAACCTGGGAATTTAGGTTCCGGATACTAAAAAAAACATTCTCTTAATCTATCACTTCATTTATATAGTATAAAATACTGTTATTTAGTAATATATGATTACTATATGAATTAGCAATTCCAAGTTTAATATTGTAATTTACATTTGTATACATAACGATGTGAGGCAAATGAATAATAGTCAAGGAGTTGTTGGCTGGCAGCATGTTAATAATCCGTATGCTATTCAACAACGATCCTGCCAGTTGAGGATAATAGATATAGTTTTAATTTACTGATAAATATATCTGTTGGAGATTGTTTATATGAAGAATTCAGACACCTTCAGGCATGAGGAATTTATTGCATCAGCGGAGTTTTACCTTGTTTACATTTGTAATTACATATGTAAACATGTTTTAATTGTCATTTGCTTAACTTGATGACTTTTGAATTTACAAAGATGCTGTTTCCTGTCAGCCTGATGATATAATTTCCGTTCGGCAGCGCTGCCATATTCGGA
Source organism: bacterium (assembly GCA_037141055.1). GTDB lineage: Bacteria > Bacteroidota > Bacteroidia > Bacteroidales > FEN-979 > CAIVAT01. The sequence goes on along the minus strand of JBAXDH010000006.1, from coordinate 48,863 downwards.
AAGGTAACAAGGTTGTCCCCTATCCTTGCTTTCTGGTTGTGAGCAGAATAGACTACCTGGCACAGGCTGTTGAGCATATACAGATCGAATTGCCGGGCAAGATCCGAATGGAAGGATAGGGAAAACGCTTCATTAAAAGGATTCGGATAAATATTGACGGCAGATTCATTATCGATATTGTCAACATTGACATGCTGAAAGGCTTTAATAAAATCGGGAATGCCATATCCAAGCAGGGAATCCGGGTGAGAAACCTGGTTCCCGCTGAGTTCAATGGCACGCAGGATGGCCTGGTTGTTCCATGACGGTAAAGCCTGCCACAGGCATGCTGCAAGGCCGGCCATGATCGGTGACGAAAACGATGTGCCGTTGTTGTATATAACAGTTCCGGCGGGAGAATACACCACTGCACCTTTGCCCATTGCGGCAACATTTGGCTTGATCCGCCGGGTGGACTCTCCTATTGAACTGAACCCCGCCCGGATGCCGTTGGAATCAACCGCTGCCACAGCCAGGACATTGAAGCCATCTGCCGGAGCACTGATGCATTGCCATGCCGAGGCCCCCGAATTTCCGGCACTGTTTACAACCAGCATTCCCTTGCCGGATGCAATATTTGCCCCACGGGTAACAGGAGTGGTGTTGCCGTTCATCTCCTGGCATGTGTGATTCTGCGTAACTTCATTAAATTCAGTGTATCCGAGGGACGAATTGATGACATCGGCACCAGCGCTGTCTGCAAATTCAGCCGCTGCAACCCAATTATACTCTTCAATGAGATATTCAGAATTCTTATCCTCCGAACGCAGCAGCCAGTAACCCGCTTTGGGCGCCGTGCCTACAATCTGCCCCGGAATGTTGCCGCCCATGCAGGAAAGCACCTCCATACCATGTTCATATTCGTTGTAAACATTATTCCCGGGTGTAACAAAATCCCTGGTGCCAAGTATCTGATTATTATGCCTTAAACTATCAAATGCCGCCAGGATGTCAGCCCTGTAAAAACCGGCATCCAGTATCGCAATAATCATCCCCTCACCCTTGTAGCCAAGTTTGTGCAAACTGTCACCCTTCAGCATGTGAATTTGATTGTAGGATGGACCGTAGTCGTATGCCGGGTTACCGCTGTAATTCGATTTACCCGTAAATCCAGGAATGTGATTATCATTAAGTGAAGCTTCATTTAAACTGAATTTATCACCTGAATTTGAACTATATATAGAATTTATTGATTTATCTTTAATGATCCGTTTTACAAATGGAAGCCGTAAAATTGTGTCAACAATGGTCGGATTTAAACAATAAATTGTAATGCCGTTAAACCATTTCGATCTTGTGAGGACATTTACCCCATACGATCTCACTCGTTCCACATAGGTTTGATTGACCGGAATATCGTCCTGCCCGATGGCGACCCCCTGCTTTTGCCTTCGTTCGATCGCACGTAATGAGAGAAATTCATTGGGACGCGAAATTGAATATGGAGAATTTGTTTTATCCATGAATTCAATAAAATATTTTTGCGGGGCGATTTGTGCAGTTACGCAGATAGAAACCCAACACAGGAGTAAAATAATCGCAGTCTTTTTCATTTTTTGGTAAATTTGCCTAAAGTTAATAAAAAGCAATTTATGTTCACCGAACAGGATCTGCAGCAAATTGAAGATAAGGGATCGGAACTTCATGCGATCAACAGGCAAATCGATCATTTTATAAAGGGATTTCCGTTCATATGCCTCGCCAGACCTGCCATTGACGGTGATGGCATCGTGAAATTCGACATCGGGCAACAAAAAAAATTCGAAGATCATTTTGAAAAAAAACTGCCACAACTGAAAGTTGTAAAATTTGTACCTGCCTCCGGCGCTGCAAGCAGGATGTTCAAGCACCTTTTCGAATTCAGGGACCAATATTCGCAGGATGAAGCAGGCAAGGCTCTTTTGAACAAAGACCAGGGGTTTAATTCGGTTTCCTACCTGGTAACCCACCTGCATCAAATTGCTTTTTATAACGACTTGTCCGCACTTATCGGTAAACAAGGAAAATCACTCGACCATCTCATGGCAGCCATGGATTATGCGGCCATTATAGATGGCATTTTATCCGCGGACGGGCTCAATTATTCAAATTTACCGAAAGCCCTGCTGAAATTTCATCAATACACGGAAGGTTCCAGGACCGCCGCGGAAGAGCACCTGGTTGAAGCAGCAGTATATACGAAAGATTTCTCCAACGTGGCCCGCATACATTTCACCATTTCACCGGAACACCAGGAGAAATTCACTGAACTTTTTGCAAGTGTCAGGGACGCCTATGAGTCAGCATTTGGTGTTGAATTCAATATTTCCTATTCAATTCAGAAACCATCAACAGATACAATTGCCGTTGACGAAAACAATCAGCCAATCCGTACCGGCGATGGTTCTCTCCTCTTCAGACCAGGCGGGCACGGTGCTCTGCTTGAAAATCTGAACGAGATCGATGCAGATCTTATCTTTGTTAAAAACATTGACAACATTGTTCCCGATCGTCTGAAAAGTTTCACGATCGAAAATAAAAAGCTGTTGGGCGGGTATCTTGTACATCTTAAGGAAACAATTTCCGACTTCCTGGTTTTACTCCATGAAAAACAAGCGGGTCCTGGAGAAATTGACGCGATGGTGAAATTTGCAAGGGAAAATTTATTCATGGATTTTCCGCAGGCATTCAAAGATGCTCCATTGAATGACCAGGCAGAATTCCTGCTGAAAAATTTAAACAGGCCGGTTCGCGTGTGCGGCATGGTTAAAAATGAAGGAGAGCCGGGCGGTGGTCCGTTCTGGGTATTGGGAGACGATCAAAAACTCTCCCTGCAAATCGTCGAATCTTCCCAGATCGATTTGAACAATCCGTCTCAAAAGGCAATCGCCAGCCGGTCCACCCATTTTAACCCGGTCGACCTGGTGTGCAGCACCAAAGATTTCAGGGGACAACCCTTTGATCTGAAAGAATTCGTTGATGAACAAACCGGGTTCATTTCATTGAAATCCAGCGGAGGCAAAACATTGAAAGCACAGGAACTGCCGGGACTTTGGAACGGGGCAATGGCTAACTGGATCACAATTTTCATGGAAGTGCCGATCATCACCTTCAATCCCGTGAAAACGGTCAACGACCTGTTGCGCAAAGAACACATTTCGGATTTATCTTAATGTGTAAATCAACCATGAATTACATTTTAATCAACCGGAAGGAACGATGGGGCCTGTCCGTTTATGGCTGGATGGTGTTGATCTTGCTGATCGTATCGGCGGGTCACCAGGAAAATAGAATCATTTCACGAACATTTGTAAGTTAAAAAAGCATTATGTTAAAACTGCGCATCGCCCTTTATCTGAGTTTCTTGACAGGCTTGCTTTCCCCCGCTTTCGGGCTGAGCGGGTATACCATAAAATTTAAAGTCCACGGAATAAAAGACACAACATGCCTGGTCGCTTATTATTACAGCAACGGTACGTATATCAAGGATACCCTGAAAGTGGACGGCTCCGGGAAATGCACTTACAAGGCTCCTGATGACCTGCCAAAAGGATTATATGTCCTGGTGCTGACGGACAAGGTCTATTTTGACTTCGTAATTAACAACGATCATAAATTTTCGATGGAAACATCGGTAAGTGATCCAGTTAATACAATGATTATCAAAGATTCGCCCGAAAATGATTTGTTTTACAAATATCTCAGGGACAACAAGGCCAAATATGACCTGATCCAGGAGATTGACAAAAAGGCTAAACTTGCAGCCGACCAGAAAGATTCACTTAAGCCTTATTCCGGGCAGATCGAAGCCATTAACAAAGAGTTGATTGCCTATAAACTCGGCATCGTCGCGAAGTACCCCGATTCTTTTACGGCTTTTATGATCAATGCCATGAAAGAGCCGGAAGTTCCTGAACCACCTGTCCTTTCAAACGGAAGAAAAGATTCAACCTTTGGTTACCGCTATTACAAAGCACATTTCTGGGATGGGTCTGATTTTACCGACGACCGACTGCTGAGAACACCGGTATTTCACAACAAGTTGAAAAAGTATTTTGACAATGTCGTTATACAGAATCCAGATACCATCATCCGGGAAGTTGACGCCATGATCGAAAAAACACGCTCCAACCCGGAAATGTTTAAATATCTTGTCTGGTTTTCGACCTACCGCTATGAAAATCCCGAATTCATGGGATTTGATAAAATATTCGTGCACCTCGTTGACACCTATTACGTTACAGGGCAAACCACGTGGATCACAAAAACCGTAAATGACAACATCATCAAGAAAGCAAATAAAATTCGTCCCCTGCTTATCGGCCAGGTTGCTCCCAACATGATCATGCTTGATACAAACAACAAAATTGTTTCAATGCATTCCGTCACCGCAAACTTTTTATTGCTGCTTTTCTGGGATCCCGATTGCGGGCATTGCGAAAAGGAGATCCCTGTCATCAAGGAGTTTTATGATAAGGATAAGGACAAATACGGGGTGGAAGTCTTCGCAATCTGTTCGGACACTTCCCTTGTGAAATGGAAGAATTCAATACGGAAAAAGAAGATGAACTGGATTAATGTTGACGGACCAAGAACACTGACCGGGGATTATCATGATCAATACGACATCATCTCCACCCCGGTGATCTATCTGTTAAACGAGAAAAAAGAGATCATTGCAAAGCGGCTCCCTGCGGATAAAGTCGAAGGGTTCATTGAAAATTATATAAAATACATCCGTAAGCCATAAAAAAAATCCGCCCTGAACAAACAGAACGGATTTTTCAAAAAATTCACTCAAATATTCTAGCTGTTGAGTTCGTCCACTACGGCTTTAAAAGCTTCCGGGTTGTTCATCGCTAAATCGGCAAGGGTTTTCCTGTTGAGCGTGATATTTTTCTCAGCAAGTTTTCCAATGAATACGGAATAGGACATTCCATATTGCCTTACGCCGGCATTGATACGGGTGATCCATAGTCCGCGGAAATTCCGTTTCTTCGTACGGCGGTCACGGTAAGCATAGCTCAAACCCTTTTCTACTGAATTTTTCGCAACGGTAAGGACATTCTTTCTTCTTCCGAATTGTCCTTTGGCCCGTTTCAGGATTTTTTTCCTTCTCTCTCTCGAGGCGACTGAATTTACTGATCTTGGCATGTTTTCTGATTTTTTGCGTTAGCGCTCCCGAACCGGGAATCTTTTGAAGCTAATCACAAGTTAAACAATGAATTATTAACCCTGGAGCATCTCCTTTACATTGGCTTCATCCGACTTGTGAACCGTGGTGGAGTACGTAAGATTACGTTTCCGCTTGGTGCTCTTCTTTGTCAGGATGTGGCTTTTGTAAGCATGCTTCCGTTTGATTTTACCGGTACCCGTAAGAGCGAATCTTTTCTTGGCGCCGGATTTGGTCTTCATTTTTGGCATGTTACCTTTTTGTTGAATTATTGATTTATTGAATTGATGATTAGATATTTGTTTAAAGTTTGATTGCAGTATCAGGTATCGACGCACTGTAGTGCGTCATTACTTATTTTTTAGGCGTAATGATCATTATCATCCGTTTTCCTTCAAGGCGTGGCATTTGCTCGATCTTACCAACATCCACAAGCAGCTGGGCAAATTTCAGAAGGATCAGTTCTCCCTGTTCCTTATAAATGATTGAACGACCTTTGAAAAAAACATCGACCTTGACTTTTGCTCCCTCCTTTAAAAATTTTATAGCATGATTCAGTTTGAAATTGAAATCATGCTCATCGGTGTTCGGACCGAGCCGGATTTCTTTCACAATTATTTTCGCGGTTTTGGCCTTCATCTCTTTCTGCTTCTTTTTAAGCTCGTAAAGAAACTTTTTGTAGTCAATCACCTTGCAAACGGGAGGATTTGCAGTGGGTGATATTTCGACAAGGTCAAGACCTTTCACTTCGGCAATGTTCAAGGCTTCACGAATGTTATAAATGCCGGGTTCAATGTTCTCACCGACAACACGTACAACCGGAGCCTTGATCCATTGGTTGATGTTATAAGGTTCTTCTTTCTTTCCCGGTTTAGGATATCGCCTCGGGCCGCTGAATTGTGTTACTATTGTATTTCCTCCAATGATTAATGAATACTATGCTGTATATCAGCTTATTTCGCCAATTTCTTTTTTCATTTCTTCTTCCACAAGCCTGATGAAATCTTCGATCTTTTGTGGTCCGAGGTCTCCCTGTCCATGCCTGCGAACAGATACAGTTCCCTCACTCTCTTCACGTTCACCCACAACGAGCATAAATGGAATTTTCATCAACTCGGCATCCCTGATCTTTTTGCCGGCTTTTTCGTTCCGGTCGTCAATCAGGGTGCGAATTTCGGAATTATTTAGCAAATTAAAAACTTTTTTTGCATATTCCTGGTATTTCTCACTGATTGGCAACACAATAGCCTGATCGGGAGTGAGCCACAAGGGAAAATTACCGGCGGTGTGCTCTAACAATACAGCAACAAAACGCTCCATGGATCCGAAGGGCGCCCGATGGATCATTACCGGCCTGTGCTTTTGATTGTCATTGCCAATGTATTCCAGTTCAAATCGTTCCGGTAAATTATAATCAACCTGGATCGTTCCAAGCTGCCATTTTCTTCCAAGAGCATCCTTCACCATGAAGTCCATCTTGGGCCCGTAAAATGCGGCCTCCCCGAGTTCAATGACCGTATTCAGTCCACGCTCCTCGGCAACCTCCATGATGGCCCGTTCGGCCTTTTCCCAGTTTTCATCTGATCCGATGTATTTCTCCTTATTTTCGGGGTCGCGCAATGAAATCTGGACAATAAACTCCTTAAAATCAAGGGCTCTGAAAATCAGCATTACGATGTCCATCACTCCCTTGAATTCATCCTTAACCTGCTCTGGGGTGCAGAAAATGTGTGCATCATCCTGCGTAAACCCGCGGACACGGGTCAACCCATGCAATTCACCGCTTTGTTCATACCGGTATACGGTGCCGAATTCGGCAATCCGCACAGGCAGGTCGCGGTAAGACCTGGGCTTCACCTTGTATATCTCACAATGATGAGGGCAGTTCATCGGCTTTAAAAAGAATTCTTCGCCTTCAACCGGTGTTGAGATGGGCCTGAAAGAACTCTCTCCATATTTCTGGTAGTGCCCGGAAGTCTTATATAATTCGACGTTTCCGATATGCGGACACATCACCTGCTCATAACCTGCTTTTTTTTGCACCTTTTTCAGGAACATCTCAAGACGCTCACGCAGTGCAGCACCGCGCGGGAGCCACAACGGAAGGCCAAGACCAACCTTTTGCGAGAATGCAAAAAGTTCAAGTTCCTTGCCCAATTTCCGGTGATCACGTTTTTTTGCTTCTTCCAGGAAAACAAGATAATCATCAAGTTCCTTCTGCTTCGGGAACGTGATACCATAAATGCGGGTCAGCTGTTTCCGCTTTTCATCGCCTCTCCAGTAGGCACCGGCAATGCTAAGCAGTTTTATCGCCTTGATGAAACTAGTGTCGGGGATGTGAGGTCCGCGGCACAGATCGGTAAATTTTCCCGATTCATAAAAAGTGATCTGCCCGTCCGCCAGGCCATCGATCAGTTCCAGTTTATATTCGTCGCCTTTGGTTGTGAAATAACTTAAAGCTTCGGATTTGGAAACATCTTTCCTGGTGAAATTCTGCTTTTCCCGGGCCAGTTCAAGAATTTTCTTCTCAATTTTTGTAAAATCATCCGAAGAAATCGGCTGATTTCCAAAATCAATGTCGTAATAAAACCCGTTTTCAATGTCAGGTCCGATGCCAAATTTTACGCCGGGATAGAGCAATTCAATGGCCTCAGCCATCAGGTGGGCGGAGGAATGCCACATGGTGGACTTTCCTTCAGGATCACTCCATGTGAGCAATCTGATTTTTGCATCAACTGAAATTGAGCGTGTTGCATCCCATATCTCATCATCAACCTGGATCGAAAGGACATTACGGGCAAGTCCCTCGCTGATGCTTTTAGCTATTTCGACACCTGTAACTCCCTCAGGATATTGGCGAACCGAATTATCGGGTAAAGTAATATTAATCATGTAACAATGCGGGATTTTAAGGGGTGCAAAGGTACGAATATATATTTAATTACCCACCACTTTAAATTCAGTACGCCGGTTATTTGCACGGCCCTGTTCCGTAGTGTTGAGATCGATCGGCTGGCTAAACCCAAAACCGGCAAATGACAACCGGATTTTGCTGATGTCATGCTGCACCAGGAATTCATAAACCGCATTGGCCCTGTTTCTCGACAGATCAAGATTGTGTTCCGCGGTCCCGATGTTATCGGTATGCCCGTTAATCGCAATTTTTAATCTCGGATTCTTCCTGAGCAATTCCAATAATTTCTGCAGTTCTGCCAGAGACTCATTTTTTAAGACAAATTGATCTGTATCGAAGAAAATGTTTTTTAAAATCACCGCCTCCCCTATTCTGATGGGTTTCAGCGGGATATTTTTAATGAATGGTTTACTCTTCGAATTTGTTCCTGTTAAAAAAAAATTATCAGAATAGAACAGGTAACCATCCCGGGAAACATTCAGGGCATAGTTTTTTTCCGTCGGCAGCACCAGCAAAAAACCACCTGTGGTTTTGTCCGACCAGGCCTGGGCGCATGTTTTTGACGTTGCCAGGTCAATCAGTTCGAAACGGGCATCCAGTTTCTCATTTGTTTCAACATCATACACGATTCCCTTGAAATAGGTCGTCAGTAACGGGCGTGCTTCTTTATATAAGGGAAACTGATAAATGTCCTGGCGACCTTTTCCACCCGGGATGTCGGACGAAATGTATGCTAAATCGCCTTTTGCACTGACAACAAGTGTCAATTCATCGGCATGTGTATTGATGGGATATCCAAGGTTCACCGGCTTGTGCCACTCCCCGTTCAACCCTTTGCGGGTAAAATAGAGGTCGAAACCGCCGAGCCCCGGATGCCCCCTGGATGAGAAATAAAGGGTTTGATCGTCCGGGTGGATGAATGGCGCCATCTCTTCAGCCCGGGTATTAACCGAATCTCCAAGATTTTCAGGAACACTCCATTGCTCGTCTGCCTGGAGTTCGGTTTTCCAGATGTCTGAACTTCCCTTTCCTCCCTTGCGTTTGCTCGCGAAATAGAGCGTTTTTCCGTCAGATGAAAATGTCGGTTGTGAATCCCACTGGGGTGAATTTACGACCGATCCGAGGTTTTCAGGTTCCGACCAGTCTTTCCCCGATTTTCGGGTCCAGTAAATGTCGCAGCTGCCCAGTCCGTCATCACGGTTACAGGCTGCGAAAAAGATATATTTTCCGTCCGGGGAGATGGCCAGGGCCCCTTCATTCCCGTGTGTGTTTATCGGCGGGCCGAGGTTTAATGCCCGCCGCCAGGAGGAATCGGTATGGCGAGCAACATAGAATTCTTCTTCAAATTCCTGGGTTTGATCGATTGTCTGGGCGTCGCGGGGATTTTTGCGTGTAAAAAAGAGCCGTTCATCATCCGGTGTGATGGCATTGATGTATTCGTCAAACCGTGTGTTGATGCTGTCCCCGATGTTTTCGGGGGAGAAAGGAACGGGATTCGCAACGCATTGCAGGGCGAAGTTACAGGCCTCGATTTTCCGTTCGGTTTGTTGTTTTTTAGTTTCCGGAATTCCTTCAAATTCAAGCAGCCGCTGAAAATTCAACCGGGCATCTCCATACCTGCCCGTATTTAACTGCATGTTAGCCAGTATATAATAAAGATTCGGAGAAAAAGGATTATTTGTTTTCAGTGCCGATTGATATGCCTCTATCGCCTTATCATACTGCTGAACATCTGAATAAATATCTCCAAGGAGAATATAGGCTTCTGTGAATCCGGGATCCTGATCGATAGCCTTCCTGGCCTCTGTGATTGCCTTGTCGCTGAGTTTTGCCTGGAAAGAATCCAATGCGAAATAAAAATATTTTTCAGCTTTTTTGTTCTGGGTTGATAACTGCTGTCGCTGGCTGAAGGCAGTGAACATCGAACAATGCACCATGAACAAAACCAGGAATAATCGCGCGGAAATCATGGGATGTGCATGTATTTATGGCTCTGCAAAGAGATTCTCCATTTCGGATTCTCCTGTATATAACGAACAATAGTGGGCATCATTGCTTCCCGCCTGCTCCATTCTGGCTGAAAGTAAAGAATACAGGAAGAGTCCACAAGAAGCGAATTTTCTTCTCCCCACTGAAAGTCTGTGTCATCCTGAATGATAACCTTAAGTTCATTCGCCCGAAACGCAACCTCCGGTAAAGGTGGCGCGTCTTTCTTGGGCGAAACACAAATCCAGTCCCATTCGCCGCTTAAAGGCTGTGAGCCCGATGTTTCCAGGAATATCTGAATTTTTCTTTTATGCAATTCATGGCACAGGTAGTCCATGTTGTATAGAAGAGGTTCACCACCCGTAACTACAATTGCATTGGCGGGGTATTTAGAAGCATGCTCCACAACGATGTCAGTAGAAACCGGGGGGAAATCTGCTGCATTCCATGATTCCTTAACATCGCACCATTTACAGCCGACATCGCAACCTCCCACCCTGATGAAATATGCCGCTTTGCCGGTGTTGAACCCTTCCCCCTGCAGTGTGTAGAACTCTTCCATGACAGGAAGAACTATTCCCTGTTGCAACAAGACCTCAGCCGATGGGTCGGAAAGAATCAGATTGCCTCCTTCTTCGCTGCTTTCAGGGTGTTCTGAAGCAAGGATACGATTGTCATGGGCCCCACTCCGCCGGGAACAGGTGTGATATAACTGCATTTACGCGAAACACGGTCAAAGTCTACATCACCCTTCAGTCTGAAACCCGATTTGGTTTCCGGAGCAGGAATCCTGTGAACCCCCACATCCACAACCACGGCATCCTGCTTGACCATGTCTGCCGTGACGAATCCCTGCTTGCCCATAGCCACAATGAGGATGTCTGCTTTTGCAGCAATGGCCGGTATGTCGCGTGAAAAACTATGGCAAAGTGTCACGGTGGCATTCCCACGATCAGATTTTCGTGATAAAAGGATACTGACCGGGGTTCCAACGATGTGGCTGCGGCCAAGCACCACGACGTTCTTTCCGGCTGTCTCAATTTTATACCTGTCAAGCAGGGTAATGATCCCAAACGGGGTGGCTGGCAAAAAGCACGGCAGGTTCAGCACCATTTTCCCGATATTCACCGGGTGGAAGCCGTCAATATCCTTTGCAGGATCAATCCGCTCGATTATGGTTTGCTCCCCGATATGAGGTGGCAAAGGCAGTTGCACGATAAAACCATTGATGTCATTGTCCGCATTCAGAAAATCGACAACTTCGAGCAGTTTTTCCTGGGTGATATTTGACGGGTAACGATAAACCGACGATACAAAACCCACTTCGTGACAGGCCTTTTCCTTTGCCGCAACATATGTCATGCTCGCGGGGTCCTCTCCTACCAGTACCGCAGCAATATGCGGCGGATCAATCCCTTTGTCGATGTATTCTTCTTTAACCTCTTTGGCAATTTCAATTTTAATCTGGTCTGCCACCAGCCTACCGTCAAGCAGTTTCATCAATTATTCTTTAATTCATGTTTTTCATGTTCCGCATCACATTGGCCATATTTTTGCCTTTGTTTGCCGTGACCATTTTCATCATTTTCCGCGTATCGTCAAACTGCTTGATCAAACGGTTCACATCCTGGATGCTGGTTCCGGACCCGACAGCGATGCGTTTGCGGCGATTGCCGTTCAGTATGGCAGGATTGACCCGTTCATCCGGGGTCATTGAATGGATGATGGCCTCGATGCCTTTAAATGCGTTGTCATCAATCTCAAGGTTACGTATGGCTTTTCCCATCCCCGGGATCATGCCAAGCAGGTCCTTGACATTACCCATCTTCTTGATTTGCTTGATCTGCGCCAGGAAATCATTGAAATCAAACTGGTTCCTGGCGATCTTTTTCTGAAGTTTCTGTGCTTCTTCTTCATCAAACTGCTCCTGCGCTTTTTCAACCAGGGAAACAATGTCGCCCATGCCGAGAATACGGTCGGCCATCCTTTCCGGATAAAAAATATCGATGGCATCCATCTTTTCGCCAAGTCCCACAAATTTAATGGGTTTGTTCACCACCGATTTGATACTCAGCGCTGCGCCTCCCCGGGTATCTCCGTCAAGTTTGGTGAGAACAACCCCTTCGAAGTCAAGGCGATCATTGAATGCTTTCGCAGTATTCACGGCATCCTGCCCGGTCATGGAGTCCACCACGAACAGGGTTTCATGAGGATTGAGCGCACTTTTAATGTTTGCGATCTCATCCATCATCTGTTCATCAATGGCAAGCCGGCCGGCCGTATCAACGATTAAAACAGAATAGCCTTTTTCTTTGGCATAGGCCAGTGATCGTTTTGCAATTTTCACAGGATCATTGGCCGCATCCTCGGAGTAAACATCTACCTCAATTTGCTGACCCAGAACTTTCAGCTGTTCAATGGCGGCGGGACGGTATACGTCGCAGGCTACAAGCAATGGCCGTTTTCCTTTTTTTGTCTTGAGATAATTGGCCAGTTTGGCTGTAAAAGTAGTCTTGCCCGATCCCTGTAAGCCCGCCACAAGGATAACTGCAGGATCCCCTTTTATGTTCAGTTCCGATTTCTGTCCTCCCATGAGGTCGGTCAGTTCATCATGAACAATCTTAACCATCAGCTGGCCGGGTGAAACCGCTGTAAGCACATTTTGCCCGATTGCCTTATCCTTTACCTGGTCGGTGAACTGTTTGGCGATTTTAAAGCTGACGTCTGCATCAAGCAAAGCTTTCCTTACATCCTTTAATGTTTCGGCAACATTTATTTCAGTAATGTGGCCGTGTCCTTTCAGTACTTTAAAAGCCCTGTCTAATTTATCACTTAATCCTTCAAACATCGTCTGCAGCTTTATTTGTTACGGTTTAACCATTATTATGGTTGAATTTGCAAAATTAGCAATTTTGACTGATATTTTTTTTCACAGCACTATCTTGCAAACAAAAACATTGTAAGTTTGTATAAATATTCAAAACTAACAAATTGAAACCTATGAAGAAAACTTTACTATCAATCGTCGCCCTTATGGCATTGTCTCTTGGGCTCTCTGCCCAGTGGATTGAACAGGCATCCGGATTCTCGGCAGCAAGCCGCGGAATCAGGTGTATTTATGCAGTGAACAGCCAGGTTGTGTGGGCTTCCGCTTATGATGGCAGCGGCGGTGCTGCTGCTTGCCAGGACATTACCGTCACCTCCAACGGAGGAACATTATGGACTCCGCATACCATTGCGGGAGTTGCCAGTCTTGAGATTTCCAATATTGTTGCAGTTGATGCAGATAAAGCATGGGCGGGATTATTTCCCCCGGGATCTGTCTCAACCGGGCAGGGAATCTACAAAACAACTGACGGCGGCGCCACATGGACACGCCAGTCAACTGCAACCTTCAGCAATGCATCATCCTTTGTTGATGTTGTTTATTTCTGGGATCCAAACCTTGGATTTTGCATGGGCGACCCCATCAACGGTGAATTTGAAATTTACACAACAGACGACGGCGGAACAACCTGGACTCTTGTTCCCGGCTCCAATATTGCCAACCCTCTGAGCGGTGAATATGGAATTGTTGGTTATTATTCTGCGATTGGCGATACCGCCTGGTTTGGCACCAACAAAGGCCGCATCTATAAATCAATTGATAACGGACATAACTGGACAGCATCTGCCATCACCGGCTGGAGTGCAAAAACCGTTCAGCCGTTTTTCCGCAGTGGTTCCTTTGGCATCGGTGCCGACAGAAGTGCAGCCACAACGGGTGCAATGGTTAAAACCACGGACGGCGGTGCAACATGGGCTCCGGTTGTAACAACCGGCCAGGTGTTCACCAACGACATGTCGTATATTCCGGGAACACCCAGTACATGGGTCACTACAGGCGCAGCCACCGGCATGACCGGTGTTACCTATTCATTCAATGATGCAGCTGCCTGGAACGATATGGCCGCTACCCTGGGAACGCAATTTTTAGCTACCGACTGGGTGAACGATTCAATTGGCTGGGCCGGAGGATTCAATGCAGATGCGACAACGGGCGGCATGTACAAATTCGACGGAAAACTCGAGCAGTGCGATTTCAGCTCCAACCTGGCCGCAGTTGCCACGGGAGGCACGATTGTATACTCCATCACAGCCGGTGTTGCTGCCTCATCATCAGTAAGCTGGTCATTCCCCGGCGGAACCCCTGCCACCTCGACCAACAAACATCCTTCGGTTATCTATAATACTTCTGGCACCTATAATGTTACGCTTACAGTAACAAACTCATGGGGCGTAAGCACAAAACTGAAACCCAACATGATTTATGTTGGTGGACTTGGCATCAATGAGCATTCTTCTGCAAGTGTTTCAGTATTTCCAAATCCTGTGAAGGACGTTCTGAACATTCAGGGCAGTGCCAATATCGAAGAGGTAACCCTTACAAATATGGTCGGGCAGGTTGTTCTGAATCAGAAAGCTGACAATGCAACGCTGACTGTTAACACCTCCTCACTGAAATCAGGCGTTTACAATCTCAGGATTAAAATGGCTGACGGATTTGTCAACAAAAAAATCGTGGTGAACTAATCTTCGTTCATTTTCGGGCTAAGCGGCTGCTTCATCGATGTGAGGCAGCCGTTTTTCTTTGTGATTTCTTACCAATGTTTTACCCAGCCAGAAATAACCGATGATCCCTGAGACTGCGGAGGCGATCAGCACCGTGATTTTAGCTTTATTGATCAGGACATCCTGGTCAAATGCCAGCAGGGAAATAAAAATAGACATGGTAAAGCCAATACCCCCCAGCAATCCGGCACCTGCTATGTGTTTCCATTTAAGGTCTTTCGGCAGGGAATAAAGCCCCAGCCATGAGCCGGCAAGAGTAAAGAGGAATATCCCAGCCGGTTTGCCGGCGACAAGTCCCAGAAAAATTCCGGCGCTGCTCATGCTGCCCAGGCTGTGCAGCCATCCACTCCCAAGGATGATCCCTGTATTTGCGAGCGCAAATAATGGCAGGATGAAAAAAGCAACCGGGCGATGGAGGAAATGCTGGAGCCTGTAAGATGGTGTTTTAGCGCCTCCGTCCCCGAATGGAATGGCAAATGCCAGCAATACACCTGTAATCGTTGCGTGAACCCCGGAATTCAGCATAAAATACCACATCAGGGCACCACCAAACAGGTATGGCAAAAGGAGATGAATTTTCAACCTGTTGAAAAGAAGCAACAGGCCGAAGATCCCCATCGCGATCAACAGGTTCGACCAGGCCAGGGTCGAAGTATAAAAAAATGCAATAATCAGGATAGCACCAAGATCATCAATCACTGCAAAGGCTGTCACAAATACTTTCAACGAAGCCGGCACCCGGCTGCCCAGCAGCGACAGTATCCCGATTGCAAAGGCAATATCCGTTGCCATGGGAATACCGACGCCCGCCTGAGTGTCGGTATTGATATTAAAAGCAAGATATATGCCTGCAGGAACCAGCATTCCTCCAACTGCCGCAACAAAGGGAAAAGATGCATTTCGTATCCTGGATAATTCGCCGCGATAAACTTCCCGTTCAAGTTCAAGACCAATCAGCAGAAAAAAAACGGTCATCAACCCTTCGTTTATCCAGTGCTGGACGGGATGACCCGCAAGGCTGGAATTCCAGAAATCAATGTAAGCATGCCCCCCGGAAGAATTGGCCAGTACCAGGGAGAAGCCCGTACAGAATATCAGGATAAGTCCGCCAGCCTTTTCACTGTTAAAGAAATCAATAAATTGCCGGGTCAGCTTCATTATATTGGATTGCTACGCAAAAAAACGTGTAGGTCAATGATAGCGTATTTTTGTGAATTACTGAATTTTTGGGCTAAATTACACAGAAATCAATAATTTTGGACTAAATTTACCTATGATTGATGTGCCCCGATATCCAGGCAAATGGTGAAGTTAACTACAAGATGATGGAGCAGAAACTTTCGGTTCTTATTATAGAAGACAATCAAAATGATGCTGAATTAAACGTCCGGCATCTGCGTAAAGCTGGGTATGTCGTTAAATTTCAGCGTGTTGAAACATCGCCCCAAATGGAAGCGGCATTGAAAGGCCAGGGTTGGGACCTGATTTTATCGGATTATTCCATGCCTGATTTTGATGTATTATCTGCCCTTGCAGTCTATCATGCGGCAAATCTTGATATCCCTTTTATTGTGATTTCAGGAGCTATTGGTGAAGAAAAAGCGGTGGAAATGATCAAGGCCGGGGCTCATGATTATTTGATGAAAGACAGCATGACCAGGTTTCCTTCCGTGGTTCTGCGTGAACTTCGTGAGGCAAAACTCCGGCAGAAGCTTAAGGATACAAACAATGCTCTGGCAATCAGCGAGGAACGATACCGAACCATGGTAAAAGCATCTCCTGACGGCATATTTATTACAGATACTGACGGAATAATCACTGAAGTATCATCGGTTGGCATTGAACTTTACGGGGCAGATACAATCGATGAACTGGCAGGCATGCCTTTTTCAGAATTTGTTCATCCGGACGAAAAAAACAATATTGCTGAAATCTTTAAAAACACCGCATCAAAAGGCCATGCGCAGAATATTGACATCAGGTTTACAAAAAAGGATCATTCAATAATTGTCACTGAAGCCAGAGCCACCCTGCTCCACGACCAGTCGGGAAATTCAAAATCACTGATGATTATCCTCAGGGATATTTCGCAACGCAAAAAACTCGAGATGCAACTGATCCATTCCGAACGAATGGCAGGGCTGGGTGAAATGGCTTCAGGCATCGCCCATGAGATAAATCAGCCGTTAAACACCATGTCTATGGCTATGGACAATATTCTGAACGAAATTGCCACAGAGGAAAAAATTGATCCCGTATACCTTAATAAAAAAACTCATAAGATTTTCGAAAACATCACACGAATCCGTAACATCATTGACCATATACGCGTTTTCTCAAGAGCCCATGATGATTTCATTTTAACAGGTTTCGACGTCAATTCGAGCATCCGGAATGCTGTTTCTATGATTTCCGCGCAGTTTAAACATTATGGCATTGAACTTCAGATTCTGCTGCATGACAATCTGCCGCAAATCATCGGAAATACTTATAAATTTGAACAGGTAATACTGAACCTGCTTTCCAATGCCAAGGATGCGCTGTTGGAAAAGGAAAATCAGTTGGGTGATCCATACTATAAAACAATAGAAATCAAATCATTTGCCCAGGATCAACAAGTGGTTGTTGAGGTAAAAGACAATGGAATCGGGATTTCCGATGAAAATTTAAACCAGGTTATGCTGCCCTTTTACACAACAAAGGATCCCGGAAAAGGAACCGGGCTTGGACTGTCGGTTTCCTACCAGATAATCAAAGACATGAAGGGTACCATCGAATTTTCAAGCATGCAGATGATTGAGACTAAAATAAGAATAATTTTAAAGCAATAATTCAGACGGAGGAATGACACAGCAGGAAAAGATCGAGATACTGATCCTTGATGACGAAAAGGAATTTACCGAGGAATTACAGGAGTTTTTGCAAAAATCAGGTTACCAGGCATTCGAGACCAATACCTACCAGGATGCAAAGCACATTCTGGAGGGACAGCAAATCGACCTGCTGATTCTTGATGTGCGGTTGCCCGGAATAAGCGGGCTTGACATTCTGCAGGAAGTTAAAGTAAAATACCCGAACCTTGAAGTGGTGATTATTTCTGCCCATGGCGATATGGATACCGTTATAAAGGCAATGCGTAACGGTGCATTCGATTATTTACGCAAACCTTTTCGACACCTTGATATTCAGATCGTTATTGAGCGTACAAAAAAATACCTGAATCTTCAGCGCAAACTTAAACAGGTTGAGGAGCGAAATTCTCTTATTTCTAAAACCCTTGAAGAAAAAATCGACCGCCATTTTATAGGTGTCAGCCGGAATATCCGGGAAGTATTTGATGCCGCAGTTACGGCTGCAAAGTACCCGGATGCAAACGTCCTCATTACAGGTGAAAGCGGTACAGGAAAGGAAAACATCGCGAGGATAATTCATTATTCCAGTAACCGCAAAGATCATATTTTCTGCGCAGTCAACAGCAGTGCAATCACCGACTCTTTACTGGAAAGTGAATTTTTCGGACATAAAAAGGGCTCATTTACCGGGGCCATTGCAGATAAGATGGGTTTTTTTGAGGTTTGCAACCAGGGCACTTTGTTTCTGGATGAAATTGCCGATATGCCCCTGAATTTGCAGGCAAAAATACTGCGAGCCGCCGAAGAGAAAGTAATTACCCGCGTCGGAGATACTGTTCCGATACGCACGGACTTTCGAATCATTTCATCCACGAACCATGATATCGAGCAGCGCGTTACCGAGCACAAGTTCAGACTGGATCTGCTACACAGGTTAAACACCATACACCTGCATATCCCGCCCCTCAGGGAAAGGCCGGAAGACATCAAGCCGCTCCTGGAACATTTCACCCATGACTTTGCTGTTAAGATGAACAGGCCAGGCCTGACAGTAGACAACGAAGTATTTAAACTCCTTCGTGGATACACTTTCCCCGGGAACATCCGGGAATTGAAAAACATGACCGAAAGGGCAATCATCCTGTGCAAAAGCGACCACCTGACTGCAAGTGATTTTCCCCTGAAATCGAATAATACCGCGTCACATACTCATGCGCCCGCCATCGTGAACCTGAAAGTTCATGAAAAAGATCTCATCCGCAAAGCACTATCCGCAACCAAGTTTAACCAGAAAGCCGCTGCGGATATTCTCGGCATTACCCGTGATGCACTCATCCGCAAAATGAAGAAATACAACTTATCGATCGGAAAATCGGAAAACTGAAAATTATTTCCGCACACATGTGCGTTTATTTCACTTTTTCCTTGCATTTTCCTCCATAACAATTACGTGATTTCTGTAATTTTAGATTTTTATCCTCATTCTATCTATCTATTTTTCTGATGGTTACATTATATTTTTTCACAAATATTTATTTTACAATTATTGTGGCTTTCTTTTTGTATTGCTGTGCACATGATAAAGTTGCGCACAAATATGAGAACAATTATTGCCCTGGTTTTTTTAATGACTTTTCCCATTTGCGCAAATGCTCAAAAAGTATACATGGTATTCAATGCATCAACCGGCAATCCAGAGGAACTGACCCTGGTTGATTCAAATGGTGTTAAGATAGGATATTCCAATTTTTACAACAAAGCTGGAGTTTTAACCATGTCTTTAATGTATAATAATGGGATTCCAAACGGTCAATGGTCAAAATATGACGAGAAAACGGGGAAAATAAAGGAGTCCTTTACCTATGTTAACGGTAAGTTGAATGGTGAGCGTTGCCAGTGGGATGAATCCGGTAAAGTAATCAACAGGGTTATATATAAAAATGGTATCAGGGTTAACTATCCGCAGAGTGATGACTTGTGGTCCTTGCACGTTGGACCTTCCAATATTGAAGACAATTCATTGCAGCTCTTAAGTGCATAACACATTTTAATAAAATTTTCAAGAACATTTATTGGCAAGGGTTTTCAGCAGTACAAGGGCTGAATATTTTCATTCTGGCCGACCTGAAAAAGTCAGATCAGATATTTCATAAATTTAGGCCTTGGTAATTATAAAATTAGATTATTGCTAGCAAATAGCCTAATTTTATGGTTTTAGGGCCTAATCTGTTTATTTTCAAAATTTTTACACCAGGTTATAACCATCATTGGTCCGAAAGATGAAAAATGGTCATGGATTAAAACACATCATAGAACTCAGCTCTGTATGAGAAAGGCTTTAATAATATTAACAATAGTATGCGCAATAAGCAGTGTTTCCGCTCAGGAAAAACCTTATAAAATTGGAATAAAGGCAGGAATCAATTACATTCATCTGGAAAACTATGGCAAAGGCTATTATTCCGACTTTGAAGGAATGCCGGGCTGGAGTTTTGGTGCATTATTTCAATACAAAAAAGGAGGATTTGTAAATTACTCGATTGTACCTGAAATTCTTTTTACAAATTCGACGACAAATGTAGATCTGATCTACGTAACAAATTATATTACAACTATTCAGACGATAGATATTCCGGTTAATATTAAAGTTGGTCTGCAATTAAGTAAAATTTTCAGGCCTTATATCCTCGGAAATATTTATGGCTCCTATATAATAAAGACTTACGGGGATTTTTTCGACATGCTTGATATAGACAAAACCCAGGCAGGAGGCCAACTGAACAAACTGTTTTTTGGAGTCAGTGCAGGGTTCGGTTTTGATCTCTGGAAATTTCAGCTGGAGAGCAGATACAGGTGGAACCTGGTCCGGATCAACTCGGATGACTTTTCCGCCCTTAAACAAATGGGGTTGGAATTTTCATGTGCGTTTCTTTTTTAATAAGGATTGTTAACATTATACCCGAAAATGAAAAAGTTATTATTGTATTGCTTGCTGATTTCCTGCCTCTATTCTTGCAAAAAGGAACCACTGACTGAGTTTTTCTTTCTTGAAAGAGTCGAAAAAGTTGAAGTAATAGATAAGTACACTTTGGCAAGCAGACTTAAACAAAGCCCGAATTCCACGCTGTACAAAGCCTTGCCCAATAAAAAAATAAAAATAGTTTCAATAGTTTATAATACCGTTGACCCTAAGGGAGATCCTATCCTGGCCTCAGGCGCAATATTTTTCCCTGCTGCTGATATTGACTATGAGCAACTGGGAACTATCCTGGGAGTTCATTATACCTATGGCGCCAATTACGAGGTACCCTCCGAGAAAATGGCAGTCACAGAAGGCCTTTTCTCCCTGTTTGGTTATGCGGTAGTAGCTCCTGATTATATCGGGTATGGTGCCTCCAAGGATAAAGTTCATCCCTATTATGATGTGATAAGTACAGGCCAGGCTTCTGCCGACATGCTTCTCGCTGCAAAAGAATATTTTGCTTCAATCAGCAGGAAAATGTCTCACAAAATTACGGTAATGGGTTATTCCCAGGGCGGGCAGGCATCACTCGCATTTCTCAGGTTTGTTGAGACAGAGCCTTTGTATAAGGATGCTTTTGTAATAGACCAGGTATTCGCCGGCGGCGGTGCCTATGATCTAATAAAATCGTATGATACGTTCGTAGAAAAGGATTACAGCAGCCAGCCGGTTACAATTCCCCTCCTGGTCCTGGGACTGAATTACGGAGACAGTTTGAATTTAGATTTAAGTCAGATGTTCAAAGAACCTATTTTATCTCACTACCAGGATTGGATCCTTTCGAAAAACTACACGACCGATGAGGTTTCTACAATGATGGGGGAAACAAAAATAACGAGGATCATGGCTGCACAGGCACTTGATACGACAAACCTGAATACAAAAAAATTCAGGGGCGCATTAAGACACAACAGCCTGATCGTTTACGGAAAAGTAACAAACTGGGTACCTAAAGCAAAAATAACGCTGTTGCATGCGACCAAGGATACAATAGTCCCGTACGAAAATACGGAAAGTGCTTACAAGGCATTCCTGGCAGCAGGATGCAATGTAACACTGCACGATATTCCCGGCAAGGACCACAAGGAAGCCGGGCCGGAATTTTATACGTATTGTATGCTTCATTTACTGATATAGCTATTCTCACGATGAAGACCAGAATAACCGTTTTTCTATTATTATTGAGTTCTGCTGCGCTTTGCGCTCACCCGAAATCATACGCAATACATAACAAAGGATATTTCTGCGATGTGGGGCTGTCTTTTGGAGGGACATTCCCAAAAGATAATCCGAAAGCGATTTTTGAAGTTTTCACGACCCATGGATATCAATTTTCCAATACGTTTTCAATCGGTGCAGGCCTTTCCACGTACAATACTGAAAACCTCACCGTCTATTTGCAATTCAGATTCAACTTACGCAACATCAACGAAAACAGGACTCATTACCCTTATATTGCCCTGAGAGGGGGTTATTCATGGAGCACCTGGACAGGTGATACCTGGGGAGATGACAGAGGTCCGATCATTGACCCCCGCCTCGGATGGTCTTTTTATACCAAAGAGGCAAATTTAAGGTGGAGCGTATTTTTAGCACCCAGCTTTTATCAATTTCACTTCGTTCCGAAAATCGGATTAGCTTTTGAATTTTAGGAGAAACTGTGAACTGCCCGAAACGGTAATTCACAGGAGTTGAAACAAAAAGCAGGTAACCTGCCCCCTACTTACCCTCACTGTTTTCCGGATCGGGTTCAGGGATCAGATGCATCTCAAGCCCTTCAATGTAGTCTCCCTGCGATAACGCCTGAATCTCAATTTTCAATGCGCCCTTTGGGTTTGTAACACGCAGGAATCCGAGTTGCGTCGGGTCAACATCAATAGTATATTTCCCGGGAGGAATATCCATTGCATAAAACCCACCGTCGGCGAAGGTCCGGATGGTTTGTTCATAATTGCTGCTGTCGCCTTTAATCACCAGGCGCAAACCTCCCTGTCCCTGCACACCGGCAGCCTTGTCGACATAGACTTTTCCATCGATGACCCCGCCCCTGTAAAACGCAATCTCTATGCGCTTATATTGATTGGGATCCGTTACAAACGAGAACTCCGATTTCTGAGGAACCAGGGTCGGGTTCGCAATGGCATTGCGGTTCACCTTCAGGTTGTACCGGTAATAACTCTGCAACTGACTAAGCCTCAGCACCCCGTCGTTACCAACCCTGGCTGTTGCAGGATCATCCAGTACGACCGAATTATAGGGTAAAATTTCGTCATCTTTGTCGTAAGTGCCAGAATTGTTGTTATCAACGTAGGAGACAACAGATAAGGCCGCACGCCCGACCTGTTCGCGATTTGACATTTCAATTCTCACATTTCTCGCATCCACCCCGATCGATCCGTTTAAACTTTGACGAAGTGCCGTGGCACTCCCCAATGAATTAAATGTGGTCGTCGACCGGACAAAATTCAGATCAAGTGTAAAACCAACTTCTGAAACCATCGATTTCTGCTGAAAGTTATACCCAAGATTGACATTCAGGCGGCCGTTACGAAAAAGGGTGCGGGACAATTGAATGTCGGACTCAACAAACCTGGCGTTTCTGAAATCGTACATTGCCTGGGCTCTGATGAACATTCCCCTCACATAGACAGGTACACCAGGTGTTCTGGCAATTGTATAGGTAAGTGAAGTTGTGAGTGATTGTTCATTCGTAAACATCAGGGAACCAATACGAATAAAAGAATGACGGTAGTTCATACGGAGGTTGAACTGCCATATTTTTGAACTGAAATCAATATTGTACTTCGTAATCGTACTTCCCGAGAGCTGTGTATGCTGACCTCCGAAACGCAGGCCGGTGTTGAGTCCGAACACCCTGATCGGGATATATAAATTACCAGCGATGTCATCCGATGCACCGAGAACATTGAATGTGCCGGAATGAGGGTAATGCGTGTAGATCAGGTTGACACTCATATCTGACGGATACATCACACTGCCTGAAAGACGATAGTAATTGTCCGGGGCAATATCGGCCGTGAGGATGTATTGCTTGGCAATGCGCGATGAAACGCTGCCGTAAAAAAACGGCGTAGCCGACCATATTTTCTCCGCAAAATAGTCTGCTCCGAGCGAGGCGGTCAGCCATTTCGTAATCCCTACTGCCACATCGCCATGCCCTATGTATGTTTCCTTCGACAGTTCAGTGGATGTATTTTCGACCGTTCCACCCTGCAAATGATAAGAGACCACTCCCTTGGGTAAAAAGGTGAACGGCACCTGCAACTCCCGGTCAATCATCTTAACCTCACCGGACGGGGTATATACCCGTGTGGTAAGGCGGGATGTGCCATAAGAGATCGGCACATTGAACCGGTAATATCCAAGTTCATCGGCCCGCATGTACCCGATCAGGCGATCATTCAGATAGAGTTCAACCTCCGACTCCGGTTCGGTATGTCCATCAAACACATACGTATCGAAATTCCTCCTGGGTTCAACAGGATCGTTGGTTATTGCGATCCCCCTGATCTGTTTGCCCAGCAAGCCGGTCGTAGACAGTTGCCCTGCAGTAAAGCTTGAGAAATAAGCATTATCACGCACCACAAACCTCCATCTCAATCCGCTGGCTTGCAAATAGTTCGGCACATTTACGGCTTTCGATCCGATAACAATTCCCTGAATATCGCCTCCGAGGAACTCCATCCCACCCGTAAACGTGTAACTTAAACTCTGTGAATTGCCTGTATAGATTCCGTTTAAAGCATAATCCACTACCGCCCCGCCAAGTATCTTCCTGGAACGTTTGTAAGCAAGCGGATAATCCTGCCTGATGGTCTGGTCTGCCGACATTTTATTCCGTTGCTCTTCACGTTCTGCTTTCTCCTGAACGGGAAGTTTTTTTTCAGTAACGAGCGTCAAGGTGAGATAATCGATATTCGCGGTGAAGATCAATCCAAATACCTTCTCAAAAATTGCAGGGGAGAGATAATAATCCATTGCACCAATGCGAAAATCGTCCGGGGTGATTGGAAAAATCTCCTTCCCAAGTTGAATTTGCATTTTGCTGAGGTTTATGACAAACGGATTATCAGGATTCAGATAACTTCCCCGAATGGTAAAATTGTCCAATTCAGGTTGATAAACAATCTGAAAAAGATTGAAGAGTTCCGTTACGGGCAGGTAGGTTTGCTTTGTTTTATCATTGAGAATGCTGCTGATATAGACGCCGCCGATAGCCGGATATCTGAATGCAAGCATGACCTCTTCATCATTCGATGCCTGGGCAAATGCGGGAAAGTTGTAAAATACAAGGATGATACCCAAGATTAAGGAAAAGAGTTTATTTTTCATTTTCCTTTTCAGGTGTGTCTATTTGATTAACACGTCTACCGACTGTGTAATTGGTTGTGCCTGCACCAGATCAGCAACTGCCATATCACCCCGCTTGGTTTCAAAGATAACATCCAGTTTGTATGATCCTTTGGCAACTTTTGCAATATCCAGATCAAGCCTGCGGAGAACTTTGAAATAGGCTGTTGTGGAAGACTGGGAGGTTGCAATAACTTTGCCCTTGGCGTCCAGAAGTTTGGCGGTCATACTGCCGATAAACGGGGCTTCACCAGTCCGGCTAAGGTTGGTCTTAATGATCAGCATCGTGTCCTTTTGTGCAACATCGACACTCTCAATCTTCAGTCCGGTGGTAACTTTTCCACGTTTGTAAAAGGCCGGGATGACCTGTTCGAAATTGAATGAGATTTTTGTACTGATGCCTTCTGACACAGGTTTGGCAACTTCTGCTGTTTGCGGTTTGGCAAGAATTTTAGCTCTTGTAAAATAGAAGCCATCTTTCATCCCGGCAGATGGTTTCACCTGTACCCGGACCGTACGCTGCTGGTTTGGAGGCAAAATAAAAGTGCGTGGAAAAGCACGGACAACAGGATCCATTGCATAAATCGCATACGCTGCTGAATCAGTATAATTCATCACGATGTTCCCATCTTCATCAGAACCCGGATAGCCAAAAGCAAATGAAATTTCAACTTCCTGCGCCTGGCTTGAGTTGTTGGTTATGTATATGTTCCCTACTCCGCTTCTGCCGTCGACCGAAACATATGGAGGAGAAATCGACAACTGCGCATGAAGAACAGTATAGCTCATGGTGAATACCAAAACTATCATCAATGTTTTTAAGCTGCTCATGGTAAAATATTTAATGAAAATTTGTATTATTCTGTATTGAATCATGGCTTAATAGAACTTATTTAGTCTGATACGAAAGTGATTCTATAAGGTTGCCATTTTCATCGTGAAATTACAAAAACTTTCAATTGTCAGGCAGTTTAATAAAAAATCCGGAGCCAGTCCGGGATTTTTTCAATTTTCAGGTAGAAGAACAAACCGGAGTTGCGTTATGCTGCAACTCCGGAATGAGCAGAAAATTAATTATAAGTTGCAGTAAGTGTAACTGTGTTTGTATATGTTCCGGCAACCTGACCTGCGATGGGAGATACCGTTCCGCCGATATTCACATCAAATCCTGATGATGCAAATGCCCAGGCAGTGGCACCAGCGTTTGCCGTGGTAATTCCGGTTGCAGGGGTGAATGCAATATCCGGGTTTGATCCGCCATCCGTGATTTTTGCAAGTTTTGAACTTGAATAATCCTCGAAGGAGATTGCCAGGTTGTGTGATGCTCCGTCAACCAAGTTCGTCGGGAGTGAAAAAGCGAGGGTTACCTGGGTGCTGGCACTCTTGGTCAGTGCAAATTTACCAACTACTTCTCCCCCTGTGGTAATTCCGGGACTGACAACCGTACCTTCGGTGTTTATCGTTTTAACATTATTCGGGGTTACATTTCCAAATGCCAGGTCGGTGGTCTTGGCTACCGTAACCGCTGCAGCTACATTGGCAGAGGCCGTGAGATTGGCGTTGGCCGACTGGTTGTTCTGAGCTTCCAGGTTAGCAGTAAAACAGAAGATGATTGCTGATGCTGCAAATAATTTGATTGTCGTTTTCATAATTGCTTTGGTTTTTATGATTAGTTTTTTGTTTGTTGTTAATTATCGCTTTGATTGTCCTTGCTCGATCTGTTAAGAAATCTCGAATGGTTTGACGAATTTAGTATTTACCAAAATCATTCCAATGTGCCACAAAATACCAACATGCTCACAATCAATATATTAAAAAATATTTATCCATCGAAAATCTCCAAAAACGGAAATAACATTCTCAAATTGAGAATATTTTCGATTATTCCAGGAATAAAAACCAATCCGGAGCATCTGTTTGTTCGTGACCCGGGATTCTTTTTTACAGCATGACCTGAATGAGGTAAAGCCAGGTGCTCTCTATCACCACCAATGCGATGATGATGCCGCGCTGTCTTGATGGTAATAAATGCAAACGAGGGCGCCCTTTTGAGACGCCCTCGCACATTGTTACTTTATTTATCAGAAAATCGGAGCTGCAGGAAGTTGCAACTCCGGCACAGGCAGAAAATTAGTTATAGGTGGCAGTAAGCGTAACAGTGTTTGTATATGTTCCGGCAACCTGGCCTGCGATGGGAGATACCGTTCCGCCGATATTAACATCAAATCCCGTTGCGGCAAAGGCCCAGGCAGTAGTACTTGTGTTTGCTGTTGTAATTCCGGAGGCAGGGGTGAAAGCAATATCCGGGCTTGCTCCGCCGTTGGTGATTTTTGCAAGTTTTGAAGAGGAATAATCAGCGAATGAGATTGCCAGGTTGTGTGATGATCCATCTACTAAGTTTGTCGGAAGTGAAAAAGCGAGGGTTACCTGGGTGCTGGCACTCTTGGTCAGTGCAAATTTACCAACTACTTCTCCCCCTGTGGTAATTCCGGGACTGACAACCGTACCTTCGGTGTTTATCGTTTTAACATTATTCGGGGTTACATTTCCAAATGCCAGGTCGGTGGTCTTGGCTACCGTAACCGCTGCAGCTACATTGGCAGAGGCCGTGAGATTGGCGTTGGCCGACTGGTTGTTCTGAGCTTCCAGGTTAGCAGTAAAACAGAAGATGATTGCTGATGCTGCAAATAATTTGATTGTCGTTTTCATAATTGTTGTTTGTTTTTGTGATTAGTTTTTTGGTTTATTGTTAATTATCTTTTTTGGGGTCTTGGTTTGATCTGTTACGATATTTTGAATGTTTTGACGAATTGAGTAATACCAAAATCATTCCAACGTGCCACAAAATCACAAACATCACATAATCAACTCATTAAAATTACTCAATCTTCAAAATATTTCCAAAAATGGGAAAAATATTCTAAACTATGGAGTGTATTCGGTAATTTCAGGGATGTGCACCAACGTGCGGCATCGGTTTTTTCGTGACACTGGACTTATTGACGGTAAAACCTGATTAAATGAAAAACCGGAACCGCATCTTGTAGCAACTCCGGCAATGGCTGAAAGATTAATATATTGCTGTTTGATGGCCTGATTAATATTCAATCGTCAGTTTAACCTTCCCTTCGAAGGTGCTTTTTGAATTTGCCGACACATCAGCAGTGCCCTTCAAATAAAGAGAAGCCTGAAAGTCGTCATCCCGCAGGTTCTTATGCTGCACTTCGTTAAGGCTTTTGGATAATTTAAACACATTGCTCTTATTGCTGGACCAGTTCAGGCTGTTTACGTCCGCTGAAGTATTGTTAACCAGGGCAAGTTTCATCTGGTAGGGCATCGTTTGATTTTCCTTGTTTACAAGAACCTGCGGGGCATCAAGCCGGATGAGCATATCCGTATTTTCTTTGCCGGTTATTGTGAAAGCTCCCATGCCACTGACTGATCGGTTCTGCAAAGATTCTCCTTTTGTCAAAGTCTTCGTTTTATTTTCCGGCATATCTTCAAACGGTATCGAAGGCCGCATTCCTACGGTGGAATTCACCCTAATATTGACTTTCAGCGACTGGGTAAAACCATTCGACGTCAGCATGACACACCCGAATATAATCAATCCGAAGGACAGGTTCAGTTTGCGCGGGTTTATACATTTCATGTCAGTCAATTTTAATGAATTAAGCGGTGATCTCATTTCAATATCCCGGATTTCAACTTTTCAGCGGGTATTTCAACCCAGGGAGGATCAGTTATTCTTCGTGTATTCAACGGTTACATTGACGATTCCGCTATACATGCCGGCGTTTACACTCCCTACCGGCCCCAATGTTCCATAAATAAACAACCATGCTTTTTTCCGGGGCGGGATATAACCGGAGGAAGGCGGAGTTGGAGGAGGACCGGGCGGACCGTTGATTCGTCTCAAAATGGGAAAAGTGGCCGTGTTGAAGCCAACAGGCACCTCAATTGCCTGATTTTTAGCCAGTGCCATATCGAGTGTACCCAGGTTAGAATAGGCGAAACGAATTGCAACCGGAATCTGGTTTGCAGGATCAAGGTCCAGTACAACCGGGGCGTCAATGTATACCGTTACATCCATGTATTCTGTGCCCTCAATGGTCAGGACAGCGGGCTGGGGATCATTCAGGTTGATGGTAACCGTTTGGCTGATCCCCGGATTAATGACCTGCTTTTTATCATTGAAATTCAATGTTTCCGGCACTCCTTTCATGATCACAATGTCCCCTGCCGCCCAGGTGCCGAAACTAACATGCTGGGCATGAATTTCAATACCGCAGGCAAAAAAAACCAACAATACCAATGACAGGACCTTATCCAAGTTCAATCTCATTTCAGATATATTCAATTTGAATTGTGAATTCACCATCATAATTGCCGGGCCTGGCACGGGAAAGATTAACCTTCCCTCCCAGCCAGAGGTAAAACTCTCCCTTTTCGCTAAACTGTACAATTCGTTCAACCTGGTCGAGCAACTGGGAAGCAGCTTGATTATCAGACTTGAATCCACTAATTACATACTTACACACCACCGTTCCTTCCCCAGTTGTATTTACCAGAGACATTTCATTCAGGTAGGATAACCGCACGCTGGAATTGCTCCTGCCCTTGACCAGTATCTTCCCCGCTTTTACATCCGTAATTGGGGAGATGTCCAGTATGCCATCGCGTGCTGATGTTTCATCGATGACCATGTCCTTCATCGGTATCAACAGGATGTCTGTTGCTTCGACAACTGTGGCTGAAGCACGGATGTTGCCTGATGTTTGTGCAAATATTCCAGGTTGCAAGAGAAGCAAAAGACATAATAAAATAAACCTTGTTGGCATGGGAAGCATAGTTTACTAATTGATGATCACAAGCTTTTTTGTTTTAACGACAGCCCCGGCATCCATCTGAAGAAGGTAAATTCCGGCATTCTGTCCGTTGCGGGTCCATGGAATACTGTAACTGCCAGCTTCATAATTACGGTCAGCCACAACATCAATCAACACTCCGCGTATGTCAAAAATTTTCAGCGTAACATATGCAGCCGATGGCAGGCTAAGACGGATGGTGGTTTGGTCTGCAAAGGGATTCGGAAAGTTTGGCAGGAGATTCGGCTCCGGCGAAATATAAATCGGGTCGTCCTTGGTACTGCCTTTCTGAATGACAATGGAAAACGGTGATGAACCTGTAGAACTTTTCAGCCTGCTGCTGACCGACACCGGGTTAATGAGTGATGGCAGGACAAGCGGAGAAACACTATCCTGAGCATTTTCGTCCAAGGAACTCTTCGTATTTCCAATTGTAAATGTATATGAATGTTCCCGCTTCATGGAGATGGCCTTTTTCTCCGAATGATCATTGAGGCTGATTGCCCAGTCGGCAGGCCAGTCCGGGGGAAGTTCCCAGTTAAGGGTATAGGTTCCTGTGATTTCGCGGCCGTTTAATTGTCCGCCGGTATAGAGCGGCAGGATGATGCAGTCGGGACCGTCTGACGGCAGATTATTGATCACCAGGGGCATTGTATGTGACGGAGATGACAGGGTAAACACTTCGATCGATGAATTTGACAGCGGCTGCAACCGGTATGCATCCCAGGGATCGGGACCGACTTTGCCATCCTCCTTGAATGAGACAATGATATCTCCCTCAAGGCCTGCAGATTTAAGGTTCAGGTTTATCGCAGAAGGAACCGGGTTGAATTGCGCTGACTTCACTGAAGTGCCTCCATAGAAGGTCCCGCCCGTGGTTAAAACTTCATCTGTAAAACTTAATGCGGGGTTGGGGTTGTTGGCCCGCACCCAGAATGCCTGGAACGGGCTGATCAGCCCGCTTCCAAGGTTGCCGTTAATCCCGTTCCACACCCTGAATTGATTTATTGCAGGATCCCATATATAGATGGTACTGTCGAGATTTGTCTTTGTCCATCCATGTGAAGAGTTCCAGTTCAAGGTCGACAATGTGGGATTCCCCAGGAGGTTCCATCCCTGGTCATCAACATTCGTATCATAAAAGATCGTATCATTCACAGAGGTATGAGTTTGTCCGCCGACCCTTGGTGTGAATGTGACGTGATGGTTTGAGAGCGAATATGAAAAATTTCCCGGGAAGTAGGCATTTCCTGAAGAGGTCATCCGGCGGGGCAATTTGTCGCTGTAAACAGGAGCTGCTGCTGAAGCCTGGGAAACCGAGTCAAATACATAAAAATAATACCCGCGACCAGGAACAATAATGCTGTCATATTTGCTTGTGCGCCAGCTCATGTTGGTGGTAAGTGTGTCCGTTTCATTGAACCAGAGGAAGTTAGGCTGTTTCCCGGGATATGATGACCCTGCTACGCCCTGGGAAATAAAGTTTGATAGAATGTCTGATGATGTAGTGATCGTAGGAGCTGTTATCATTCTCCAGCCTTTTAAACCCATGAAGGTTACATAATTGGTTCGGGCAAGGGTCCAGGGATGCTCGTTATAGCTTGTTCCAAAATAACCAACATCGGTCAATGATGTGCCGACCCAGTGATCCGTTGTACTTTGTGATGTCCTGGTGCGTTTCTCAAGCCGGATGGGATTGGTGGCAGCATGGAAGTCCCATGCATAGAGGAGCGTGTCAGGAATGCCATTCAGTTCGCTGTTGAGATAATGAAGGTTCATGCTCACCGGCTTAGCGGTTCCTCCACTCTGGATGATATCATAGGTCCGCAGGATTGCATCCGGTTTCCAGGAAGGTGCCGCTCCAAGCGTAATCTTTACCCCAATCGTTGACGGGACTGTTCCGCCGGCAGAAAAAGTCATTGTTGTGAATTGGTTCCCGAATGAATACGGGCCATTTGACGGGAATGAAGATCGTGTAACGATCCCGTTAACATCGCCCGGGCCTGTAGTGGTTGACAATGCTCCCATGCTGAGAATATTGTTTCCTGTTTCAAGGCATCCCCGGGTTGAAGACGGATTGGCTACATGCAAGTCCAGTATCCCCGAGACTGAAAGACTGCTGCTCAGAGAAACCCCGGAAGCCCTGTTGATGGTAAAATCATTTACACTGCTCCCGGTAAAACAATTGGCAGGAATGATGAGTTGCGAACCGCTCCCTCCTATTTTAACACCAGAGGTTGACCCGGCAGTCACCGATCCGGCGGTACGCGTAATCGAGCCGTTTATTCCAAGCGTGACCGTTCCTAACTGAAGGGGGCCATTTGCAAGATCAAGGTTCCCGTTAACATCCAGGTCACCGGTAAGGCTCACCCCAACGGAGTTGTTTACTGTAAGATTGGCAACGCTGTTCTGCACGAAAGCTCCGGCGTTTATCGTTTGCAGACTGCTGCCGGTAAAGGCCATTGTGGAATTTGCTGAAGCAGCATCAATTTTTCCGCCATCGGTCAGGTTAAGATTGCTGTTCAGGGATAACCGGTATCCGTTCAACACCATTTTATCCAATGCCTGGTTAATGGTTAAGCTGCCAATGGTCCTGTCCTGATCCAGGTAACAATCCTGATCGGGATTATCGTCAAAAATGACACTTTCCCCGGCCAGTGGCACAGTCCCGTCAGACCAGTTAGCTGCGTTGGCAAAATTATTACTGACAGAGCCTTTCCATTTACGAAGATTTTTCTCCCAGGCGCCCATGGATGGAAGAACCCGCAAAGTTCCGCCGAAATCGGTTGTGATACCGGAAATTGTGATACCGGGTAAATCCCTGTGGATTTTATAATCTGTTGTAACCGTAGAACCGGCAAGGGTAAAGTCTGGATTTGCATCAAGGCTGCCGGAATCCTGCGATGTAGCAGCCTGCCACGCAGACAGGCTTGTTTTGTTGCTCCCGTAATACCCTAAAACACTGCCCGTTCCGGATACAAAATAATCATTGTAATCGGTGGTAAATGAGCCTCCCGTTGCAGCAAAATAAATACCATAGTGCAAGCTGGAACCTCCGGTGGTTGATCGCTCATTTACAAATATGTTATCCCTGAAATTGCAGGTATTTGAATTCCCTGCGGAGAACAATGCGTATGATTTATTGGTTGAACCTGAGGCAAGGGTACCTCCAATGTAAACTGTATTAAAATATAATCCGTCACTATTCCCTGAAGCCCCGGTTTCGTATATGCCATACAGGGTGGTTTTCGTGTTTCCGCCTAAATTGATAATATTATTTGAATAGGTCGCGGAGCCGGAAGCCGCCACTATCCCATAAACTTCGCCAATTGTCGATGAAACACCTGTTATTGATAACGAGTGAATAAAGTTTCCCGAAATAAGATTCGCTCCTGTATTCCCGGTAAAGTACAATCCGATAACATCACCGGCAAAGGAAGCATATGTATTTGACAGATTATAAATCGTGTTCCCGGTAACAGTCTTTAATGTGCTGCCTGTAAGTGCAATTCCGCAAATTGATGAATTATTTAATGCTGTATTCCCATTTGCAATTGTCAGATCATAGATCGTATTACCCGAAATGACATTTATTCCATTTACAGAAGTAATCCCATTGATGCGGCCGGTACCGCTGGTGGTTGTGCGGGTGGTTCCATTCGTTAAATTGGCTATCGTATTGTTATTGACCGTTATTGTCCCGGTCCCGTTGTTAAAGATCCCGTACACATTCTGGTTGTTCGACGTACTGGCTGAACTCGCATTAATACTGTTATCTGTGGTTGCACTTCCTATTGTATTATTACTGATGGTAGTAGTACCAACTTCCGCAGTTCTGTTAATTCCAAAGATGTTGCTGGCATTTGAAGATCCGTTGGCAGCCGTGATCGACCCGATGAAGTTGTTCTGGCAATCAACGGATCCTGTGCCGGCAATATTGATACCGTATAAATTGGCGTTGTTTGATGCTGCAGTTATCACAATTGAATTGGTTCCAGATGATGCCCCGATCACATTTCCCGACAGGGTGCCGATGTTCACGGCGCCGGCGGCAACGTTTATCCCGGTCCATGAGGCGTTTGATGAATTGCTCCAGGAGAAATTCCTGATTGTATTATTCTGGATGCTGCTTGCAACAGCCGTACCGACATTCACATTGATTGCCGAAAAAACTGAATTTTGCGTATTTTTTGACCACGCATCGCCCCCGCACTGGGCAGACTTTCCTCCGATGTAGTTTCCGCTCACACTAAACCCGGTTCCTGATGAATTATTCAGATAAATGACGTTGTATATGACACTGCTCGCTGATACGACTAAGGTGGATGTTTCATAAAAACTGTTGCCGGAAATTGTAAAATCCTGGGAGTTTCCAGCAATGTTTATTCCATTTGAGGTGGCCGAACGACTGAGGAAATCATAAATATTATTATTACTGATTGTATTACCGCTGTTGACCTTTGAGGATGTTCCTGCGGAATATATTGCATTCAAAGGCCGGTTGGCGTCGGCATCACAGGTAATATTATTGTTGTCGATCAGATTATTATCATTTCCTGTTCCGGCTGATGATGATGTGGAAAAAAAGACGATCCCGCCGGTAGTTGCAGTTTCAGAACCTTTCAGCACACAATACTTTATCGTGTTAGCCGACGCATTATTAGCAAAGCGAATTGTGGAAGTTGCTGCTGCAGATGAACTGCTTGAATTGGTGACAACAAGATCTTTTGAAGAACCTAAAGCATTTACCCGTCCGTCAATCGTGACGTTATCAGCCCCGTTTAAATCGATCAGAGGGGTCGCAAGGTTTCCGGAAATTACGACGCCGGTCACGGTTGGAAAAATATTTACAGATGTGAAACTGGCAGAACCGGTACCACTTGCGTTTAATACAGCCGAGATTGTTTCCGTTGTACTGCCATGCAGTTTGATTGTAATAACTCCGCCATGGGTTCCATCGTTTATTTTGTCAAATGCAGCTTTAAGAGTCGGATAGCAGGCATCGGCACTGCCAAGTGAAGCAACCACTTCAACCGGGGATACCGAAACTGCCAGTGTGCTTGCGCTGCTGGTGCCGCAATCATTTCCTGCTGTGACGGATATGTTGCCATTCTGACCGGCAGTGCCTGTCGTTACCCTGATCGACGTTGTTCCTGCCCCGGAGGTGATTGTCCAGCCTGCAGGGACACTCCAGGTATAAACTGTCGCACCTGCAACAGCTGTTATGGAATATGACTGATCTGTCTGGCCCGGGCACTGGGAGGTCGTTCCGCTGATGGCTCCCGGGGTCTGCGGTGCAATCGGGTTAACCGTGACAAGCGAAGAAGCAGAAACAGCTTCACAACCTCCGTTTGCCGCAATGTTGTTGACAACTGAATAAGTTCCCGGTGTAGTAGACAGGAGGTTGATCTCACCCGTTGCCGTACTTACAAAAACCAATCCCGGCGATGAAGAGAATATTCCTGCAACGCCTCCCCCGCTGAACGTCGGGAGCGGGTTGGCTGCATTGCTGCAATAGGGGCTGCCGGTATAGCTGAACGTTGCAACCGGCAATGCGTTGACGGTCACATTGGTTGTGGCGGAAGTTGCGGCACAGCCACCGGATGCCGGAATAGAATAGGTAACTGTATAAGAACCCGATGCACTGGACCCTGGAGTTATTGCTCCTGTTGCCGGGCTTATGACCAGCCCTGCAGGAGAAGCTGAAAAAGCACCACCTTGTGTGCCGGTAAGTGTTACCGGTTGTGACGACGAAACTGTCTGACAGAAAGGTGTACCTGCATATGAGATGGTGGCGGAAGGCATGGCAGTAATGACAACCGGTGTGGTAACCGGAACTGCAGCACATCCGCCGGAGGAAGGAACCGTGTAGGTTATGGTGTAGGAACCGGCAGTGCTTGTGCCCGGAGTTATTGCTCCTGTGGAAGCGTTGATTGTCAATCCGGCAGGGGTTGCAGCATAGGTTCCGCCGCTGTATGCTCCGGTGCCGCCAAGCGTAACCGGTTGCGCCAAAGCGACCGATGTACAGAAAGGAGTGCCGGCATAACTGATGGTCGCAGTCGGAACAGCCGTGATTGTAACCGGTGTTGTCGCCGTCACAATTGAACAACCACCCGAGGAAGCAATGGTATATGTTACTGTGTATGATCCGGCGGTACTGGTGGACGGTGTGACCGACCCGGTGACTGCATCGACGGTCAACCCGGCGGGTGAAGCAGTGTAGGTGCCACCTGCCGATCCGGTTCGTGTAACCGCCTGTGCGGTTGCAACGCTTTTGCAAAAGGGTGAGCCTGCATAGCTGATGGCTGCAGCAGGCAAGGTTGTGATGGTGATTGAACTTATTGAACTCACCAGGGCGCATCCGCCTGAGGCTCCAATGGTATTGGCAACAGTATAGGTTCCCGGTGTGCTTGTTGAAAGGTTGACCTGCCCGGTGGAAGTACTCACAAAATTTAAGCCGGCCGTCGATGAGAAAGTTCCTGCTACGCCACCGCCGCTGAATACCGGTGTCGGATTGGTTCCATTCGAGCAATATGGTGTTCCGGTATAACTGAACGTGGCAACAGGTAAAGAAGTAATGGTAACCGATGTGGTCGCCGTCACAATTGAACAGCCACCCGAGGAAGCAATGGTATATGTTACCGTGTATGATCCGGCGGTACTGGTGGACGGTGTGACCGACCCGGTGACTGCATCGATGGTCAACCCTGCGGGTGAAGCAGTGTAGGTGCCACCTGCCGTTCCGGTCCTGGTGACCGTCTGTGCGGATGTGACGCTTATACAGAATGGTGTTCCGGCATAGGAGATCACGGCAACAGGTAAAGCTGAAACGGTAATGGTACGATCAGCGATGGAAGCACAGCCACTGACGGCATTTGTCGTCAGTCGTAAAATGACTGTACCGCTGTAATTTACTGCCGGAGTATAGGTTACTGCCGACGGATTTGCAGTCTGGGCAGTTGAACTCAAAACCCCTCCTCCTGAAATGATTGACCAGGCCGCAGTTGTGGCGCCTCCAAAACTTGCACCTGTTAATGTCAAAGCGGTTGGGCTGGCTGACTGGCAAACCGAATTCGGCCCGCCTGCCGAAACAGTTGGTCCTGTAACGGTTATGGTGATTTGTGATGTGTATGGTGAGTAACAAGTAGTACCGCCACTTAAAGAAACGGTTCTTCTCTGGTAAATAGTAGTAGTGCTCAATGCAGGAGGCGAATAAGTTGCGGAAGTCGCTCCGCTGACAGTTGCAAAACTCCCGCTTGCATTGGTCTGCCATTCGTATGTAATGGTTCCGGAGCCAGTTCCTGCAGCAACAGAAGTAAGCGTCGCGGGAGTATACCCCCGGCATATCGATTGCGCCGTGCCAATTGACCCTGCAGTAACATTTGCATTGACAGTTACTAAAACTGTAGATGAAATGACAGGCGTAAGTTGAATTCCGTTGTTGCCGGTTGCAAAATCGCCGGCAGTTGCAGTACATACCGATTGAAATAAAATATCGTCCAGTGTGAAATCATTACCGGTGGCAATGGTGTTTTGATTTTGGAGAGATAGTATTGCTGATGAACTTGCACCCGAATTCCAGTTATAAACAAACTGTTTCCATTGACAGGTGGCCAACAATGCAGTATAAACAGGCCCTGCAGCAACGCCATTTATATACAGTTGCAATTGAGAAGGGTTGCTGGCAACGACGCTCTGAACCCAATAGGAAAACTGATAGTCTGTTCCGGGTAAAACGCTAACTGTTTGTGTCCACACATTAACTCCCGCTATGATGGATCCGTTGACTACCATTTGCAACGTGCCGGAAGGCGTATGGTCAGCGCAAGTTGAGTAGCCGCTATGTACAGAACGGGGATCTGCAACAACTGCGTACGTCCCCTCAAGGAGAAGGTCCGAACTGGCGACGTAACCACTGCCAAAACCAACATTTCCCAGTTCAAAATCACCATTGGCAACCAGGTTGATCCCACTTAAAGCACTTCCCGTCACCGTATACGTTCCGCTCATGGCAGTTGTGGCAGCTGAAATTACCGGATTTTGCTCCACAGAATAAAAGCTGTTAGGTCCTTCCCAGTATTGATTGGAAATATTCGTGCCTGAACTGGTGAGTGTTATATTTGAGCTGTAACAAAAGGTTCCTCCACCGCCGGCTGTCATGGTCGGTGGAGTGATAATATAAGCCATCACAGGAGTTCGTGGTGCAGAAGTGCAGCTACCGCTAATTACATCCACATAATATGTTGTGGTTACAGAAAGGCTTGGGGTGGTGAAGGTGGTCCCGGTTCCCAGGGCACTCCCTCCTGTTGCTGCTGCATACCAACTGATCGTGCCAAATGAAGCGGTAGCTCCTAAAACAACCGGACCAGGTCCGCAGGAACTACCCGGGTACGTCGCGGTTATAACCGGACCGCCAATGTACAAATTCACTCCGTTGTCGCTACCTGTGAAGGATGGACTGCTTGACACGACCCGGATGCGATACCCGGAACCCGACGACTGTCCCACAGGGATTGTGGCACTGATGGTGCCGGAAAGTTGGGAGGCAAGGGAGCCGATGATGACCGGCGAAGCAAAGGAACCAACTGCATCAGACAACTGCGCTGTAAAAACATTTCCCGCACTGAAAGTGCCGGTTTTGGAATAAGGTACGATTACCGATGAACCCGGGCAATAGGATGCAGGATTGATGGTTCCTGTTGTAATTGACAGCTTTGAAGCCATGACAAAATACCCTAAAGAGTTGCCGGTATTGTCTGAATTTATTATGGAGGTTCCGGATACAGTGCCATTAAGTGAGCCATAGGCTCCATTCAAAGATGAAGCATTTCTGCCAACCGCTTCAAATTCATTAAGCGCAGCCTGGCGTGTCAACGAAACCGATCCCCCGGAATAGGTGTTCGCTGTAACTGATGCGAACCAATACTCTGTGGTGCTGAGCGAGGTTAAAGGAGGTGAAGCGGTGCCTCCTGTATTGCCCGAAAAGGCTTCAACCCTGATCTGCGGGTTGGTTCCGGTTATGCCGGTCAGCCCAAATGGTAAATACGTTGAACTTTTACCAACTGGAAAACTGTAGGTTTGACCCGCAGACAGCGACCAGGTCAGCGGACCGCTGATGAAGCTTGTCGCAGAACCGCCGGTGACGGCAGTTGATGATGAATTTGAAACAGTCAATGCGCTGGATCCGGTTGTCAGGACACCGCTCGTCAATGTTAAAGTTCCGCCGACGGCAACTGCAATCGAGAGCGATACACCGGCAGAATTATTTATTCCAAGGTTATTGAATGTTGTTGATGAACTTCCGCCAATCGTCTGTAACGAACCTCCGATAAAGTTAACTGATCCTGTCCCGGCTGCATAAACACCGCTGTTCCTGGTCCAGTTGCCTGAAACAGCTAATATTGTATTGGTCCCTCCATTCAGTGTTCCCGCAGAAAGTGTTACTGCGCCTGTAACCGAATGTGTGAAACCTGCTCCTAAATTCAGGGTTCCTCCGGTACCATTAATCGTCAGGCCTCCGGCAGTAACGTTATTCTGCATAGTTGCAATACCTGCAGATTTCGTCACCGAAACCAAGCCAGTTGTTGTAAACCCGTCAATACTCTGAATTAACTTGGTATTACTGATAACAACCGGAGAACTTCCTGCATTAAAAGTGCCGCCATTGTTGATGAAATCTCCTCCAAGTGTCAACTGAAAACCTGCGGTTGATAAGGATGCGCCGCTGTTTATGATCAGCGGAATTGAAGCGTTGAAAACTTCAGCAGAATTTAAGGAGATCGTTCCGGTGTTTGCAATGGTGATGCCACCAGTGGCTGCAAACGGGGTTACCCACTCCAAACCGGCAACGTGCGATGTGGCTGTGTTGTAAACCAGGCTTGCAGAGGTTCC
Organism: bacterium; assembly: GCA_037141055.1. Classification (GTDB taxonomy): domain Bacteria; phylum Bacteroidota; class Bacteroidia; order Bacteroidales; family FEN-979; genus CAIVAT01. The sequence continues at coordinate 9,157 of JBAXDH010000006.1, read as the reverse complement.
GTAAGTTGGCGCGATCGTGACAGTTGCCGTTCCTTCCATTGAAAGAATGCCGTTGACGGTAACAGCATCTGTAGTTTTTGCCCCGCTGCCAGACAACGTTAAATTATTGTATGCAAAATCCCCTACCGTCTGAGCTCCTGATGCATTATATTCTACCGTGCCGGTTGCAGGAGTGAGCGTTCCTGTTGAAGAAGTAAAAAAAGCACCACCCAATTTCAACAAACCGGCACCGGTGAATGTAATGGTCGCACTGGTCGTAGTCCCGGAAACGTTTCCTGTAACCATAACAGTACCTGTAGAAATTGTGATTTCATGCCTTTTTGTCGATCCTGTGCCGGTGAATGAGACACTTCCTGCATTTAAAAAACCGGCCCCGACTGCAAGTGTATTGACGCTGGAACCAGACTTTGGAATCGTCACGGCACCCGAAACATCCAGGGTGATACCAGCATTAATGTTTAAAAGGGTCGCCGTGGTTGTGGTAAAAGAAACCGATGAACAGCCTGCATTGGCGGTTATTGTAACATTATGACCTCCTTCGATGTACACAGCATCACCGGCAACAGGCACCGAAGCTCCACCGGTTCCACCTGATGTGGCAGACCATGTGGCGGTTGAATTCCAGTTTCCGGTGACAACGGCATAGCGATTTGCGGCCTGGGCATTAAAAACAGAGAGGAGCATAAATAAGAGAATCCCGGTAATGATGGACATTGCCGGAACACTCATCTTAATGCTGGAGTTTCTTTTTAACATTTCAACCTCGACTTGCCGTTATCAAAGATATACGAATATTTTCTGACCTGACAATTTTTTTATTCCTCTTCACAAGGAGAATCGCAACAAAAGTCTGCGATTGTGTAAAAATAAATTCCCGGGTAAATCGGGACGAAACAATTACTACTTGAAATTGGCCGTCTCACACCATATATATGCAAGCTAAAATCATGCCTTTATTATATCTTCTTTATATTTCAGTATTTCAGCAACTTGCACAAAACGGAACAAATTAGTGACTCCAATTTCAGGAATATAAATTCCCAAATCTGGAAAATCACTGATCAGGTTATCCCCTCATTAATGAAAATTTGAAAAATGAGTTTGCCCCGACAGAAAAAATCACGAAAACACATGTCGGATTCCTGCCAATTGCCTGATTTCAGAAGGTCACAACCTTGTCGTTGCTGTTAAGGTACTCGGTAAACGGACCGCCCATGTATCTTACGGTAACACCCAGGCTGACAAGTTTCTCAGTTATCTTATACGCATCCGAACAGGCCTGGCAAGCTTCGACAGAAATACCGCTGTCCATGACATCCCGCAACTGGCGATGTATCACAACATCGCTGGCCGTTAATTTTGCCGATGGTCCCCAGATAATCAGGTTTATTTCATCCCACCAGCCATTGGCTTTTGCATTGATCAGGTAAGGGAAAATGACTTTCATGGCCACCTCCTTTTCACCGGTAGTCCATAGCAGATGTAACTTGCTCATGATATCTCCATCATTTTAATCCGCGGCGAATCAGTAAGGCATCAACGGTAGGCTCCTGTCCCCTGAATTTCCGGTACTGGGTCATCCCTTCATCATTGCCTGATTCCGCGAGGCAATATTTCCGGAATTTGGCTGCAAGATTTTTATTGTAAATGTCGCCGGATAATTTGAATGCGTTAAATGCATCAGCATCCAATACAGCCGCCCAGATGTAGACGTAATATCCGGCAGCGTATCCGCCCCCGAAAATGTGCGAAAAATAGGTTGTTCTGTACCGCGGAATAATTTCAGAAACAAGTCCAATTTTCGCCATGGCCTCATCTTCAAATTTGAGTACATCTATGTCGCGGGATTCGGTAATTCCATGATAATCCATGTCCAGGATAGAAGCCGCAAGGTATTCGATCGTTTCAAATCCCTGGTTAAACAGGGCACTGTTTTTAATTTTCTCGACAAGATTGTCCGGAATGGCCTCTCCTGTTTTATAATGCTTCGCATAAGCTTTCAGCACCTCCGGTTCACCCGCCCAGTTTTCGTTTACCTGCGAAGGGAGTTCAACATAATCCTGTGGAACGCTTCCTGCAGTCCTGGTGTATTTTCCCTCGGTGAAAAGTCCGTGCAGAGCGTGTCCGAATTCGTGAAACAACGTAGTCGTTTCATCCCACGACAACAACGACGGCGCATCGGCTGTTGGTTTGGTAAAGTTGCATGTGATGGAAATTACAGGATCAACCTTTTTACCGTCTTCCCAGCCTGCAGACTGAAAATCGGTGCACCAGGCACCGCCTCTTTTTCCATCACGCGGATAGTAATCCAGGTATAAGATCCCGAGATGGCGTCCATCGGCTTCCTTCACTTCGTATGTCTCCACATCTTTCTGAAAAACAGGAAGATCAGTGAGTTTTGTAAACGTGATTCCGTACAATTTGTTCGCGACTAAAAACATCCCGTCACGCACATTTGAAAGGCTGAAATATGGTTTCAATTCACTTTCGTCAAGGCTGTACTTTTCCTTATGAATGATTTCTGAATAATACCACCAATCCCAGCTTTGCAATTTAAATTTCCCACCTTCCCTGTCGATGATCTTCTGCATTTCAACCACCTCTTTTTTGGCGACAGGCAATGCGGCGGTCCATAATTTTGCAAGGAAATCATTCACCGTTGCCGGGGTTTTGGCCATATTTTCATCCACCACATAGGCGGCATAGCTTTCAAAACCAAGCAATTTCGCTTTCTCAACCCGAAGTTTTACAATTTTCGAAACAGTTTCTTTATTGTCATTTTTATTGCCGTTATTTCCCCGCATAAAATAACCACGGTAAATTTGCTCCCGAAGGCTGCGGTTTTTGGCATACTGCAGGAAAGGGATCATGCTGGGTTTAGACAGTGTAAAGACCCATTTGCCGGCCATACCTTTCTCCTTTGCAGTCTCTGCAGCTCCGTCAATAACGCCCTGGGGCAATCCATCCAGGTCCTTTTTATCGGTGATTACCAGCTTGAAATTTTCATTGGTCTCCGCAAGGAGATTTTCGCCGAATGTGAGAGAAAGCATTGACAGCTGCTCATTCAATTTGCGCAACTGGTCCTTTTTATCAGCCGGCAAGTTGGCTCCCTGGCGTTCAAAATCCCTGAAATATTTCTCAACAACCCTGATTTGCTGGCTGTCGAGTTTCATTTCCTTCCGCTTCTCATAAACCGACTTGATTTTAGCAAACAATTTCTCATTCAGCGCGATGTCATCTCCATGTTTTGACATGATGGGACTCAACTGCCGGGCAAGCGCCTGGAGTTGCTTGTTTGTTTCCGCCTCATTCAGATTATAGAAGACCTTGCTGACACGGGTGAGCAGTTTGCCTGATTTGTCAAACGCAAGAATTGTGTTGGTAAAATCAGGAGCGGCAGAATTGCTGATGATCGCATCGATGTCTGCATTATGCTGCTTTATCCCCTCCATGAATGCCGGCATGTAATCCGTCGTATCGATTTTATCGAAAGGAGGCACCTGGAAGGGAGTCGTATATTCCGTAAAAAACGGGTTCTCCTGTTTTTTTTGCGAGTTACATCCTGAAATCAGCAACACTGCCATGGAAAATAAGGTTAATGAGATCGTTTTCATAATAGTCGGGATTGAGTTGAGCGCGCAAAGTTACCTGAAAGAATTAAAATCCTGACAAATTCTGTAACCTTTTTGCCATTTTCGCATCTATTCTCCGTATATCCGGAAAATTGACCATTTGACCGGATGGTTAGCAAAAGATGTCGAAATTATTTCACCAGGCAACTGCAAGCAACCACCTTTGAAATGAAATTTCAGCTGATGATCAAGATCAAACAGATTCATAAATCATATGTAACCGGTCAGAACAGCCTGCACGTACTGAAAGGAGTTGACCTGGAAATAGAGAAAGGCGAAATGATTTCGATCATGGGCGCTTCCGGCTCGGGAAAGTCGACGTTACTGAATATCCTCGGAATCCTCGACACGTTCGATTCAGGGGAATACATTCTTGACGGTCTTAAAATCAGTCGGTTAAGCGAACGAAAAGCAGCCCAGTTGCGAAACAAAATGCTAGGCTTCGTCTTTCAGTCATTCAACCTGGTATCATTTAAGAATGCGATGGAAAACGTGGCTCTGCCGCTGTATTACCAGGATGTACCCCGGAAGAAACGCAACATGGTTGCCATGGAGTACCTCGATCGAATGGGACTCAGGGACTGGGCCCACCATTTGCCCAATGAATTGTCGGGAGGCCAGAAACAGCGCGTTGCCATTGCAAGGGCGCTTATCGGGAAGCCGAAAGTTATCCTTGCAGATGAGCCGACCGGCGCCCTGGATTCGGCAACGTCACTTGAAGTGATGGATATCCTGCACGAGGTAAATGCCGGCGGAATTACTGTGATCATTGTCACACATGAACATGATATTGCGGCGAGGACGAAAAAGACAGTCAGGATAACGGACGGGAATATTACAGAGATCATTGAAAATTAAATAGCGAAATAGTGAACGGTGTAATAGAGAAAAGTGAAATGGCGAAATGTTGAAGGCTGATGTTTGAACTGGATAAATGGCAGGAGATTTACAGCACGGTCCGTAAAAATAAGTTACGGACTTTTCTCACGGCATTCAGCGTGGCCTGGGGGATCTTCATGCTTATCCTGCTGCTTGGCTCGGGTGCCGGGCTTGAAAATGGCGTCAAAGAGCAGTTCAAGGGCGGTGCCACCAACGGAGTTTGGATCAGCAGCGGAAAAACCAGCATGAAATTCAAAGGATTGAAGACCGGGAGACAGATAAAATTCACGAATGAAGATTACAATGCCATCAAATCAACCGTTAACGGCCCCGACCGTATCTCTGCCAGGTTGTTTCTTGGCAACAACCTGGTTTCGTACAAAAATGAATACGGATCGTTCTTTTTATCACCGTGCCACCCCGACTATGGGTATATCAAGGAACTTGCCATCCTCCATGGGCGGTTCCTGAACAACCTCGACATCCGTGAATTCAGAAAGGTGGCCGTGATCGGGGAGAAAGTAAAATCAGCGCTTTTCAAAGGAGCCGATACGGCGGCCATGGGCAGGTACATTAAAATCAATGGTGTGCTCTTTAAGGTTGTGGGTGTTTTTAAGGATTTCAGCCGGAGCGATGATGAACAAAAGAGGATTTACATCCCGATCTCGACTGCCCAGCGCGTTTTCCAGGGAGAAAATGTCATCAACCAGATTTCATTTACCACCGGGAATGCTTCGGTACAGGAGGCAGACCTTATGATCAGGAAATCAAAATCAATACTCTCAAAATTGCACACGGTTGATGAGGAAGATACGAGGGCCATCAATGTCTGGAATAAAAACGAGGAGGTGCGCAAGTTCAGGGCGTTGTTTGCCGGGATCCGAATGTTTATCTGGATCATCGGCATCGGTACCATCATTGCGGGGATCGTCGGCGTGAGCAACATCATGATGATCGTGGTCAAGGAGCGAACCAAGGAGATCGGCATCAGGAAATCGCTTGGCGCAACACCCGGGTCGATCGTGGCTTTGATCATGCAGGAGGCAATCGCAATTACGTCGTTTGCCGGATATATCGGCCTGGTGCTGGGGGTTGGTCTCCTTGAACTGATCGCAAAAAACATGCCCCCCTCAGAATTTTTCAGGAATCCAGAGGCGGATTTTTCCGTTGCAGTGATGGCCACGATCCTGCTGATCCTTGCAGGAGCCATCGCCGGTTTTTTCCCGGCCATGAAAGCTGCCAGTGTGAATCCTGTGGAAGCTCTGAGAGACGAATGAACATAGAATATTGAATATTGAACAATGTTTGACTTAGACCGCTGGCAGGAAATTTATCATGTGCTGAGAAAGAACCGGCTCCGGACTTTTTTAACCGCTTTCGGTGTCTTCTGGGGAATTTTCATGCTGGTGATCATGCTCGGCTCGGGCAATGGCCTGCAGCGTGGTGTGACTCAAAATTTCGGTGACATGGCCACAAACAGCGTTTTCATCTGGACACAGCAAACCACCATCCCCTATAAAGGATTTCCGAGGGGAAGGAATTTCAATTTCGACAATGATGATGTGGTTGCGATGAGCCATTCGATCCCCGAGATCAAATACCTTGCGCCACGCATCCAGGCCGGCGGTTACATGCAGACAAACAATGTAATCAGAGGGTTAAAATCTGGCATATTCAACATTATGGGTGATTACCCAGCATTTAATAAAATTGATCCTTTGAATTTCATCCAGGGCCGTTTTATTAACGACCTGGATATCAAAGATAAACGAAAGGTTGCTGTGGTCGGCACAAAGGTGGTGGAGTTCCTGTTTACACGGGATGAACAGCCAATCAATCAATACATCCAGATCCAGGGAGTTTACTTCCAGGTGACCGGTGTTTTTGCCTCCAAAAGAACGGGAGAACAGGCAGACCAGGAGAACCAGAACATTTATATTCCTTTTACAACCCTTCAACGGACATACAATTACGGAAATGCTGTGGGCTTCTTTTCGATCACATCAAGGGATGACATCCCGGTATCGGTCGTCGAGGAAAAAGCGATCAGGCTGCTGAAGAAAAGGCATGCAGTGGCACCGGCGGATGATCCGGCCATCGGGCATTTTAACCTGAAAAAAGAATTCGACCAGATGCAGGGATTATTTTTCGGCATCCGTCTTTTGGTTTGGATTGTCGGCACCGGCACGCTGATGGCAGGAGTCATCGGGGTCAGCAACATCATGCTGGTGGTGGTAAGGGAACGAACCAAAGAGATCGGGATCCAGAGGGCATTGGGCGCCACGCCATGGAAAATCATCAGCCAGATCATCATGGAATCGGTCGTGCTTACTACTTTTGCCGGATATTTCGGACTTGTGGTCGGCGTGGGACTGCTTGAATTAATAAACTACCTCCTCGGATCCGGAGGCGCAAATACCGAAATGTTTGTTCACCCGGGAATAGATTTTTCCGTTGCCGTCACTGCACTTTCAATTTTAATCGTTGCAGGTGTGGTCGCAGGCATGATTCCTGCGCGCAGGGCCGTGTCCATCAAACCAATTGATGCACTCAGATATGAATAATTAACAACAAATGTCAATGAAAAAAATTCTCAAAATCTCTGTTTTAATCGTCATCCTGGCAATATTCGTGTTAACAATTGTATACCTCTACCGGAAATCGATGGAGAAACCAGTGGTTTATATAACGGAAAAACCATTCATGACGAATATTATCAAAAAGACCGTTGCCACCGGATCTGTCATCCCGAGAAAGGAAATCGAGATAAAACCACAGGTTTCAGGCATTGTGGAAGAGATTTTCGTACAGGCTGGCAAGCAGGTGCGGCAGGGGGATGTCATTGCCAGGGTGAGGATTATTCCCGACCTTATCAACCTCAACAATGCCGAAGCGCGGCTTGAAAGGGCAAAAATTGCGCTTGAAGATGCCAAACTCAATGCAGACAGGCAGGACAAACTGTTCAGGCAGGATGTCATTTCTGCGGTAGAGAACCAGCAAACCCAGGTAAGTTATAAAAACGCCCGCCAGGAGGTTGATGCAGCAGAAGCAAACCTGGAACTGATCCGCGAGGGGGTCAATAAAAAATCCGGCAAAGCAACCAACACGCTAATCCGCTCAACAATTGACGGCATGCTGCTCGATATTCCGATCAAGGTCGGAAACAGTGTTATTGAGACCAATAATTTCAATGCAGGAACCACCATTGCCACTGTTGCCGACGTGGGGGACATGATTTTCCAGGGCAAGGTGGATGAAACAGAGGTGGGCAAGATCAAAACCGGCATGGACCTGCTGCTTACCATCGGGGCGATTGAAAATGACACTTTCCATGCAGTGCTCAGGTATATCTCGCCTAAAGGGAGCCTGGAGAACGGCGCGGTCCAGTTTGAGATAAAAGCCGACGTAAAACTGAAGGATGACCAGTTTATCCGGGCCGGCTACAGTGCGAATGCCGACATTGTTCTTGACCACAAAGTCAACGTGCTTGCTGTGAAGGAGGCTGTTCTCCTGTTCCAGGGAGATTCGACCTATGTGGAAGTTGAAACTGATACCCAGAAATTCGAGAAGAGGTTCATTAAAACAGGACTTTCAGACGGTATCAACATCCAGGTTTTATCGGGTCTGACCGCGAAAGATAAAATCAAGCTGCAGCAAATGAACAGCAATGGACCTCCGAAATAAGGCCGAAAATTTGACCGTTTAACTGCATCGGTTCAGCGATTATTTCAGCCGGTTCAAATCTTACCGGATACTTCATCTTTCAACTTTCCCGCTTCATCTGAAATTTTATTCAGGTCATATAGAATATTTGTATCCAGCATGTTAACGATTGTACATTTATCCATTGAAGCAAAAGTTAAATACTTGTTAAATATTAAAATAAAGTGTAACACACCCAACATTTACACGTCAAAGAGAAAACAAACCGAATTTTTAAAAACCCCAAAAACTAACAGCCATGAAAACAACTAATTTAATCCGTTCAGCCTTCGTCATTGTTCTCCTGCTTTGCATATCGGTGTTCTCTGCATCTGCGATTGAACCACCCATTCCACCGGCAGTGCATATCCAGAAAGTTATCAAGGAAGGTGTTAAATACCCGGAACATGCGGTCAGCCAAGGCTATACAGGCACTGTTCACGTTACGTTTACAATTTCCGAAGATGGTAAAATCAATATCGAAGACTCCTACTCGGAAAATGTCGAAATCGAAAAAGCTGTGAAGGAACAACTTTCAGCAATCTGCTGCAAAGGGATTAAAACCCCTTTCAATAAGCATTACGAGATCGCGATCACGTTCAAGCTTATTGGCTAGAGCACTTTTGCCATCTGCTAATGGGTTCTATGGCCTTCCTTTCCATAAAACCCCTAAGGATCAAGTGATTCAAACAGAACACCTGGTCCTTTTCTCATTATATTATTGATTAATCACTTTTATACCAGTAAGTAAAAAATGGAAAAGGGAAAGGGGGAAATTCAGACCCCATGGGGGTCCTATCTTGGTAGTTCAATGGTTCACCGTAGTATCACCGGCCCCATCGGGGTCGGATTATCGTTTGATTTGAATGGGTCAAAAATGGGTTGCAACGTTGCATTTTACGGGTAATGGTGGAATATCGCGCTCCGCAGGAGCGCGGTATTTT
>JBAXDH010000005.1:0-67138 GCA_037141055.1 bacterium | reverse complement strand
GACAATAAATCCAATCTCCTTATTCTTCTTTTGTTGTAGCCGCTTTGTATTTTGACGCGTGACGATTTGCCTGCCAGTCCTTATCGTTGGATGTTCTCAGCACAAGTTAACCACGGGCGAACTGAAGTCGGCCCTTGAAACCAAAACGGGATTGACCCTGAGTTACGGCTTATAGACTGACAGCGCCCAGGTGATGTATTACGTGGTGACGGAATCAGACATCCGGAATGACAGGGGAAATTTCGACAGCATCCGCTGCGCCTGCGCTTCCTTTTTCGGAGAACAGGGCGAAAAAACTGTCACGATGGAAAATTGCGTTTACAGGTGGCACAGGGATGATTTTTACGCCGTGCTGTTGTCAGGCATGACAGCAGATTCATCGTTTGTCATAAACATTGCAACTTCGAACAGGCCAATATTGACCGGAGAAAAAAGTGGTCACTGGAAGGTTATTCAATAGTCAAAGTGCCTGCAATATTCAGGTTTTTCAAGGTTGGAATCGTAAGCGTAGCACCGGTTAGAATATGCAGGTCATTGCAGCCAACGATCGGGCTTATAATTACCGGGTAAACTGCAGGCGTTGTGACAGTGGGAATTATCACATTATCCGATGTTATCGGGGTGCCCGGCGGACTCCAGTTCGTTGGAGTTTTCCAGTCGGTACTTGTTGTTCCGGTCCAGGTTTTTGAAGTCCCGACAGGGGTAAGAACTGTAACGGTTGTTGGGGTTGAATTCTGGGCGGCACAGGGTGAGTTTTGTACAACAGCCCGGTAATCCCATGTTCCAGTATAGGCAGGAGTTTCAGAATACGTCGGGGTTGTCACAGCAATGTCGGTGTATCCCTCCCCATTATATTGCTTCTGCCATTTAACCACGGACCCAGAATATCCGCTCACGGTAAGTGTTCCTGTTGAAGAACCGTAATAAATGGTGCTCCCTCCGGCCACAGAACCGGCAAGTGCTGCAGAACTGACCTGGCCGTTGTGGTAATAGGTGGCAGTTGGCATGTCATTCAATGGCAGCAATGTCTGGTTGGCATATTCACAATCCCCTCCTAAATTGGCAACATTATTGAACGAAACTACCGTAGTACCACCCAAATAAGTAAACCCAGGTGTATATATTGACGAATCAGATGGAAGAGTTGTTGCACTTGTACTATACCAAGTCAATGTAACTTTACGAAGAGTACCACCGCCATTAATGGTAGTATCAGCGGCCCGAACATCTGACAATAATGGGCTGTTGAGGCATAAAGATTTGGAAAAACGTAAAACAGTACTATCGTACTCTATACGTATTGTAAAAACCATGATGTTTGTAAAATTAGTTACGGTTATTGGTAAACGGACAACACTACCAGGACAGACAACTTTTGTTGCTACTGAAGTAATCGGAGCATCTTGTGCCTTTGGTAGATATGGCAAAATCATCAAAGCAATAATCCATAATACTAAAATTAAATATTTTCGGGCATTCATAATTATTCAATTTTATTAAGTAATACTGCGCGTATCGTGATTTCGAAAAAGTTTGTAAATATACGAAATATTGAGCGAACATTACTGAAAGTGACCAGAAAAAGCAGTCAACTTACTCCCGGATAACCTTGTCATTTATTTTTATATTTGCACCCGCACGAATCAAACTTCACAATACTGAAATGCCACATACAAACGAAAACATATTCCCCGTATTTCACGAAATCCTTGGCAGGCCCGAAAAGGAGTCGTTATTAAAGCAGCGGGCAAGGGTGATCTGGCTATCGGGACTGTCCGGAGCAGGAAAAACAACCCTGGCAAAACATCTTGAAGAGACATTGCATCGCAGGGGGTTTCTCACCCAGGTGCTCGACGGCGACAACGTCAGGACGGGCATTAACAACAACCTTGGTTTTTCCGATGGCGACCGGTTGGAGAACATCCGGAGAATTGCCGAAGTTTCAAAATTATTCATCGATTGCGGCGTTATCACCATCAACTGCTTCATCAGTCCAACAGAAGAAATTCGTGAACTGGCACGCCGGATAATCGGCAGCGACGATTTCATTGAAGTCTATGTGAACGCCCCCCTGGATGTGTGCGAAGACCGGGATACGAAAGGATTGTATTCCCGCGCCCGATTGGGTGAAATCAAAAATTTCACGGGAATTTCCTCCCCCTTTGAAATTCCGGGGAACGCTGACATAGAAATCCGCACGGATCTGCTGACCATTGAAGAATCAGTCAGGCAATTGCTTGAACTGATCCTGCCAAAAATCGAATACGCAACCTCTTAATTATACCGGGGCATATTTGGTATCTGGCTTGTCCCTGATCGGGATGATTCCGGCCATATCGCCCAGGACATTCACAAGGTCGGAACCGGCAGGAACAACGATTTTGGAGTTATCCTTCAACGAGGTTTCCAAAGCCTGGATTTTCCTGAGGATCTGGGCGTTTCCAATGAAATACTTTTCAGCGGCTTCATTTACCAGGGCAATGGCCTGGGCCTCACCTTCAGCACGGAGTATCTGTCCCTGCTTCACACCTTCGGCACGCCTGATCTCGGCACGTTTTTCGCCGTCGGCCTTTGTTTCTGCTGCCGTAGCATAATCGACCGCCGCAATTTTTTCATTTTCAGCCTTCACGATCTTGTTCATGGTTTCCTGAACATCCTTGGGAGGATCGATTTCCTTTAATTCCGTGCGGATAATCTGGATTCCCCAGCTCCGGGTCTCGTCGAGCAGTGTGCCGTGCAGTTCCTTGTTGATTTTTCCGCGCTCGCTGTTTGCCGATTTCAGTGTCATTGTCCCGATGATGTTCCTGAGCGTCGTGCGCGCGAGGTTGACAATCTGGTACTCGATGCTGTTGACGTTGTACTGCGAATTCTTTACACTTTCCTCATCATTGGTAATCTTGAAATAAACCTGCGCGTCAACCTTGGCATTCAGATTATCGTTGGTAATGATCTCCTGTGGCTCGGCATTGATCATTTTTTCGGTAATGTTCACCTGGTACATCAGATCAATTCCAGGGATAATCCAATGAAATCCGGGATTGGCGAAGCGGTTATACTTGCCAAAACGTTCAATCAGTCCGCGGTGGGTCGGGCGAACGATCCGGATACCTGAGAAAAAGAGCAACCCGACTGCCCCGGCGATGATCAGAATAATAACATTGTTCATGGCGATTTGGATTAAGGTTTTGAGTTAAGGTTATTCCCGTAAATATTTTGTGTCAAATTTATATAAAATTACTTATGGAATCAAGCATGCCAGATGAAAAATTACATTCCATTTTTTTTTACCTTCGCATGCAATAAAATAACACCTCCATGTCACAAAAAACAAACCTGGTGCTGGTCATAGCTGCATCATTCATTCTTATCCTTGGCGGGTGCAACAGGCAGCCGGGGGATGACAAAAAAAATCTCAGTCCCCAGGATTCATTGGTCAAAGCAAAGATCAGCGAGTATGTTTCGGTAAAACTCACCACCGACATATCCAAACTTACCGCCAAAGAAAAGCAGATGATTCCAATCCTGATCGAGGTTGCAGGAATTATCGACGGATTGTACTGGGAACAGACACTGGGGGATAAAATCGCCTTCATGGACACCGTAAAGGATTCGCTCATGCGGCAATTTGCGGAAATCAACTATGGCCCATGGGAGCGGTTGAACGGCAACAAGCCTTTCATTCCAGGGTTCGGAGAAAAGCAGGCCGGCGCAAAGTTCTACCCGGCAGACATGACAAAAGAAGAGTTTGAGAAATGGAACAACCCCGACAAGACCAGCCAGTACACTTTGATCAGAAGAAATGACGACAAATCGCTGAAAGCAGTCTGGTACCATGAAGCATACAAGGACAAAATCACCAGGGCTGCAGAATTATTGCGGCAGGCATCCGCACTGGCAGAAGATCCGGGCTTGAAAAAATACCTGGGCCTCAGGGCGCAGGCATTCCTTACCGACGATTATTTTGCCAGCGACATGGCCTGGATGGAGATGAAAAACAATACCCTTGATTTTGTCATCGGCCCGATTGAAAACTACGAGGACGAACTCTTCGGATATAAAACTGCCTACGAAGGCGCCCTGCTGGTGAAAGACCAGGAATGGAGCAGGAAACTTGCAAAATTCGCCTCCTTCCTGCCCGAACTGCAGAAAAATCTCCCGGTGGATGCAAAATACAAGCAGGAAAAACCCGGAACCGATTCAGACCTCAACGCCTACGATGTGGTATTCGTTTCGGGAAATTCGAATAAAGTCAGCAAAACCATTGCCATCAACCTTCCGAATGACGAGAAAGTGCAACTGGCGAAAGGTTCCCGCCGGCTCCAGCTTAAAAACGCCATGCGCGCAAAGTTTGATTATATCCTGCTCCCGATCGCAAACGTGCTCATAGATTCAGTCCAGAGAAAAAACGTAAGGTTCGACGCATTTTTCTCCAACGTGATGTTCCATGAAGTGGCACACGGCCTCGGGATCAAGAACACCATCACCGGGAAAGGAAATGTACGTGCAGCACTGAAAGAGAAGTATTCTTCCTTCGAGGAAGCGAAAGCCGATATCCTTGGGCTTTTCATGACTACCCAGCTTATTGCAAAAGGTGAAGTTAAGGATATAACTGCCGAAGATTGTTACGTGACTTACATGGCCGGCCTGATCAGGTCGGTGCGCTTCGGTGCCGCAAGTGCCCATGGAAAAGCCAACATGATGTGTTTCAACTTCTTCGCAGACAACGGGGCATTTGAACGCAGCGCCGGCGGAACCTATATGGTAAACTTCGTGAAAACCCGCCAAGCAATGAACAAATGGGCTGCAATGGTGCTTAAATTTGAAGGTGACGGTGATTATCCCGGGGCCGGCGCGTATCTTGAAACCAATGGAAAGATTAAAGATGTTTTGCAATCTGATATTGAAAGGCTGAGAACGGCAAATATTCCGCTCGACATCATCTACGAGCAGGGAACCACTGTGTTGGGATTATAACATATTTTGTACATTTACTTCGTAATAATAAATTTTAAATTTCATGTCTGACAATCTTCTCGAAAAAGCCAATGACATACTTGACAGGGCACAACTGGCCGCTGCGGAGTATCACCAATACAACCAGGAACAAACCGACCTGATTGTAGAATCCGTTTTCAAAGCCGGATTCAAAAACCGGGTGAAACTTGCAAAAATGGCGCAGGAGGAGACCGGGATGGGAATCTGGGAGCACAAGGTGATCAAAAACGTACTGGCAACCCAATTGGTTTACGAAAGCATCCGGAATGAAAAAACCGTAGGGGTGATTTCTTCAAACCCTGGGACAGGCATTACGGAAATTGCCCAGCCGCTGGGGCCTATCCTTGCCGTTATACCGGTGACGAACCCCACTTCAACCACGATGTTTAAAATACTGATCTGCCTGAAATCCAGGAACCCGATCATCATCAGCGCCCACCGCGGAGCCTCAAAATCATGCGCCGAGACCGTCAGGATCTGCTATGAGGCCGCGCTTGAAGCAGGTGCGCCCGAAGATTGCATCCAGATGATCTCTTCCGGCAGCAGGGAATTTACGCATATAATCATGAGCCATCCTAAAATTGCACTCATCCTTGCGACCGGAGGAACAGGGCTGGTGAAGGCTGCTTACAGTTCAGGTAACCCTGCCATCGGTGTGGGTCCGGGCAATGTGCCTGTTTTTATCGATGAAAGCGCTGACATCCCTTTCGCGGTACAAAACATCATCTCATCCAAAACATTCGACAACGGTACCATATGTGCGAGCGAACAGGCCATCGTTGTTGTGAGCAGCATCGAGCAGCAGGTGCGGAAAGAGTTCGAAAACCAGCATTGTTATTTCCTGAATCCGGAGGAGACTGAGAAAGTTCAGAAGATCGCAATTGTCGCAGAAACAATGAGCATGAGTCCGTTCATTGTCGGGCAGCCGGTTTCGGTAATTGCCGCCAAGGCGGGAATAAGCGTTCCGGACGGAACGAGGATCCTTCTGGCAAAACTTGACGGCATCGGGCATGATCACCCGCTTTCAGTTGAAGTGCTCGCTCCCATCCTGGCATTTTATTCCGCCGCAGATTACAACACTGCAATAAACATGTGCATCGACCTGAACTACCTCGGCGGGATCGGACACAGCGCCTGCATTTATGCCAACGATGAAGCACGGATCATGGAATACGCCGAACTGCTGAATGCCGGGCGGATCCTGGTCAACACCCCCACTTCGCAGGGTGCAGTGGGTTACTTTTACAATCACCTGCCCCCTTCGCTCACCCTGGGCTGCGGAACCGGCGGAAAAAACATCACCACGGAAAATATAACCGCGAAGAACCTGATCAATATTCAGCGTGTAAGCCGGCGGAAGCCAAATGAGATGTGGTTCAGCCACGATCAGGGCACGTATTATGACGAAACGTTGGATACCGATAACATCATGAAAGATTATTATAAAAATCATTAACCTGCAAACCATGGTAACTTTTGATTATAAACCCGATGAAAAAATCTTGACGGCAATCTTCGCCGGGAGGCTCGACACACTGGCCGTTCAGAAATTAAGTGAAATAGTCCAGCTGAACCTGCCTGCCAAAGACGGTTTGCCTGAAGATAATATCGTATTTGACCTTCGTGATGTTGAATATATTTCTTCCTCTTTCATCCGCATCTGCGTTAGTGTTGCAAAGCAGGCCGGTTCCGGACATTTCTCCATTGCTCATTGTCAGCCGTTTATCAAGAAAACTTTTAAAATATCCGGGCTGGATGAGATCCTGAATGTAACCTGAAATTGGTTACCAGGATTATTTTGCATCCATCTCAATATTATTTGTATCTTTGCAGTCCCATTTGAAAGATTGTATCTCAATCTGTATGTAATCCTCCCACTTTTACAATTCAGCCCAACGTACACTTTTTTAATGCACCCCGGTTATAACTGCTTTGCAGGTATGTGACCGGAATAATCAATTATATTTACATTAACAACAACTAAATGACTTTTGAAAGTTTGAATTTAATCCAGCCTTTATTAACGGCTGTCAGTAAAAAAGGGTACCTGATCCCGACACCAATCCAGGAAAAAGCGATCCCGGTAATTTTACAGGGTAAAGATATTTTCGGATGCGCACAAACTGGCACAGGCAAGACTGCTGCCTTCGCACTGCCGATTCTTCAACTGCTCGAAACAGAAAAAGACCGCAATACACGCAGGGAAGTAAGAACATTGATCCTTGCCCCGACACGCGAGCTGGTGGCCCAGATCAGCGAAGAAATTACCAGTTACGGCAAAGGACTCGACATCCGGCTTGTAACCATTTATGGAGGCATTTCACAAAAAGCACAGACCCAGGCCCTGCAAAAGGGAGTGGATATTATCGTTGCCGCTCCCGGCCGTTTGCTCGACCTGATGAACCAGGGATTTGTCCATCTTAACAGGGTGGAATACCTTGTGCTGGATGAAGCCGACCGGATGCTCGACATGGGATTTATCAACGACATCAGGAAAATTACTGCGAAGCTCCCGGCAAAAAGGCAAACAATGCTTTTTTCGGCAACTGCGCCCGAAGAGATCAGGAAACTGGCTGCATCACTGCTTCACAACCCGGTCTCTCTCAACATGTCGCCCAATACCGCACCTCCGGTATTGGTATCTCAATCGGTTTATCACGTAAAGAAAGAAAACAAAAAGCTTCTTTTAACGCATATTTTAGAAAACGAATCTGTTAAAAACGTATTGATTTTCACCCGTACGAAGCATGGCGCCGACAAAGTTGTGAAGGATCTTATCCGCAACGGGATCAAGGCGCAGGCCATCCATGGCAACAAGTCGCAGAGTGCGCGCGACAAAGCCCTGAAAGATTTCAAGAGCCGGAGCATCCGCGTACTGGTTGCGACCGATGTCGCTTCAAGGGGCATTGATGTGGATAAACTTACGCATGTCATCAATTACGAGATCCCGGAGCAGGCTGAAACTTATGTGCACCGCATCGGCAGGACAGGCCGCGCCGGTGAGACCGGATCTGCCCTCTCATTTTGTTCAGCGGATGAAAAGCCATATCTGAAGAACATCCACAAGCTGATTCAGCGGAATATTGACGTGGTCACTTCACATCCGTTTGCGATCAATTAATCATCCTATACTTTTGATTATCTGCACCTTCCAGGTTTTAAAAACCTGGAAGGTTTGTTTTGGAACGTTTTTCATCCCCGGGGATCAGGCTGCAGCGGCATCTTCGCCATTTTCTCCACGTTCATGCTGGGAAATCCAAACTCTTCAACAATCTTTCCTTTGACAAGATAAACACCGTCGCCGCGAAAAGGATACAGCGTGACGGCTTTCGGAAAGTGAACGGTGTCGAAGAAATGCCCGTTGACATCGATGAAAGTGCCGAAATGCATCCACTCCCGCCTCACGGTACGTACATATTTTATTGTAACCAGCAGTCCCAGCATCCGAATGGTCTTCCCGACATGAGAAGCCATTTCGTGCGCCAGGATGTCGCCCCGGAACTTTGTCTCCAGCAGGTCGAAATAACTGTATGAGACTGGAAAGCCAAGCAGTTCAATCTCGTCGTAAACATCTGCGATAATATTCTGTTCAAGCGCAGGAAGCACGAATTTCTTAAGATCAGTCTTAAAGGGGAACAAATTTTCGATTGGACGATTGACGATTGACGATTGAATTTCAGATTTACGATTTTCGATTCCCTGGTCAATTTCGCTTGTTCGAACTGCAAACTGCCGACTGCCGGCTGCCGCCTGATTTTTTCCCAGCAGCATATGCGCCTCCCACAACAGCGAAGCCTTTGGTTTGCCGGTAAAGCGAAAAGCACCCACCCTGATAAGAATGATGAGTTGGTCGAGTGTGACCGGAACACGCTGAATAAAATCCTCCATACTTGCGTAGGATCGCTCTCCCATCCCCGTTTGGGGAGGGGCCGGGGGTGGGGTCGTAAATCGTAAATCATCAATCGCTTTCCCTGTTTCCGACTCCAGCCCTGCCACATGGATGAATCCAAGGAAAATATCATTCCCTTTGATACTGGTCTTGTATTCACTCCGGTTGACGCAGGGCACATGCAGGTTCGCTCCCGACACTTTCGCCTCATTAAAATAGACCCAGGATGAATAGAACCCACCGAAGTTGTTGATCACCCCGGTGATGAATTCGAGCGGGTAATGGGCCTTGAGGTAAAGGCTCTGGTAGCTTTCCACGGCATAGGAGGCTGAATGAGCCTTGGAGAAGGAATAGCCTGCAAACGATTCAATCTGCCGCCACACCTCCTTTGTAACCTCTTCGGGATAACCAAAATTCCGGCAGTTTTCAAAAAACTTATCGACGATGCGCTGAAGTTCTTTCTTCGACCGGTATTTTCCGCTCATGGCGCGGCGAAGCACATCGGCATCGGCCAGGTCGAGGCCGGCAAAGTGGTGACATATCTTGAGCACATCCTCCTGGTACACCATCACTCCGAACGTTTCCTTCAGCTGCTCCTCCATCACCGGGTGGAGATATTTAAACTTACCGGGATTATGGAACCTGAAAATATACTCTTTCATCATCCCCGAACGTGCAACGCCGGGGCGGATGATCGAACTGGCCGCCACGAGGGTGCGGTAATTGTCGCAATGCAGTTTTTTCAGCAGTCCGCGCATGGCGGGACTTTCCACGTAAAAGCAGCCGATCGTGCGGGCATTGCGCAACTGCTCCTTCACCATTTCATCTTCCTGGAATGCCCGAACCTGGTGCACATCCACGTTGATCCCCCTGTTCTTTTTCACGAGTTCCGCCGCCTCATAGATGTGGCCGATGCCCCGCTGGCTGAGGATGTCAAGTTTCTCGAAGCCGATATCCTCCGCCACATACATGTCAAACTGCGTTGTCGGAAAACCCTTCGGTGGCAGGTCGAGCGCCGTGTAACAGGTGATAGGTTCCTCGGAAATCAGCACCCCGCCGGCATGAATGCTGCGGATGTTGGGAAAGTCGGCCATCATCTCGCCAAGTTCACTGATCTTCCGGATGATGTGATTTTTATGAATCGCCTCCTCCGGATGCTTCAGGAAGGCGTCGATCTCACCCTTTGGCAGGCCGTGAACCTTCCCCAGTTCACGGTAAATGGATTTATCACGGAATGTCGACATGGCACCGAGCAAGGCGGTATGCTCATGGCCATAGCGTTTAAAGATATAGTCGAGCACCTCGTCACGCTCCTTCCAGGAGTAATCGATGTCGAAATCGGGCGGTGAGGTTCGTTTGGGATTGATAAACCGCTCAAAGTAAAGGTCGAGTTCAATGGGATCCACATCGGTGATGCGCAGGCAATAAGCCACGATGCTGTTGGCACCGCTCCCCCGGCCGACATGATAAAAGCCGCGGGACATCGAATACCGGATGATGTCCCAGGTGATGAGGAAATAAGCGGCAAAACCCATTTTGTCAATAATATCCAGTTCATGGCGGATGCGGCGCCTTGCCTCGCCATGCCCTTTGCCATACCGGTACTGAAGCCCGTCCATGGCCAGCTTTTCAAGCAGGATGAGGTCATCATAGCGGTCGCCTGTAAAGGTTTTCTTGTTCTTGCAGGCTTTGAAGTCAAAATCGATGGAACATGTTTCGGTCAGCTTTTCGGTGTTGCGCAGAATTTCGGGAAAATCGCGGCAGATATCCCTTAATTCATCTGCATGAAACATTACCTCGCCTGGGGCAGCCACCTGGTGAGGTTCCAGCCGGCTCAGCAATACATTGTGGCCGACGGCCCTGAAATTACGGTGCAATTCGTACTCTTTACTGTTCCTGAAGGTGACCGGTGCCATGAGTACCATATGGGAAACCAGGTCGCGGTGGCGGGAAAGGATCAAAGGATTGAGATCGGCGGGGCGGATACCAACTACATCAACCCCGCCTCCGGCACCCCCTCTCCCCCTGGAGCGGAGGCAGGTATGCGAGGCTAGCGGGTAGATCACAAATACATCCTCCATCTCCGGAGGCCTGTCCGGCAAAAGCATGTCCCCCAGGTTATGGCGGCTCAGAAATTCGTTCAGTTCACGAAAACCTTCATTGTTCCTTGCCAGCCCGGTGTAAAGCAACCGGTCGTCGCGCCTGAACTCGATCCCCGCGAGGGGTTTGATTCCTTTTTCCCTGCATGCGGCAACAAACTCCATGATGCCGGTGGAATTATTGATGTCGGTAAGCGCCAGGGCCGTAACATGATTTTTCACCGCCTCCTCCACGAGGTTTTCGATGGAGATCGTTCCATAGCGGAGGGAATAGTAGGAGTGGCAATTGAGAAACATGGTGAAAAGGCGAAATAACCAGGAAACAGGTTTTGACTATATTCTAATCATTGTAACGACTACAATATAATCAATAAATCACAAAAAGGAAAATGAAATCAAACAAACTGCCATTTTCCCTGCAAATTCATGAAAAAAAATGACAGCCTGACGACAGGAGGTTACTGAAGCCGGATATTATTCGACCTGAACTTTTCGTACTGAAATGTACCCATCGCTGAGAATGCGCAAAAAATAAAGGCCACGTGAGACTTGCGCAATCGGGATTGCAATTTCCCTGCCCGCAGGATTGGCCATCCGGAGCACCACGGCCCCTGTTATATCAAACAGTTCAATCACAGAGATATTCACTGCCCTGGATAATTTCAAATACAGCACATCCGTTGCCGGAACCGGGTAAACATGAATTCCCGGCGATATTGCCTCATCATTGATGCCGGCTGTATTATCAAAACGGATGTTACGCAGGTACATATTGTTTCCATATGCAGGACTGGTTGCGAGCCTTACCAGCACAGACTCTCTCCCGGCAATTTTTGTGAGATCGATGTACATAGGTTTCCATTGGGTTTCCGTCGGGATAAAATAGGTGGAATCATCCGGAGCCGTCTGATGGTCAAGGGAAGATATCTGTGCCATCAGTTGCCATGTATTTCCGCAGTTGAGTGAATAATCGAATTCTATCAGGTCATAACCACCCTGGCGTATCACTGAGTTATTATGGGTGCAGGAAAGATCAAAGCGCATGCAGGGCTTGTCATTCCCTGCAAATGAAAGGCATGGCATGTATAGTTCACTGGTATAATCGGGAAGTATGTTAAAGTAAGGAATTCTTAAAGAGTTGGCATATCCAAGTTCAGCGCGTTCCCAGGTCGGAACATTTTTATAGGCATTGTTTATCGTCCATTTATTATATGGAAAAACCGGATCGGTAAAATTCTGCGTGAATGGCACGGGGAAAGGGACCTGGTCGCTGGTGAAGCGTATGCTGATGGTGTCCTGTTTAAAACCGGTCGTTTGTCCATTCAGTTCAGTAACAAGATACCTGATGATGTGGGAACCGTCTGTAACCTGAGAGAATATATTTCCGTCGAAATGAAGTGCATCATAAGTTTTCAGATTTCCTGACCATGTTAGTGATACAGGTGAAAGATTATCAATGGTTGCGCTGATTTTAGCACTGGTAATAAGGTTTGTGCCATAATTCTGAAATTGAAGGATGGGGTGAACTGTCTTTGATTGTGTTACCGGCATAATCGAGTCAATACTCAACAGGTCCAGAAAAAGGCTGTCAGCAGGGGTTACCGGGCATTGGCCAAGCCGTGCATGAATCATTGCTGTGTCTGCTGTACCGATAAGTTTAATACGCCTGTCGCGGCAGATCATGTACACCGTCGGAAAAAAATTGATCGTGTAATCCTTTACTATTTTGTCGCCATTCGGAGCACAGGTGGCAATAAACGGAAATGGCTCGCCATCTGTCCAGTTTCCCTTGGTGGGGTTTGCCAATCCCTTGATCTGATTAACCGAACTCTTGATTCCTTCCACTTCGAACACCATCAGCTGGTTGGTTCCCTGAGGCCCCCAGACATTGAATGCATGGGCGAGAGCGTGTGTTTCATGGTAAATCCAGCATGGGCCGCAAAGGACTTCGAAGAAGTCGATGACCACCACTTTCCCCGAATCAAGATAGTCGTAAAGATGCCGCGTATTCCCGTCGATATCCTTCAGGGTGAAATCAGGAGCAATACTGCCATTGGGCAGTTGACAATATGTTGTAGAAACAATGACCGTCAAAATTATTAGTGTTATCAGTCGCTTCATAGCTTTACTTTTTATGGCGATCAATTTAAGAATGAAATTCTTTAGGAGATGTAGGTCGTTCAGAAAAAGCTTGTAGGGCAAACACCTATTTTCATGTAGCTGATTATATGACTATCCGATGACCTTGAGCATTTCAATTGAGATACCCACCATTTCGCTATTTCGCTATTTCGCTATTTTTTACAGCAACTCCCCTCGTCACGATCTTCTGCCCGTATTTCCGCCGGATGCGGTCGAGGGCCTGGTACAGGTTCACCATCTCCACATTGTCGTCAAACATGTTGAGTTGCGGGTTTCCCGATATGAGGCTGCTGAAGCGCACCCCGATGAGGCGGATCAGCATGCGGCGCTGGTAAAGACGGTCGAAGAGTTCCTTTGCCACCGGGATGAGCTGATGATCGAAAGCCGTATAGGGAAGCTGTTTCTGCAGCGTATGGGTGTCGAAGTTCGAATAGCGGATCTTCACGGTGATACAGGCTGTGAGTTTCTGCTTGTCGCGCAACTCGAACGAGATCTTTTCCACCATTTTCACCAGGATCTCCTTCATCCTGATGATGTCGATGCTGTCCTGTTCAAAGGTATTTTCGGTACTCACCGATTTGGCCTCGTGGTAAGGATAAACAGGTGTGCGGTCGATGCCGTTGGCCTTCTCCCATATCACGATGCCGTTCTTTCCCATCACCTGTTCCATCATGCCAACCGGGATGTGGCTCAGGGTATCGATCGTTACCACCCCCATGGAACGGAGCAGCCGGTATGTTTTCTCTCCTATTCCCGGAATTTTGCGGATGGAGAGCGGCGAGAGGAAGGGCTGTACGGCATCGCGTTCCACGAACAGTTCCCCGTTGGGCTTGGCTTCCCCGGTGGCAATTTTTGAAACGGTCTTGTTCACCGACAAGCCGAAGGAAATGGGCAACCCGGTGTTTTTAATAATGCTTTCACGCAGCTCATGGCTCCATTTCTGAAGACCAAAGAAACGGTCCATCCCGGTAAGATCAAGATAATGCTCGTCGATGGAGGCTTTTTCATACACCGGAGCCTTTTCGGCGATGATTTCGGTAACCGTGTCCGAATACTTCGAATACAATTCCATATCGCCCCGCACGAGGATCGCATCGCCGCATAGCGCCCGCGCCATCTTCATAGGCATGGCCGAATGGATACCGAACTTCCGTGCCTCATAGCTGCAACTCGCCACCACCCCGCGGTCGGAGGTACCGCCGATGATTACCGGCTTTCCTGCCAGTTCCGGGCGGAGAAGTCGCTCCACCGACACGAAGAAGGTGTCGAGGTCGAGATGGATTATGTTGCGGATAAGAGTCGGCATATATTAAGAAGAGTAACGCAACAAAACTAGTTATCAATGGTTTGCGAACTTGATGTTGCAATTTGCAACATCAAGTTCCGATACTCCTCCAGGGAAAGTTCAAACATAAAGTCTGCCGGAAAACGATCTATATTTCTTCTGACCTGTTGATTTAGCCTTGCTGTCGTCACTCCGTAAATCCTCGCCAGATCATTGTCGAGCATCACCTTCCTTCCACGGATAACATAAATCTGCGAAATGATCTCCTCCCTTATTTCAGTCGCGTTTTTCATATTCATTTCCTGCTTAATCCGACTCAGGACCAAAAGGTAATATCACAAACAGGCAATTTTTATCAACAATTTCGTCATTCCGGCATTCTGGTGATTGTTTTTATTATATTTGCCATGTTTCTAATCATTTCTCCGACGATAATATAATCATTATTTTTCAAAACGCAAAAAAAATGTTTTTCAGCAGCAACATAAAATTTTTACGAAAACGGCGCGGACGCACCCAGGACGATGTCGCCGTTTCACTGAACATGAAGCGTTCCACCCTGAGCGGCTATGAGAATAACATCGCTCAGCCGGGATTTGATGCCCTGATTGCTTTCTCCAAATACTACAATGTCGCCATCGATACGCTCATAAGGGTCGACCTGGCTAAAATTCCGGAAAGTCAGTTCCGGCAACTCGAAAGGGGCTACGATGTCTTCATCAAGGGTTCAAACCTTCGCATCCTCACCACGACGGTAGGCTCAGACAATGAAGACAACATCGAACTCGTTTCGGAAAAGGCAAAAGCCGGGTATACCGGGGGATTTGCAGATCCTGAATACATCAGCATCCTGCCAACCTTCCGGCTGCCATTTTTATCCCGGCAGAAAAAATACAGAACCTTCCAGGTAAACGGTGATTCGATGCTGCCCATTCCCCATGGATCATGGGTTACGGGCGTTTTCATCCAGGACTGGTCAACGCTTCGCGACCGTGATGCATACATCATCCTGACCTCTGAAGATGGCATTGTGTTCAAAGTGATTGAAAACAGGATCAAAACAGAGGGTAAACTGGTGCTGCATTCACTGAACCCGCTCTATGATCCGTATGAGATCAACATCCAGGATATCCGCGAAATATGGCAATTTGTTCATTATATCAGCCCGACAATACCTGAAAATGTCAATTCGGAGAATTACCACCTTGTGGAAACCGTTAAACAACTGCGCAATGACATCCAGGCAATTCAAATACGGCTGAATATCTGATTGAAGAATCACAAAAACCAACATTCTCCGCCGTTTTTGCAAGGCAACCATCTACGCGAAAATCAGATGTATTCCGGTAAGGATTTCCAACTCCCCCTCAGATAAAAAAAACGAAAGAATTAGGTTTTCTTTGTGTGAAATATCATGCAATTAAAGAAAAACGCTTTAGCCTTGCTATATAATTAATATATTTGTTCAATCGTTTACAACACTCAAAAAACACAACACCATGAAAGTTGCAATTGTAGGATCCGGGTACGTTGGATTAGTCACCGGTACTTGTTTTGCAGAAGTTGGGATCGAAGTCACCTGTGTTGACATCGACCAGAAAAAAATTGAAAATCTGAAAAAAGGCATTATTCCTATATATGAACCCGGACTTGAAGACATGGTTCACAGGAATATGAAAAAAGACCGTATACGGTTCACGACAAACATCGCTGAGGCGCTCGATGATTGTGAGGTGATTTTCAGCGCTGTCGGCACTCCGCCGGATGAAGACGGAAGCGCGGACCTTCAGTATGTTCTCAGCGTGGCACGCGATTGCGGTAAAAACATGAAAAATTACCTGCTGATCGTCACAAAAAGCACGGTACCTGTCGGAACGGCCGAAAAAGTAAGGAAGGCAGTTCAGGATGAGTTGGATAAGCGTGGCGTGAGCATTGAGTTCGACGTAGCCTCCAATCCCGAATTTCTCAAAGAAGGAGCTGCAATCGATGATTTCCTGAAACCCGACCGTATCGTTGTCGGTTGCGATTCCCCCCGCGCAGAGGAACTGATGAAAGAACTCTACCGTCCGTTCACGTTAAACGGGCATCCGATCATTTTCATGGACATTACATCCGCGGAAATGACGAAATATGCAGCAAATTCAATGCTTGCCACCAAAATCAGTTTCATGAACGATGTCGCCAACCTGTGTGAAATTGTAGGTGCCGACATCAACATGGTGAGAAAAGGAATCGGATCAGATTCGCGCATCGGCAACAAATTCATCTATCCGGGTGTCGGATACGGTGGCTCTTGTTTTCCTAAAGATGTTAAAGCATTGATTCACACTGCGGAAGATTACAAATACAGCCTGCGGGTGCTGAAAGCCGTTGAAGCGGTAAACGACGATCAGAAATCGGTACTTTTCAATAAAATGGTAAGGCATTTTGGCGGAGACCTTGCAGGCAAGACAGTCGCAATTTGGGGACTCTCATTTAAGCCGCAAACCGACGACATGCGGGAAGCACCATCGCTCGTCATCATCAAAAAACTGCTTGATGCCGGTGTGAAAGTTAAAGCATACGACCCGGTCGCCATTCATGAAACCCAGCGCATCCTCGGAGAGAAAATTTACTATGCTCCCGACCAGTACGATGCACTGATTGATGCAGACTGCCTGATGCTGGTGACTGAATGGCCCGAATTCAAATTTCCCAATTTCAACATCATCAAGAAACTGCTGAAAGGCCATGTTATCTTTGACGGCAGGAATATATACGAGATCGCTGAAATGAAACGTAAAGGGTTCGCCTATTACTGCATCGGGGTCGATACAACAAAATAGTTGCTGTTCACAGACTTTTAATCGCCGCGAAGCCGAGAAGACGCAATGATGAAATAAATGATCATCGAAAATTGCATCCTGGTGCCTTCGAGGTAAATTTATAAACCGGGAACCATGATAAAGAAAAAAATTTTAGTTACCGGCGGTGCGGGTTTTCTCGGATCGCATCTCTGTGAACGATTGCTTCGGGAAGGGAATGAAGTCGTATGCCTTGACAACTATTTCACAGGCCAGAAAAAAAACGTGGTTCACTTGCTGAGCAATCCTTATTTCGAACTGATACGCCACGATGTAACCATGCCTTTCTTTATCGAAGTTGATGAGATTTACAATCTTGCATGCCCGGCATCACCCATCCACTACCAGTACAATGCCATTAAAACAGTGAAAACATCGGTGATGGGGGCCATCAACATGCTCGGGCTTGCAAAGCGCATCAAAGCACGCATCCTGCAGGCCTCCACAAGCGAGGTTTACGGTGATCCGGAAGTGCATCCGCAGGTTGAATCCTACTGGGGTCATGTAAACCCGATCGGGATCAGGTCGTGCTACGATGAAGGGAAGCGCATTGCCGAAACACTTTTTGTAAACTATCACCAGCAAAATAATGTTCGCATAAAGATTATGCGAATTTTCAACACTTACGGTCCCCGGATGCATCCCAACGATGGCCGCGTTGTTTCTAACTTTATTGTCCAGGCTTTGAAGGGCCAGGATATCACCATGTATGGCGACGGATCACAGTCGAGAAGTTTCTGTTATGTCGACGATCTTCTGGAAGGGATGATCCGACTGATGAACTCAAGGGAAGATTTCACCGGTCCGGTAAACATCGGGAATCCGAATGAGTTCACCATGCTCGAACTCGCAGAGAAAGTAATTAAGCTGACCGGCTCGAATTCTAAAATAATACATATGCCGCTTCCCGCGGATGATCCAACACAGCGGCAGCCTAACATTTCGCTCGCAAAGAAAGAGCTTGGTTGGGAACCAAAAATCATGCTGGATGAAGGACTGGTCAAAACCATTGAATACTTCAAGTCAGTCATCTGATCAATACATATTCCACCACGTATGAAAATTCTTGTTACCGGCTCCAATGGCCAGCTTGGCAATGAACTGAGAATGCTCGCCGCCGGTTATCCGGATTACACATTTATTTTTACCGATATTGCCGAACTCGATATTACGAGCGAATCTGACATTGAGGAAATGGTCAGGAAGGAAAAACCTGCCGCAATCATCAATTGTGCAGCATACACTGCGGTCGATAAAGCTGAACAGGAAGACAACCTTGCTTTTCTGATAAACGCTACATCTGTCGGTAATCTCGCACGGGTGGCGGCAAAATACAACTCTTTTCTTGTCCACATTTCCACGGATTATGTATTCAATGGCAAGGGCTACAGACCCTATACGGAGGAGGACCCGACAAATCCTGTTTCACTGTACGCCAAAAGCAAACATGCCGGTGAACAGCAGGTGCAATCATATGCAAAAAGGGCCTTCATCCTGAGAACATCCTGGCTTTACTCGGAGTTTGGCAGTAATTTTGTCAAAACAATGATGAAATACGGGAAAGAACGTGGGAAACTGAATGTGGTTTTCGACCAGGCAGGTTCCCCGACCTATGCCCGTGATCTCGCAAAAGCCATTCTCGACGTACTGCCACGCCTGCCGCAATCTGATGGAGTGGAGGTATTTCATTACTCAAACGAAGGCGTTGCAAGCTGGTATGATTTTGCAGTGGCAATTATTGAATTAAGCGGCATTGACTGCAAAATCAGCCCCATTGAAACAAAGGACTACCCACTGCCGGCAGCACGGCCATTTTACAGTGTTTTCAACAAGACAAAGATAAAACAACGGTTTCAGCTGGAAATTCCATACTGGAGAGACAGTTTGCAGGCGTGCCTTGCCCGGATGAAAGCATAATTTACGATTTTTATTTTGTGATTAAAAGCTGATGACATGGAGATTGAAAAGCATATTTTAGACCGTGCAAATACCTGGCTGAACGGCAGTTTTGATGATGAAACGAAAACTGCGGTAAAATCCTTACTGGAGACAAACACTGTTGAACTGACCGATTCATTTTACCGCGACCTCGAATTCGGCACCGGCGGCCTTCGGGGTATCATGGGAGTCGGGACAAACAGGATGAATAAGTACACGGTTGGAATGGCCACCCAGGGACTTGCCAATTACCTTAAAAAGATGTTCCCTGCGCTCAATCCTGTAAAAATGGCCATTTCCCACGACAGCAGGAACAACAGCAAATATTTTGCACGGATCGTAGCTGAAGTGCTTTCGGCGAATGGATTCATGGTTTTCCTGTTCGACGACCTCCGCCCTACCCCTGAACTTTCCTTCGCCATAAGAAAACTCGGCTGCCAGAGCGGAGTCATGGTCACCGCTTCGCACAACCCGAAGGAATACAACGGGTATAAGGCATACTGGGACGATGGCGCCCAGATGATTGCCCCCCATGATGAAAATGTCATCATGGAAGTTCAGAAGATCACTTCCATCGATGATGTAAAATGGGCCGGAGTTAAGGCAAACATCATCAGCATCGGCGCCGAAATCGACGTTGAATATCTCGACCGGATTCATGCGCTGTCCCTCTCCCCGGATGTCATCAGGCGCCAGAAAGACCTGAAGATTGTCTATACGCCTCTCCACGGCTGCGGCCGCAAACTTGTGCCCGACATTTTATCACGGTTCGGCTTTGAAAACATTCACATGGTCAGGGAACAGGCAATTGCCGACGGTAACTTCCCAACCGTCCATTCACCTAACCCTGAAGAACATGATGCGCTCGATATGGCCATAAAGCTTGCCGGGGAGTTGCACGCAGACCTGGTTATGGCCACCGACCCGGATGCCGACCGAGTTGGTATCGCCGTAAGAAATCACAACAATGAGATGGTCCTGCTGAATGGTAACCAGACCGCCGCACTGATATTTTACTACATCCTCAGCAGGTGGAAAGAACTCGGCAAACTGAAGGGGAATGAGTTTATTGTTTCCACGATTGTAACGACCAAACTTTTATCGGAAATTGCAGAATCCTTTGGCGTTGAATATTTCGAGTGCCTCACCGGGTTTAAATTCATTGCGGATGTCATCAGGCAGCATGAAGGAAAAAAGACCTATATCGTTGGCGGCGAGGAAAGTTACGGTTACCTGATCGGCGATTTTGTGCGCGACAAGGATGCAATCAGCGCCTGCGCGCTGATTGCCGAAACAGCTGCATGGATGGCCGATTCGGGAAAATCGCTGTTTGACCTTCTCCTGGAAATTTACCAAAAGTATGGTTTCTTCAAGGAAGGCCTGATTTCTGTTACCCGCAAAGGCAAGACCGGGGCGGAGGAGATCCAGCAAATGATGGTCGATTACCGGGCAAATCCACCGGTAGTGGTCAACAATTCCAAAGTAGTCCGAATCAAGGATTACCTGCTGCTAAAAGAAAAGGTGGTTGAAACGGGACTGGAAACACCGATCAATCTTCCAAAATCGAATGTCCTGCAATTTTTGCTTGAAGACGGAAGCATTATCAGCGTACGGCCTTCAGGGACCGAACCAAAGATCAAATTCTATTTCGGGGTGCGTGAGAGACTTCGCAACATCGATGAATTCGGGCAGACTGAAAAGCGCCTGGATGAAAAAATCGCAGGGATCATAACCTCCATGAAGCTAAAATAAGCCATTAATGACTGAAGAAAAACTGCCTTCCGGCGATGACCCTGTATATTCACGCAAGGTTCTTGAAATGCTCACCCTGGCCAATGAATACTGCCTTTTCATGGAGAAAGCCGAAAATTATTCGGTGGAAGAACTGTTGAATTTTTTGCAGAAAATTTCCCCGCTCATCTATTTAAAAAGTGCACTTCTCCCCGACGTTGAAGTGGAGGATGAGGATGCTGTTGAACATTACGTAAACGAAGAACAATGGGAGGCAATGTTCAATGTGCTCTACAATAAATTCGGAGAATCCGACCACTTCTTTTTTGTTGATCAGCATGAAAAGAGTCACAATGATCCCGTAAAAGGAAGCCTGGCCGAGTCGTACACTGATATATACCAGGATCTGAAAGACTTTTTGCTGCTGTACCAGAACCCGCTGAAGTCTTTTAAGGAAAATGCAGTCCGCGAATGCAAACGGCTGTTCGAAACCCGCTATGGTTACCGCCTGCTGAATGCACTGCCGGCAATTCACTGCATTCAGTACCCGGAAGAGAACGGCATCGTATTTTAAACGGGCAGGAATCTTACTTTTTACTCCGATTCCGGTCTAGCCGGTTGAGACCTTCAACAGCCTTATCGTAGTTAACTTTTATTTTCAATGACTTCTGGTAGTCGTCATAGGCCTTTTTGTAATCTCCTGCAAGTTCATACGCATATCCACGGTTGAAATATGCTTCATAATAACCCGGGTCCTTTTGAATCGACTCGCTGAAAAACTGAGCCGCCTTCGGGAAATCTTTGAGGTAAACAAGGTAAATATATCCCTGGTTATAGGAAGCCTCCCTGAATGATGTATCTGCCTTTGCAAGAATCTGATAGGTGGCCAGTGCCTGGGGATATTTTCCTGTCTCCTGGTAGTGCAATCCAAGCATATAAAGCGCCTCCCTGCTTTTCGGGCGCAGTTTCAACGCATTTTTCAGGTACAGTTCCGCCACGGGATCCTTCTTTACGGCATAGAGCTCGCCAAGCTGAACATAGGCATCGTAATATTCCTGGTTCTTGTCAACTGCCTGTTTCAGATCGTCAACAGCGTGAATGGTGTCGCCCTGCTCAAGCAAACCGATGGCCCTGGTGAAGTAGGCCGTAGCATTCCCGTTGTCCAGTTCCAGGAGTTTCCTCACGGTGATGTAACAGTTCTTGTAATCTTTGACAATCAGGTACAGCTTTGACAATTTTAGCAATGCTTCGGTATCGCCCGGGCTTGTGCTGACAGCCTTGTTAAGTGCATCCCTGCTGTCATCGGGTTTGCCCATCAACAGGTAGATGTCGGAAAGCGTCACATAATAAACCGAATTCCCCGGATTGATTGAAATGGCTTTATGAACATCCTTCAGGGCTTTGTCAAACTGGTGGTCGAACAGGTAGAATTTGGCTCTCCGGTTATAAAGTTCGGGGTTTGACACATCACTCTCAATCTGCTGATTGAGAACTTCGAGTTTCATTCGTGTCGTATCACCGCCCTGCATTTGATCACCGGATGTCTTCCCGCCGCTCCGGCAGGAAGATAATCCGATTACGCAAAGCAAAAGACAAAAGACCAGGTTTTTCATCCGTTTACACATGGGTGTTCAATACAGCCCTGATTTTTCCTTCAAGTTCGTCTGCAAGTTCAGGATTATCCTGCAGAATTTTTTTCACGGCATCCCGGCCCTGTCCCAGCTTCGTATCGCCGTAGCTGAACCATGAGCCGCTTTTTTTAATCACGTTCAACTCCGTTGCCAGGTCAATGATTTCAAAGGGTTTGGAAATCCCTTCCCCGAAGATAATATCAAATTCGGCCTTGCGGAATGGCGGCGCTACCTTGTTTTTGACAACTTTGACTTTCACATGGTTACCAACCACTTCATCCCCTTCTTTTAACTGTGTCTGCCGCCTGATGTCAAGGCGAACGGAAGCATAAAATTTCAACGCATTGCCTCCAGTGGTGGTTTCCGGATTTCCAAACATTACGCCGATCTTCTCGCGGAGCTGATTGATGAAAATGCAGCAGGTGGCTGTTTTGCTGATAGTGGCAGTCAGTTTTCGCAATGCCTGCGACATGAGCCGGGCCTGAAGCCCCATTTTTGAATCGCCCATCTCCCCTTCTATTTCGCTTTTGGGCGTAAGGGCGGCAACCGAGTCAATCACAATGATGTCGATGGCCCCGGAACGGATGAGGTTTTCAGTAATTTCAAGCGCCTGCTCACCGTTGTCAGGCTGCGATACGAGCAGGTTCTCGACATCCACGCCAAGTTTCTGCGCATAAAACCGGTCAAAGGCGTGTTCGGCATCAATGAATGCGGCAATGCCGCCGGCTTTCTGCGATTCCGCAATCGCATGCAATGCAAGCGTTGTTTTCCCCGATGACTCGGGGCCATAGATTTCAATTACACGGCCCTTTGGCAGACCGCCAATTCCCAGTGCGGCATCGAGCCCGATGGATCCGGTGGAGATTACATCGACTGCCTCGATGGCGCTGTCGCCAAGCCGCATGATGGTACCTTTACCGTATGTCTTCTCCAGTTTGTCCAGTGTAAGCTGCAGGGCTTTCACTTTTTCCTTGTTCACTTCTGTTGCCATGATTTTTTCCTCCTTTTTTGTAGCTGTGGAGACGCGCCTATGGCGCGTCTTTACTACTGATTAGTTGCTTTCAGGATCTGATCTGTGTGGTTCTTGGTGTCCACTTTTGTGAAGATATGGGAGATCACCCCGCTTTCATCGATGATGAAAGTCATTCGGTTGATCCCTTCATATTCCTTCCCGTAAAGTTTTTTCATGCCCCACACACCATAATCCATGATGATTTTTTTTGCTTTATCGGGAATAAGGGCAAAAGGTAATACATATTTTTCAGAAAAATTTTTATGCGACTTCTCGTCATCGGCACTTACACCAATAATTTTAAAGCCTTTTCCCATGAGAACCTGATAGTTATCCCTCAAATTGCATGCTTCGGCCGTACACCCGGGTGTGTTGTCTTTCGGATAGAAATAGACAATCACTTTACTACCCCTGTATGCCTGCAATGAAATTTCATTGCCGTTCTGATCCGCAGACTGAATGTCAGGGGCAATATCACCAACGGATAATTGTGCCATAATCAGGTAGTTAAAATTCGATGATTGGTTGATTATTCAACCCCAAAATTAGAAATTATGCACACAATTGCACCAGGAACAATTCCCGAGTTATCAACAACATCATGTTGCCTTTTTCGTCAGGAAAAACTTGCAGTAATCGTGCAGCCCACAGGTTTCGCACAAAGGTTTGCGTGCCGTACAAACGTAACGTCCATGGAGGATCAGCCAGTGGTGGGCGATCGCTCTCAGGTTTTCAGGGATATACCTGACAAGTTGCCGCTCCGCCTGCAATGGATTTTTTGCATCGGTAGTCAGACCGATCCTTGCAGAGACCCGGAAAACATGCGTATCAACAGCAAGAGCCGGTTTGTTGAAAATAACCGAAGCAAGCACATTCGCAGTTTTTCGGCCAATCCCCGGTATTTTTTGCATTTCTTCGACATCCGGTGGCAGTGTTCCTTCATATTTATCCACCAGTACATTGGCCATGGCAACCAGGTTCTTTGTCTTGTTGTTCGGATAGGAGCAGCTTCGTATCAGTTCAAATACGGAAGCGGGATCAGCCGCAGCCAGTGCCCTGACATCGGGAAACATCCTGAAAAAGGGAGGGGTGATCATGTTCACCCGTTTATCTGTGCATTGCGCAGACAGGATGACCGCGACCGTCAACTCATACGGGTCGGTATAAGCCAGTTCTGTTTCGGCAACCGGAACATTCCGGAGAAAATAGTCCAGCACCAGCCTGAAACGTTCTTCCTTCCTCATAAAAAAGTGTTTAAGCAAAATTGCATAAAATCCGGGATTATTCTGCTAAGTTTGCAGCAATTGTTGTAAAGAATCGCAACCGGAATATTTATGGCGGAATATGAATTTGACATCCTCATAGCTGGTGCAGGACCGGCCGGCTGCACAATGGCGCTCAACCTTGCCCCAAAAGGGCACCGGATCGGTATTATCGAAAAAGATGTGTTTCCCAGGCATAAGATCTGCGGCGATGCGTTGAGCGGAAAAGTGCTGAATGTCATGAAACGGATACCGGGCGGTGTTTATGAGGATTTCCTCCAGAATGTCAGTAAAATCCCATCATATGGCATCCGTTTTATTGCCCCGAACCACCATGCGGTCGACATCCCTTTTTTGTCGGACATAGCATCTGATCAGCCGGCTCCGGGATTTGTATGCAACCGGAATGACTTCGATCTTTTCCTTTTCGACCGGCTGCACGACTATCCCAACATTTCAATATTCCAGGGAGAACGGATCGAAGAAATTACGACCCGCCCCGACTGCATCTCTGCAAAAACGGCGGAAAATGAATTCAGCGGGAAGGTAATTGCAGGTGCCGACGGAATACACTCTGCCGTCAGGAAATCTCTTCAGCAGGAAACGATTGATAAAAAACATTTTTGTGTAGGCATCAGGGGCTACTTCGAAAACGTTTCAGGCCTTCATCCCGGGAACTTCATCGAACTTATTTTCCTGAAAAGACTGTTGCCTGGCTATTTCTGGATATTCCCGTCCACGGGCGGACTGGTCAATGCCGGGTTCGGCATGATGCAAAAACAAATCAGCAGGAAACGCATAAACCTGACGCATGTTCTGGATGATATCATCGCGAACGACCCGTTGATTGCACCCCGGTTTCGCAATGCACGGCTCATGGGAAAGGCGGAAGCGCATACCCTGCCCCTCGGCACCTATCATTTAAACCGGTCCGGCAACAGGTATCTCCTGCTCGGTGATGCCGCTTTCCTCGTCGACCCGTTCAGCGGGGAAGGGATTGGTAACGCCATGGCAAGCGGAGAAATTGCAGCTGGCATCCTGGAGAAAAATTTCAACGATGATGATTTTTCAGCCGATGCCCTGAAAACCTATGATGCACGGATCGACCGGCGGTTTTCACAGGAATTCAGAACCATGGCTGTTATGCAATACCTGGCGGGTTCTTCAAAACTGTTTAACCTGGTTGTGGATAAAGCCCGGAAAAATAAGGAACTCGGTGAACTGCTGTCGGCGATGTTTACGAATGAAGACATCCGGAAAAAACTTACACGGCCCGGCTTTTATATGGGATTGCTGTTCAAGTAATCCGACCTGTTGAAATTAATTCCCGCGAAGGATGGTCACGGAACCTTTGTTCACTTCATCCCCGAATTGTCCAATTAATTTAAGGATGTAAAAATAGGTGCCGTCAGAAAGTCTCTCGCCGTCCCAGTCCTCGCTTTTATAGTCTGTTTTACCAAACATTTTCCGGCCCCACCTGTCATAGACCAGTAATTCGTTGCCAAGATATGCCTCGCGAAAATCTCTCTTTGGCTCGCCCTCTATCTGGATTTCAAATTTGTCGTTGACCAAATCACCGTTCGGCGTAAAAACATTGGGAATTTTAAGCTTGGCGATTTTAACAGTCACTAAATTGGAAATAACCGTGTCGCAACCGTTTAAATCTGTAAAACCGAGATTCACGGTAAACCTTCCTGTTCGCTGATACGTGTGTGTCGCCGGGTTCAGGTTCGGTATCCTGACAGAATCGCCGAAATCCCAGGTCCAGTTCGAAATGTATTTGGTCATTGAATCGGGGAAGACTACCTGGATGTTCGGATTGGTAAGATAAACCACCGAGTCGGGCAGGATTTCAAAAGTAACCTTGGGAGATTTTAAAACGTCTACGAAATAGGCGCTGTCGATCGGGCAACCAATTGAATCGGTCACTTTGATCCTGTAGCGCCCGGGACAAAGGCCGAACACGATTGTATCCTGCGAATGACCTCCTCCCCATTCGTAAATGTACGGAGATTCACCTTTAAACTTTGTTCCGCCTGACACGAGCGTTTTGAACTGACCTTTGCATTCACCTGCACACCCCAGCTGGTTGTACCGGTACAATGTATCGATGTACATTCGGGGGTGCATCCTCAGAGTGACCTCATTGCTTGTATCTGACCCCATGCCCTGCACAGAGATGATGCACCGGTACAGCCCGGTGTCACTGCCTTTTACATGAACGATCGCATAAATGGAATCGGTCGCACCGGGACCCGTAAGATCAACAGCACCTTTCTGCCAGCGGTAGATGATTTTCGCTGTACCGGCACCGGTAACAACGGTTGTAAAAGCAACGCTGTCGCGAAAACAAACGATGGTATCAGCTGGTTTCACCACAACAGTCTGGCCGATCGCAACCATACCGCAGAAAAGAAATATGAGAAAAAGGAGGTGTTTCATCTGGGAGTTCAATGCTGCCGCAAAAATAAGAATTTCTTTGATTCGGGGAACGTATACTTCGACTACTTGAGATAACGCTGCGGCGCCCGACTTAGTATTCAGTCCACAAACCTGCTCCGGGGTCAGTACTGGTGATTGGAAACCATGATCAGCGTACAGGCATTAACCACCTCAATGCCCGCAGATTGGAGGGATGCTGCAAAATTCATATTTTCTGTTCCAGGGTTAAAAATCACCCGTTTGGGATGAAGCCCCAGGATATAATCGTAATAGGCGACCAGGTTTTTCGGACCTATATAAACCGTAACCGTATGAATATTCTCAAATTTCGGAAATGGTTTTTCAATCCTTACGCCGCTGATCTCTCCTTCCCTCAGGCCGACGGCCACCACAGGGATGTTGCCGTATTTGAGCTTTCTCACTGCCATGTATGAGAATCGCTCAGGATTTGTACTTGCACCAAGGACCAGGGTCTTTTTCTTCACGTGTTAACAAATTCACAATAAAACACAAATGTAATAAAAAACCGGCAAACAGGTAAAAATCAGGTTAGCGATGGGAAATAAAACATATGAGAAGGGAGGCCTACTGACCTTCGGGAACGACAGGTAACGGCTCTTTAACCTCAGGGTCGACCTTTATTAGTTTCCCGCCCCTGTATATCTCTTTTTTCGTAACGGCTCCTTTTTCATTGTAATAGAGCCAGGTTTTATCCTTGTATCCGTCAACATAGATGCCGGTATACATTATCTGCCCGGATTTGTACAAAGTTTTAAGCAGGCCGTTCAGTTTACCGTCTTTATAGGTGCCCAGCAATTTCGGCTTGCCGTCGGGATAATGCTGTTCCCAGGGGCCATCCTTTGCACCATTCTTATATTCCTGTTGTTCAGACAATCCGCCTTCCTCGTAAAACACTTTGGAAAAGCCGTGGATCTGCCCGGAAAGATAAGTTTCCCTGGACACAAGCGCGCCCGAGTATTCGCTGAAAAATTGCCAGGTACTGTCTTTTTTTTCATCCAGATAATTGCCTTCCGCCATTTTCGTGCCGTTGGGAAAGTATGAAACCGTGACGGCACGCTTTCCCTGGTTCGACAGCGTTGAAAGGGTTTTCAGCTTGCCGTCCGGGTAGAAGTACCGGAAAACTCCCGAAGGCACGCCGTCCCTGAAATGTCCTTCGTAAATTACATGTCCGGATGAATCATTTTTACGCCAGAACCCCTGCCTGTGGCCCCGGCTGTCTGTGATATTCACCGTATCCTGTCCGAACCCTGAAACAGTAAAAGCTAATAAAAGGAAGAAGAATGAGATTCGCATTATAATCCTTAATAAATTACTTTTGCAAAAGTAAATCATTATTTCACTTGCAAACCTATCCGTCAAAACTTCTGGAGCAAGCGGTCAACGAACTTGCAAAACTGCCAGG
The DNA here is from genome assembly GCA_037141055.1 of bacterium. Lineage (GTDB taxonomy): Bacteria > Bacteroidota > Bacteroidia > Bacteroidales > FEN-979 > CAIVAT01. The sequence goes on along the minus strand of JBAXDH010000005.1, from coordinate 38,446 downwards.
CATTGGCCGTAAAACAGCCCTGCGCATGGCGCTGCACCTGTTGAAACGCAACGTCCAGGAAGTCGAGTCGCTTGGATCGGCCGTCATTAAAATGCGCAATGAAATTATTTATTGCACAGAATGCAGGAATATATCGGACCAGGCAATTTGCGCCATCTGTGCGAATCCCAAACGCGACCATGCGATCATTTGCGTAGTGGAGGACATCCGCGACGTGATGGCCATTGAAAACACCGGTCAGTTTGCGGGCGTTTATCACGTTTTGGGAGGCATCATCTCCCCCATGGATGGAATCGGCCCGCACGATCTTCACATCGACTCACTGCTCACCCGGGTTGCAGCCGGCGGCGTAGGGGAAATAATCATGGCGTTGCCAACCACCATCGAAGGGGATACGACAAATTTTTATTTATTCAGAAAGCTTTCACTATATCCGCTGAAACTGACAACAATCGCCCGGGGCGTTTCTATCGGCGATGAACTTGAACACACTGATGAGGTGACCCTCGGGCGGTCAATCATCAACCGGACTCCCTACGAATCGGGATTGTCACGCAAATAACCGCTGCCGTCAGAAAAGTTCCAGCTGTTTTGCCTTTGCTGCTGTTTGAGTTCCAGGTTCCAGCCCCGCATAATTTTCCAGCAACGGGCGGATCGCCTTTTTAATCAGTTTGTTCGGCGTAGTCCGGCGGGATTTGCTGAAGTTCATCAGTGATTTCTTCTGGCGGGCCGTCACTTTTATGGTGATGACTTTATATTTAAGCTTCTTCCGCGTTTTTTTTGCTTTTTTCCCGGGCATAAGATCAAAGGTCTTTTAAAATATCCTTAAAGTCGTTGATTATTTTTTTAGCAAGGTTGTCAGCCTTGATCAACATGTCGCTTTCAGCATAAATCCTGACGATCGGTTCCGTATTCGAACGGCGCAGGTGCACCCATTCATTTTCAAAATGTATTTTGATGCCATCGATGGTGGAAATCGGGTGCGATTTATACTTTTCGATAATCGCTCCCAGTATCTTCTGAATATCCATCTCCGGGGAAAACTCAATCTTATTTTTCGAGATGTAAAAGTCGGGATACTGATCCCGCAGGGCTGAACACTTTTTCCCGGATTTCACCAGGCAGGTTAAAAACAGGGCAATGCCGACAAGTGCATCACGGCCATAGTGCAGTTCCGGGTAAATCACACCTCCATTGCCCTCACCGCCAATCACGGCGCCTTTTTCCTTCATCATCTCCACGACGTTCACCTCGCCAACCGCAGAGGCAAAATATTCGCCGCCGGCTTTTTCAGTTACAATTTTCAGGGCCTGGGTTGACGAAAGATTCGAAACCGTGTTGCCCTTCTCATGCTGCAGGACGTAATCTGCCACTGCAACAAGTGTGTATTCTTCCCCAAACGGTTCCCCGATCTCGTTGATGATGGCAAGCCGGTCAACATCCGGATCGACAACAAAGCCAAGGTCGGCGTGATTTTTAACCACTGCATCGCAAATATCTCCCAGATGCTCGGGCAGCGGTTCAGGGTTGTGTGGGAAATGGCCGGTGGGATCGCAGTATAACTGGTCGACTGTATTCACCTGGAGAGCCTTCAGCAATGCAGGAATCGCAATGCCGCCCGTACTGTTTACCGCATCAATCACGACCCTGAGGTGTGCCTGTTTGATTGCCGCGACATCAACCAGCGGAAGCGCAAGCACTTTGTCGATATGTTTCTGAATATAGGAGTCATCCGTTTTATAATACCCCAGGTCATTGACTTCGGCAAAAACAAAACCGGCCTGTTCAGATATTGCCAGGACCCGCTCACCATCTGCAGCGGAGAGAAATTCGCCTTTGTGATTCAGCAATTTCAACGCATTCCATTGTTTCGGATTGTGGCTGGCTGTAAGGATGATCCCTCCGTGTGCATGCTCTTCCACAACGGCAATCTCAGCTGTTGGTGTTGTAGTCAGGCCGATGTCGAGGACATTCACCCCCATGCCCATCAGCGTGCCGGTAACAACATTGTTCACCATCGAACCTGAAATCCGCGCATCGCGCCCTACAACAACGTATAATTTTTCGCCCGGATGCGATTCGCTTAAAAATGTTGCATAGGCAGCCGTGAAACGGACAAGATCGGCCGGGGTAAGGCCCAAACCGGGTTTTCCGCCAATGGTTCCCCTTATGCCTGATATAGATTTGATAAGTGCCATACTTTATTTTCAGGCAAATGTATAAGTTTTCCAATTTATCTGCCGTATCTGTTAAAAAAAAGAAATCCCGGCATCAACCCGTTTTCCGACATCCGATTTTTTCGTAATTTTGCCGAAACATCCGGGTACACTTTCCCGATGATCTAATTTGTTTGATGGAAGAGCCTTTTGATTCATATTTTGACGGTGAAACGCTGTCGCTAGTCGGACGGTTTGAGAAAATGATCCTGCAGGAGCAGCATTTTTTCTTCGATGTTGACGAATTTGAAGAGATCATTGAGTATTATTTCTTCAAAAACGAACAGCGGAAGGCATTTCAGACCATAAACCAGGCGCTGGAACAGCATCCGGGCTCTTTATCCATTTTGATTAAACTGGCTCAATTCCAGGTAAATGCAAAAAAAGATCATGAAGCCCTGCGGATCCTAAAAGAGATCGAGCAGGCCGATTCTTCAGACAGCGACCTTCATCTTGCAAAAGGGAACCTTTACAGCCAGCTTGAAAAACCCGAAAAAGCCATTGAAGAGTATAAAAAGGCCATCGACGGAGCCGATTATCTCGACGACATATTTTCAAGCATTGCCTTTGAATACGAAAACATGGGCAAATATGACAAGGCCATCGAATATTTACTGAAGGCCCTGGAAATGAATCCGGAAAATGATGCGGCCCTGTATGAATTTGCATTTTGTTGCGAAGTTTCGCAACAAACGGACCGAAGCATCGAATTCCTCAATGATTTCCTCAACCGGCAGCCTTATTCCGTCGCTGCCTGGTTTAACCTCGGAATCGCATACAGCAACATCGACCTTTATGAAAAGGCCATCGACGCCTATGATTATGTGCTGGCCATTGACGACACTTTTTCATCCGCTTATTTCAACAAGGCAAACTGTTATGCCAACATTGGCAAATTCGATAAAGCGATCGAGACCTATGTTGAAACTTTTTTTTACGAGGACCCCGAACCCGTAACTTATTATTACATAGCGGAATGTTATGAGAAACTCAGGAAGTTCGATGCGTCCATCGAGTATTACAACAAAGCAATCGGGCTCGACCCGGAGTTTGCCGACGCCTGGCTCGGACTGGGTATCTCCCATGACGAACTTGGCAAACCTCAGTCGGCATTGCCTTACATTTTAAAAGCCATCAAACTTACCCCTTCCATTCCGGAATACTGGTTCATTCTCGGCGACATCCAGATCAAACTCGCGCAGATCAGTGAAGGCATCATTTCCTACAGAAAAGTTATTGAACTCGACCCCGAAGACACGGACATATGGCTCGATCTCTCAGTTGTTTATGCCGATCAGAAAGATTTTGAAACGGGATATGCCGTTCTCCAGGAAGGATTGCACCACCATGAAACACACGCTGATTTTTATTTCGGGATGTCGTACTACCTTTTCATGATGGGAAAGTCGCAGCAGGCTGCTGAAACCCTTCTGAAAGCCATGAGCATGGACCAGGAGGGACATATCCGGCTGTTTTCCACATTCCCGGAAGCATCGAACCACGCCGGAATAGCTGAAATAATTCAATCGTTTAAAAAGTAAACAACCAGGATGACTGAACATACCCTGCCCTTTCTGCCCGACCGTGCAGCCAAGCCAAGGCAAAACGGAATCGCCATGGTGATGGATAAAGGCCTCAGCGTGCGCGAGGCTGAAGACTTTGTTGAATCGGCAGGTCACCTTGCTGATTTTGTCAAACTCGGATTCGGAACATCCGTTGTCGGCAACAAGGTGAAGGAGAAAGTAAAAGTCTACCATGATGCAAATATCAAAGTGTATGCCGGTGGAACCCTCTTCGAAGCATTTGTGATCCGCAACCTTTTTGATGATTACCTGAAGTATATTGACCGGCTTGGCCTCGATTCAGTTGAGGTTTCCGACGGTTCAATGCTCATGGATCACGATGTCAAGTGCGAGTACATCCATAAATTGGCCAAAAACTTCACAGTATTGTCCGAAGTTGGTTCAAAGGAATCAGGCATCCTGATCGCTCCCGGCCGGTGGATTGATATGATGCAAAAAGAGTTGCAGGCAGGCTCGTTCAAGGTTATTGGCGAAGCACGCGAGAGTGGGACTGTGGGCATTTATGGTTCAACCGGGAAAGCCAACACTGCTCTTATAAACAAAATCCTGGCAAAGATCGATGCCGCCAACTTGCTTTGGGAAGCACCATTAAAAGCACAGCAGGTTTGGTTTATCAAAAATTTTGGCGCCAATGTGAACCTTGGAAATATTGCCCCTGCCGAACTGATCCCGCTCGAAACATTGCGCCTTGGTTTGAGGGGGGATACTTTCTTCAGCTTCCTGCCTGCAAAATATAAGAAGTTCCAGCTAAAGTAGCGAAATAGTGAAATAGCGAAATGGTGAAATAGTGAAACATTGAAATGGAGGAGGGACATCAGTTATTCGGGTTGATCGGTTATCCCCTGGCTCATTCATCATCGGCCGTTTATCACAACGAAAAATTCCTTGCAGCAGGCGACACCAATAAAGAATACCGCCTTTTCCCTCTTTCAGATATAGCTCAATTCCCTGATCTTCTCGCCGGCAGCCCTGACCTTTCGGGTCTGAATGTCACCATCCCGTATAAAGAATCCATCATTCCGTATCTCGACGAACTGGATGAAGAAGCCAGGATAATCGGCGCGGTAAATACAATTAAAGTCACCCGCAATTGCGGGAAAACCCTCACAAAAGGCTTCAACACCGATACCCCGGGGTTCATAATGTCCTTCAATGCTCATCCTCCCCCCGGTCCGGCCCTGGTATTAGGCACCGGCGGCGCTTCGAAGGCAATCGCCCGTGCATTATCTCTCATGGAAATCCCGTTCAATTTTGTTTCCCGCAGCCACGGCAGACCAGGCATTTATTCCTATTCCGGACTGACCGGTGAAGTTATCAAAAACCACCCGCTCATCATCAACACCACCCCGCTTGGCATGTATCCCGACACAGCCAACTGCCCTCCAATACCTTATGAATTCCTTTCAGATGAACACTTTTTGTATGACCTGATCTACAACCCGGAAGAAACCGAATTCATCAGGCGTGGGATTGCAGCACATGCCCGGACACAAAACGGCAGGCAAATGTTTATCCACCAGGCTGAATTATCCCGGCGGATCTTCCTGAACATTCGCTAACCTCTTTATTGTCAATATTTAGAATCATTCTCAATTGCATGAATTTGAAGAATTAAGCCCTCTTTTGCTTAATTTTGCTTAATTAAATTTCACTGATTTTCGTAGCAAAAACATTCCTGATTAAACCCCATGTCTAAAATTGCACATTTCATATATCTCTTAATATTATCCTCCATTGTCGCTGCAGCCCTGATTGCAATAACCTACATCGGATTTCCATACTACAGGCTCGGAATTGAAGACAGGTTCTTTCACCCTGACTATATACTACTGAAACCCAGCGGAGTTTGGGGACATGGGCTGGGTATAATCGGTTCATTCCTGATGCTCATCGGGGTCTCCTTTTACATGATCCGGAAACGGTTCAGGATACTTACACGGGTGGGTATTCTCAAGCACTGGCTTGAATTCCATATTTTCCTCTGTTCCTTAGGACCGATCCTGGTCCTTTTTCATACCTCTTTCAAATTCGGAGGACTCGTTGCTATCAGTTTCTGGAGCATGGTTGCGGTTTTCCTGAGCGGCATCATAGGCAGATTTATATATATTCAGATACCGCGTACAATAGAAGGCAGGGAACTGAGTTTAAATGAAGTCAGGGAGATGAAGAGCAACATCGGAGACACCATCCGGGAACTTGTTGCCCTTGACGACGAAAGCTACAATGTGATTGTTGATTCGACCAAAAAGAAAGTCGAATTATATCAGGGAAACTTTTTTGTACGCTTTTTCAATAAATACCGGGAAGACGCAAAGACAGTCCGAAACGTAAAAACAATTCTCAGGAAAAACAACATTACCAAACCGCAGCAGAAAGCAATCCTGAACCTTGTTAAGAGTGACATTTCACTAAACAGGAGGATCGACCGGCTTGTTATTATGCAGGAACTGTTTAAATACTGGCACGTGGCACATCTGCCTTTTGCCATTCTTATGCTGATCATCATGATTATTCACGTTGCGGTTACAATCATTTTTGGTTATCGTTGGATATTCTAAGTCATGGAACTGATTTTTGAACAAATTGTCATCTACTCGGTAGCGATCGGTCTCTGCCTGATCATTATTTTTATTTACCTGCGCAAACAATCACGCGATTCCAAAAAAGTTGAACAAAAGATCGTTCAGGCTAAACTCGACGGTTTGTATGAACCTGTTTCTCTCCACCCTGTCGTTGATGAAGGAAGCTGCATCAGAACCGGGGCGTGCATCTCTGCCTGCCCCGAAAAAGACATCCTTGGTATCAGGAACGGCAAAGCGACCACGATCAATGCCTCCCATTGCATCGGCCACGGTGCATGTTTTCATGCCTGCCCGACACAGGCCATTTCACTTTGCATCGGGACGGAAAAAAGAGGTGTTGATTTACCCCATGTTAACCAACATTTTGAGACCAATGTTCCGGGGATTTTCATTGCAGGAGAACTTGGCGGGATGGGTTTGATAAAGAATGCCGTTGAACAGGGCAGGCAGGCAGTGGACAACATCGTTAAATCGCTGAAGAAAAATCATTCAGCCTCCTACGACCTCATTATTATCGGAGCAGGCCCAGCCGGAATATCCGCCTCCCTGAACGCAAAAAAACATCATCTTAAGTTTTTAACACTCGAGCAGGACACATTAGGTGGCACTGTATTTACGTTTCCGCGGTCAAAAATAGTGATGACCACTGCTATGGATGTTCCCCTCCACGGAAAAGTGAAGTTGTCGGAGACAAGCAAAACCGAATTACTTGATTTCTGGACAAGCGTTCTGGACAAACACACCATTGTGATCAGGCAGAATTCAAAAGTGGAAGCCATTGTTCCGGAAAACGGGCATTTCAGAGTGGAAACCCTTACCGGAGAACAATTCACTACTGCAGCAGTATTACTCTCCATTGGGCGCAGGGGAACTCCCCGAAAACTCGGCATCCCCGGTGAAACTATGGAAAAAGTTGCTTACCGGCTGTTAGAACCTGAAGAAATATCCGGAAAGGATATCATGGTTGTCGGCGGAGGTGATTCAGCCATTGAGTCAGCCCTGCTCCTCGCCGATCTGAATAAGGTAACCCTCACCTACCGCGGCGATGCTTTCAGCCGTATAAAACCGAAGAATAATGAAAAAATCAATGAGGCGGTAGCCAGCGGTCTTCTAAAGGTCATGTTTAACACAAACCCCGTCCGCATTGAAAAGGACGATATCATTGTAACTGTGGGAACTGATCCGGTCGAGTTGAAAATCAAGAATGATCTCATCTATATTTTTGCCGGAGGAGAACTTCCAATTCAGTTTTTACAAAAAATCGGAATCCTCATCACCAAAAAATTTGGTGATGCCGTGTTAAAGCACAGGTAACAAAAATCATGAAACTGAACATCAACCATATTTCGGTTGCATTTTTACTGGTCGTTCTGTTTTCCCGATCCGGGTTCGGACAGATTTCGCCCGGCGAACTTTCTAAAGCACATACCAGTCTCGAGGGAATAACGAACTGTACAAAATGCCACATCCTTGGAAAAAAGGTTTCAAATCAAAAATGTCTTGAATGCCATACCGAACTTAAAGCACGAACCGACCTGCAAAAAGGGTATCATTCTTCTTCAGACGTAAAAGGAAAAGAATGCGTTTCCTGTCACAGCGACCACCACGGGCTTAACTTTCAGATCATACGTTTTGACAAGGATAAGTTCAACCATGACCTTACCGGTTTTAAACTGACCGGGGCCCATGCAAAGAAAAAGTGCATAGACTGCCATAAACGCGAACACATTTCGGATCAAAAAATTAAAAAGAAGACATTTACCTATCTTGGATTGAATCCCGCTTGTTTAACATGCCATACGGATTACCATCAGCAAACACTTTCAGCAAATTGTGCTGAATGTCATGATCAGGAAGCTTTCAAACCGGTTACAAAATTTGATCACAACAAAGCAAAATTTCAACTGGTCGGCAAACACCAGGAAGTTCTTTGTGTTACATGTCATAAAATTGGCGTTAAAAACAATCTGAAATACCAGGAATTCAAGGGCATCAAATTCGATAACTGCACCAGCTGCCATAAAGATGCGCATAACAACAAATTCGGCCAGGTATGCACACAATGCCATACTGGATCATCATTCAGCATCATCAAGGGAGGACAAAATTTCGACCATGACAAAACTGACTTCAAACTTTATGGCAGACATTTAAAAGTCACCTGCATCGAATGCCATAAAACTAAACTTACAAATGCTTTAAAATTTGACAAGTGCACCGACTGCCACACCGATTATCATAAAAACCAGTTTGCCAAACAAGGTGTGTCTCCCGACTGCTCACAATGCCATACCGTATACGGATTTAAAGAATTCAACTATACCATTGCCCAGCACAATGAGGGTATTTTCCCGCTCAAGGGAGCACACCTTGCCACGCCATGTTTTGCATGTCATAAAAAACAAATCTCGAAAACCGATACAACATGGCATTTCAGGGAGATCGGGAAACAATGCATTGATTGTCATAAAAATTACCATCAGAATTTTATCAGTGACAAGTATTATCCCGGATCCAGTTGCGAAAGTTGCCACAGTGAAGCAAGGTGGAGCAAAGTTAATTTTGATCATGCCAAAACCAATTTCGAACTTACCGGTGCGCATGCAAAAAAAACATGCAGGGATTGTCATTTCAAAAAAACGGAAGGCGCTGAACCAACCCAGCAATTCAGCGGATTGCCCAAAACATGCTTCAGTTGTCATACGGATATTCATGCAAGGCAGTTTGAGAAAAACGGGGAAACCGACTGTTTTTCCTGTCATGGCGTTGATGCTTTCAAGCCCGTCACAAAATTTGATCATAGTAAAACTCTTTTTCCACTGGACGGAAAACATAAAAATGTTGCCTGTGCGAAATGTCACAAACCAGCACAGGATAAAGGAATAGCTTTTATACTTTATAAAATAAAAGAATTCAAATGCGAAAACTGTCATCATTAATATTGGCGCTGATACTTTCTGTAAGCCTGTTTGCCCAGAAATCTCCGCACGGAGTCAACTTCACTGTGAACTGCATGGATTGCCATTCCACCACCGGGTGGAAAATTGACATGAAGGTCCTGTCGTTTGATCATAATACGACAAAATTCCCGCTCGCAGGGCAGCATAAGGCCGTGAACTGCAGGTTGTGCCACACGTCGCTGGAGTTTAGCAAAGCAGGAAAGCAGTGCATTTCCTGCCACACCGACATGCACAACCAAACCCTGGGACCCGACTGCGGAAGGTGCCATACTCCAATATCCTGGGTTATAAATAATATTACGGAGATTCACCAGCGAAGCCGGTTCCCGCTGGTCGGAAAACATATTAACGCAGATTGTTTCGACTGTCACAAAAATGCATCAGCATCCAGACTGTATTTTGGCCCGCTTGGCGTTGAATGCATTGATTGTCATCAAAAAGATTATACGGCCACGACAAACCCGAATCACACGGCAGGGGGCTTTTCGAAAAACTGCCTTGACTGCCACAACATGGCCTCCGGTTCATGGACGGGAGCCGGCATCAACCATGATTTTTTCCCGCTTACCAGGGGACATGCAAACAGTGCCTGCCAGGATTGTCATAAAACACCGAATTATGCCAGTACTTCCCGGGAATGTGTTTCCTGTCACCTTGCAAACTACAATGGTACGGTAAATCCAAACCACTCTTCCATTGGCTTTTCAACGACCTGCAATGACTGCCACACCACCGAAATCGGATGGAAACCGGCCGAATACCGGACACATGACACCAAATCATTCCCCATTTATTCAGGGAAACATCTCGGAACCTGGAACACCTGTGCCGAATGTCACAACAACCCGGCCAGCTATCAGCAGTTTACCTGCATTGATTGCCATGCCCACAACCAACCCGACATGAATGATGGTCACAAAGAAGTTCAAGGCTATGCTTATAACAGCCCAGCCTGCTATGCCTGCCATCCCACAGGTTCAAAAGAAGGAACATTTAACCATGCCACATCCCCTTTTCCACTTACAGGAGCGCATCTTACTACAGAATGCATCAAATGTCATTCTCAAGGTTATGCTGGCACTTCAATGGTGTGCTATAATTGTCATACCCAAAACTATAACCAATCGGTAAATCCGAATCATGCTGCGATTAGCATTCCCACTGATTGCGGAACATGCCACTCTACGCTTCCGACATGGAAACCGGCATCGTTTGCCATACACAATAATTATTATGTACTGGCGGGGGCACATCTCCCGATTGCCAATGATTGTGCAAAGTGCCACAATGGTACCTACACCAACACAACTGCAAGAGTTTGTTTCGGATGCCATGCCGACAAATACAATGCATCGACAAATCCCAACCATATTACATCAAACTTCCCGACTACATGCGAAACCTGCCACTCCCAGATTGCCTGGTCGCCATCGAACTTTAATCATAACAATGTTTATCCGCTAACGGGAGCTCATGCCGCCATCGCCAACAATTGCTTTGCCTGCCACCAGGGAAGTTATGTGAACACACCCAATACATGTGCAGGTTGTCACATGCCGAACTACAACACATCGGTCAACCCGAGCCACGCCGCAGGCAATTATCCTTCAACATGCAATACTTGTCATACAACCAACCCGAACTGGACACCTGCCACCTTCCCGATTCACAACAATTATTATGTCCTGGCCGGGGCGCATATATCCGTGCCCTGCATCACCTGCCACAACGGGAATTACAATACAACTCCCAACACATGTGTCGGCTGCCACCTGACGAATTACAACCAGACCACGAACCCGGGGCATGCGGCTGCACAGTTCCCGACCACATGTGCCGACTGCCATTCTCAAACAGCTTGGAATCCGGCCAACTGGAACCACGACGGCCAGTACTTTCCGATTTATTCGGGAAGGCACAACGGGAAATGGAATACCTGTGCCGACTGCCATACAAATCCTGCAAATTATGCCGTATTCACCTGCACAACCTCCTGCCATCCCCAATCCTCAACAAACAGCAAGCACCAGGGTATCAGCGGGTATTCCTATAACAGTGCTGCCTGTTACAACTGCCATCCTACGGGATCCGGGGGTAAAATGATGAACATATTGGAACGTAAAGAGTAAACCCACCGCGATGAAAATCCTGCTGCCAGCAATACTGCTGATATTTTCGTGGACCTTTCTTGCAGGTCAGAACCTTCCGGAAGCCAGGGAAGGCAAGGTGTCCTATGTGACCTCGCAGAATATCTATGTTAAATTTCAATCCACAGAGAACATTTCTGCCGGGGATACGCTGTTCATCACTCAGAACGGTGTTCGCATTCCTGCCGTTGCCGTCAGTGATATTTCTTCAATTTCATGCGTGTGCGTGCCATTTCCCGGCATCAAACTTTCAGTGGGCGACCAGGTATTTTCAACCAGACAATTATTGAGCCCTCAAACTCCGGTCGCCACGGCAACGGAAGCACCGCAGCCTGTTCCTGTGGCAGCGGACACGATTGCACCGGTAAAACCCGGGGCAAAAGCCTTAAAGCAGATTGTCAGCGGAAATATTTCCCTTGCTTCCTATTCGAATTTCTCCAACATCACAGCCAATTCGCAACGCATGCGGTATACGTTTTCGATGGCGATTCAGAATATCGGAAACACGAAATTATCTGCTGAAACCTACATCTCATTTGCTCACAAACTTGACAACTGGAGCGAAATCCGGAATGACCTGTTCAATGGGCTGAAAATCTACAGCCTGGCATTTAATTATGAATTCAACAAATCCAACACCCTCTGGCTGGGCCGGAAAATAAACCCGAGGATTTCCAACGTCGGGGCCATCGACGGACTTCAATATGAACTGAGGGCAGGCAAATTCACCATTGGCCTCATCGCCGGCACGAGACCTGACTACAAAAATTACAGTTTCAATCCAAACCTTTTGCAATTAGGAGGTTATGTAGGTCATGACCTGTCGACGAAAAACGGGAATATGCAAACAACCCTTGCCTTTATCCAACAAACGAACAGCGGATCCACCGACCGGAGGTTTGCCTACCTGCAGCACACGAATTCGCTCATCCGCAATTTGTTCTTTTTCGGATCGGTGGAAGTCGACCTGTATAAAAAAACCATGAACCAGATGGATACAGCCGTCAGCAAGGATACGACATACACACAAAACAACTCGCCGGTTCTTTCGAATTTATATGTATCCCTCAGGTATAAACCGATCCGGCAATTGTCACTCACCGTTTCCTACAGCACGCGGCAAAATGTAATCTATTACGAAACCTACAAGTCAATTGTCGACAAACTGCTGGAAGCAGCAGCAGTCCAGGGCTTTACAGCGCAGGTAACTTACCAGCCCGTGAATAATTTATCCATTGGTGTAAACGCCGGATACCGCAGCAGTAAAAAAGACCCCCACCCGTCAAAAAACCTGTACGGCTATATCACCTACAGCAACATTCCGGGCATCCGGGCATCCGCAACCATTTCCGCGACCATACTGGAAACAGGTTACATGTCGGGTAATATATACAGCCTTGGGATCTCCCGCGACCTTGTCCCGGGAAAACTTTCGGGAGAATTGGGCTACCGCTACGTCAGCTACAAATTTTACAGCGGAGAATCGAAACTGTCTCAAAACATGGCCGAAGTCAATCTTACCTGGCGAATACTCAGAAAACTCTCCTGCGGAGTCTATTATGAAGGAACATTCGACAGGAACCAGATATTCAACCGCGTATACATCAATATCACCCAGCGATTCTAACTCTTTGCCACAATTATACTTCGACTGCCTGAGTTTGCAAAGAAAAGCAAACTCAAACGCTCAGTATGACTGAATTAAAGCAGCTTTGCGATTGCAAACCTGCCAAGATTCAGTATAACTTTCTGACTCCAACCGCCTCCCTGTTATGCGGCAGCAATGCCTTTCCCCTGTTGTCGGCTGGTACCAAATTATTTTTTATCTTTGCACCCTGAAAAATAAAAAAAACAGGACAACCCTTTTATCTATGAATAAGAACAAAATTATATTTCCAGTCGTTTTGCTGCTCCTCGGAGCGTTTTTCATCGTGACAATATTTTACCGCAGCGGAGGGAAGAACAAGGGGCCGGTATTACCCGCAGGAACACACGGGACCGTGATCACTGAGGTCATTCAAACGAGCAATTACACATACCTGCAGGTCGAGGAAAACGGGGCCAAATTCTGGATAGCCGTTGTAAAAACAGCCTCTAAGCCGGGAGATTCGGTTTATTATGCCCAGGCATATGAGATGAAAAATTTTGTAAGCAAGGAACTGGGGCGCACCTTCCCCTCCATCTTTTTTGTACAGGATCCCAAAAGCACCCTGGCAACCGCACCGCCAGAAAACCAGCCGCCACTGACTCCTAAAAAACCAGACATCAAACGATGGTCGGAAGTCTCGGTTACCCCACCCAAAGGCGGGATAACCATTGCAGATCTCTATAAAAACCCGGGGATGTATGCCGGCAAAACGGTGACCATCAGGGGTGTGGTTGTGAAATTCAACAGCCAGATCATGAATAAAAACTGGTTTCACATTCAGGACGGCACCGACTTTTCAGACAGATTTGACGTAACCATCACATCCATGGATAGTGTTGCAGTTGGAAGGCAAGCCACCTTCATGGGGATTGTTGCCCTGAACAGGGATTTCGGTTCCGGCTACACCTACGATGTGATCATCGAGCAGGCCAAAGCCAGCGACCTCAAATAGCTGACCTTTTGTTCACTGAAAATGATTCGTTGCGGGTATTTCATCGATATACTAATAATTATTTGGTAATATCAAAAGAAATGAATAATTTTGCAGCCCGTTTAAAAGGCCTATTAAGTTAATCAGAAACAACACGTACAACAATGAATTTAGCACCTGAAGTAAAAAAGAAAGCATTTAAGGACTACGGAAAATCAGAATTTGACAGCGGCTCCACTGAGGCACAGGTGGCTCTGTTTACAATGAAAATCCAGCATCTTACCGAGCATTTGAAAATCAACAAGAAAGACATGGTGACAGAACGTTCACTCGTGATCATGGTAGGCAAGCGCAGAAAGTTACTGGATTATCTGAAGAGCAAAGAAATTCAACGTTACCGTGATATCATCAAAAAACTTGGTATTCGTAAATAAATTAATCATTTTCTTTATAAATCAAGAAAGAGGCAATGTTATAATTGCCTCTTTTAATATCTGAAAGAGACAAACATGAATGGAATAACAAAAACTTTTACCCTTCCCGATGGACGGGAGATCACACTCGAAACAGGCAAACTCGCCAAACAGTCCGACGGGGCTGTCGTTGTAAAGATGGGCGACACCATGCTGCTTGCTACCGTTGTAGCAAACCAGGACGCCAAAGAAAACGTCGACTTCATGCCGTTATCGGTTGAATATCGCGAAAAATATGCAGCTGCCGGCAGATTCCCGGGTGGCTTTTTCAAGCGCGAAGCCCGGCCTTCCGACTACGAAATTCTCATCTCAAGATTGATTGACAGGGCTCTCCGCCCGCTTTTCCCCGATGACTTCCATGCTGAAGTCCAGGTAATGGTTACCCTGATCTCAGCCGATAAAAACGTATTGCCCGATGCACTTGCCTGCCTTGCAGCATCTGCCGCGTTGGCGGTAAGCGACATCCCGTTCAACGGTCCCATCTCCGAAGTGAGGGTTGCCAGGATTAACGGACAGTTTGTCATCAATCCGAATATCGATGCAATGGCAGATGCCGACATCGACATGATTGTAGCCGCATCCATCGACAACATCCTGATGGTTGAAGGCGAAATGAAGGAAGTTTCGGAGGATGACATGGTGGAAGCCATCCGCGTGGCGCATGAAGCCATCAAGGACCAGTGCAACGCACAGACCGAACTGGCTTCCATGATCGAAAAATCGAAGGTTAAACGCACTTATTGCCACGAATCGAACAACCCTGAATTCAAGGAGAAGGTTCACAAAGAAACCTACCAGAAGGTTTATGAAATGGCCACCAGCGGAAATGCGAACAAGCATGAACGCAAAAAGACCATTGAAGCCATAAAGGCAGAATTTATCGCCACCCTGACCGATGAGGAAAAGGAAGCAAACAAAAATCTGATCGGCCGCTATTACCATGAAGTTGAAAAGGAGGCAATCCGCAATGCAACCATGGATAACCGCAAAAGGCTCGACGGCCGCAAACTTGATGAGATCCGCCCGATCTGGACAGAGATCGATTACCTGCCGGCAGCACATGGTTCGGCCATCTTCACCCGCGGTGAAACCCAGTCGCTCACAACGGTGACCCTTGGAACAAAACTTGATCAGCAGGCCATTGACGGCGCCATCATTGAAGGCAAGGTCAATTTCATCCTGCATTACAACTTCCCGTCCTTTGCAACCGGTGAAGTAAAACCGATCCGCAGCACGGGCCGCCGTGAAATCGGCCATGGAAACCTGGCACTTCGTGCATTGAAAAACATGATCCCGCAGGGTGCTGATAATTTATACACCATACGCATCGTTTCCGATATTCTCGAATCGAATGGCAGTTCGTCCATGGCAACCGTTTGCGCAGGAACCATGGCACTCATGGATGCAGGTGTGAAAATCGCCAAGCCTGTTTCGGGAATTGCCATGGGACTTATCACCGACAACAAGCGTTACGTTGTTTTGTCCGATATTCTTGGTGACGAAGATCACCTCGGCGACATGGACTTCAAGGTTTGCGGTACCCGCGACGGGATTACCGCCTGCCAGATGGACATCAAAGTTGATGGTTTGTCGTTCGACATTCTTCGCGAAGCACTTGCACAGGCCCGCCAGGGACGCATGCACATCCTCGGGGAAATGGCGAAGACCATCACCGAACCACGCGCCGATTTCAAGCCGTTCGTACCGCGTATCTTCCAGATGAAGGTTCCAAAAGAATTTATCGGTGCGATCATCGGCCCCGGTGGAAAAGTAATCCAGGAAATGCAGCGTGAAACAGGAACCACCATCGTGATTGAAGAAGTTGGTGAATTCGGCATTGTCGACATCGTTGCCGACAACATGGAAGCCCGCGACAAGGTGATCGAAAAGATCAAGCGGATTGCTTCGGTTGCCGAAGTTGGCGAGATATACAGGGGAAAAGTAAAGAACATACAGTCATTCGGAGCATTCATTGAAATCCTTCCCAACCAGGACGGACTGCTGCATATTTCCGAAATAGATTGGAAAAGGTTGGAAAAGGTTGAGGATGCGCTGAAAGTCGGTGATGAAGTTGAAGTTAAACTGATTGAAGTTGATCCTAAAACCGGAAAATTGAAACTTTCGCGCAGGGCATTGCTTCCCAAGCCGGAAGGCTACGTTGAAAGGGCGCCTGAGCCACGTTCAGACCGCCCCGATCGCGGAAATGACCGTGACCGTGACCGCGACCGCGGACATGATCGCGGAGGCGACCGTCGCGGCGGAGGCGACTATCGTGGACCTAGAAGGTAATCTGATGTAACCTACAGTTAATTTTTACGTAAACCGACCTGTATTTACGGTCTAAACAATTTGGTTCGCATGAGGCAGTTAAAAATTACCAAACAGGTTACCAATCGCGAAACCGCATCGCTGGACAAATACCTCCAGGAGATCGGCAAAGTGGAACTTATCACTGCAGACGAGGAAGTGTCTCTTGCCCAGCGAATCAAGCAGGGGGATATGGCCGCGCTCGAGAAACTCACCAAGGCCAACCTGAGATTCGTAGTTTCTGTATCAAAACAATATCAAAACCAGGGACTTAGCTTACCTGACCTCATCAACGAGGGTAACCTCGGACTGATCAAAGCTGCACAAAGATTCGATGAAACCCGTGGTTTTAAATTCATCTCCTATGCAGTATGGTGGATCCGTCAGTCGATCCTCCAGGCTCTTGCTGAACAGTCAAGGATCGTACGCTTACCGCTGAATAAGATCGGATCAATCAACAAAATCAACAAAGCCTACGCCCAGCTTGAGCAGCAATATGAGCGCGAACCCAATGCCGGTGAAATTGCGTTGTTGCTTGAAGTTTCGGAAAACGAGGTGAAGGAGTCGATGCGGAATTCAGGTCGCCATGTTTCCATGGACGCACCCCTGATCCAGGACGAAGACAACACCATGTACGATGTTCTTCGCAGCGAAGAGAACACCACGCCCGATAATGGTTTGTTGTACGAATCGCTTAAAAAGGAGATCGAACGTGCCGTTTCCACCCTTACGCAGCGCGAAGCCGATGTGATCAGGTTGTATTTCGGACTCAACGGCAGCCACCCGATGACCCTCGAAGAAATCGGTGAAAAATTTGACCTTACCCGCGAGCGCGTCCGCCAAATCAAGGAAAAAGCGATACGGAGGCTGAAGCATACGTCGAGGAGCAAAATCCTGAAAACCTACCTGGGATAGAATGTATGTCTCATCTTGTTGCACCGTCGTTACTTTCAGCCAATTTTCTGAACCTGGAGAAGGACATTGCGATGCTCAATCAAAGTGAAGCCGACTGGTTTCACCTGGATGTCATGGATGGTTTATTTGTCCCCAACATTTCTTTTGGATTTCCCATTATTGAAAAAATCAGGAAAGCAACTGCGAAAGTGCTTGATGTGCATTTGATGATCGTTGAACCGGAAAGGTATCTTGAACGGTTTAAAAAAGCAGGTGCCGACATCATCAGCATTCACATGGAAGCCTGTAAAAATCCTGCGGAGGCCCTCAGAATCATCAAAAGCCTGGGTGCGAAAGCTGGCATTGTCATCAACCCGGGAACACCTGTCAGCGTGCTCGCCGATGTGATCGACGAGGCGGACATGGTGCTGCTGATGTCAGTAAATCCGGGGTTTGGCGGGCAATCTTTCATGCCGGGAACCATCGGCAAAATTGCCGAATTAAAGCAAATTATTTCTTCCCGTCAACTCAGCACGGTGATCGAAGTGGACGGAGGAATTGACCTTCAGAATGCCTCCATCCTGGTTCGAGCCGGTTGCGACGTTCTTGTAGCCGGCAATACCATTTTTGCTTCACCTGATCCGGCTCTCACTATCCATCAGCTCAAAGCGGCATGCTGAACTTCCTTTTACCTTTTTATTGCATCTCCTCCCGCATCTGATTTTTTTTCATAATTTTACAGCATAAAACAATTGATTGATCACTTTTATACCTGGAGTGAAAAGAGAAAAACGGAGCAGCATAAACTATTCAATTTTATCTTTTACTTTTTAACTGGTAATTTTTCGCTGGCAACTGTTCGTTGGGTAGTGAACAAGGATATACGAACATCGGTAAGTGAAAGGAGAAAATCGAATAGTGAAAATACCGCGCTCCGCATGGTCCCGGTAATACATGCTGTATTCTGATCTACTGGTAGAAATACGATTAATCAATAAAACAATGATGGCATGGATTTCAAATCAGCCAGCGAGTATATCATTCATCGCCTGCGACTCGAATTAAACCCGGGATTGAGTTATCATTGTGCGGAACATACGTTTGATGTACTGGAAGCCACCAGGCGTTTAACAGTTCTTGAAAACATTGATCCTCACGGTCAACTGCTGCTTGAAACGGCAGCCCTGTACCATGATGCGGGAATGATCGTTCAATATAAAGACCATGAATCCGCTTCCGCATCGCTGGCAAGGCAATCGCTGCCCGGATTTGGCTATTCTGCCGCTGAAATTGATGAGATAGCCGAACTGATCCTGGTTACAAAATTGCCCCAGCGGCCATATTCGCTTCTCGAGCAGATCATCTGCGATGCGGACCTCGATTATCTCGGCCGTGATGATTTTTACATCAATTCTTTCAAACTTCGTCTCGAATGGCAGGTGAACGGTGTTTTAACTACCACGCTTTCCGAATGGCTCGACGTTCAGGTCAATTTTTTAACGAATCACCAGTACTTTACAAAATCAGCAATCCTTCTGAGGAATCAGAATAAGCTGAAACATCTTGAAGAAATAAAAAAGCTCATCCAGGCAGGATAAATTAAACCGTTAACCGTAAATTGATTACTATGACTAAAGAAAAACAGGAAAACAAGTACAACAACATTGTGCTCATCCCTACAGATTTCTCGGAAGTATGCGGCAATGCTATTTCCCACGGGGTAAAACTCGCCATGCACCTGGGCTATAAAGTATTTATCCTGCATATCATCAACAAAGAGACCAAAGCCGCTCTGAAAATAAAAAATGTCGGCGTGGATTATATCGACTGGAGGCTGAAAGAATATAAAAAATACTACACAAAAAAATATGGAGTTGAAATTGACACAATGTCGATTGAAGGCTCAATTTTTTCAACCATCAGTGCCGTTGCAGCGGAAATAAAAGCAAACCTGATGGTCATGGGGACTCATGGCAAAAAAGGGTTGCAGCATGTTTTTGGCAGTTATGCAATGAAAGTTGTCGAAGAGTCGCCTGTCCCTGTTATCGTTGTGCAAAAACGCGCCTTCAAATCAGGTTATAAAAACATTATTTTCCCGATCACCATTAATCTTGAGTCGCGTCAGGCTGTTAACTGGGCCAAACTCATGGCAAAATTATTCAAGGCAAAAATACACATGTATATCTGTCCTGAAAAAGACAGTTCCCTCCGCTCGGCACTTGCGATCATCACCAAACAGATCACCACTGTATTCGATGCCGAAAACGTGCATTACTCAATTGGTTATGCGCCTACATCCGCAGGCTTTGCGGAACAGGTTATTTCGTTCAGCGTGCTGCATGAAGCTGACCTCATCATGATCATGACCCGGCCGAACGTCGATGCCGCGGGTTTCAGTCTCTCATCCTGGGATGACAAACTGATATTCAACCAGGCCCAGATCCCGGTTATGGGGCTCAACCCGGTCGAATACGGTTACTCATATTATGAATGGTCGATGCTGACCTGATCGAACACCGGTCGCTTCAGGCACCTATGAATATAACAGAGGCAAAAGTCCGCATTGCATCGCTTTCGGACGAAATCCGCAGGCATAACCACAGTTACTATGTTTTATCGCGCCCGTCGATAAACGATTTTGAGTTTGACATGCTGCTGGAAGAACTGATCCGGCTTGAGAAAGAATTTCCTGAACTTATCGAACCCGATTCGCCTACCCGCCATGTGGGAGGCGGAATTACCAAAGAATTCAGCCAGGTTCAGCACAGGTACCCGATGCTTTCACTGGGCAATACTTACTCGGAGGATGAGATCCGCGATTTTGAAGAACGCATCCATAAACTTATCGGCGACGATGTGGAATATGTTTGCGAGCTCAAATTCGATGGTGTTGCCATCGGGCTGACCTATCGCGATGGCCGGCTTGTGCAGGCCGTAACACGGGGTGACGGGATCCGTGGCGATGATGTGACCACCAATGTCAAAACCATCAGAAGCATTCCATTGAAACTTCATGGTTCCGGGTTCCCCGACGAATTCGAAATCAGGGGCGAAATTATTCTTCCCCACGAAAGTTTTGAAAAGATGAACAGGCAGCGGGCCGAAGATGAGGAGGAACCTTTTGCCAATCCGCGAAATGCGGCATCGGGCAGCTTGAAGATGCAGGATTCTGCGGAAGTTTCAAAACGGAACCTGGATGGATTTTTCTACTACCTCCCCGGAAATGACCTTCCCTTCCGGACCCATTATGAATGCCTGGCTGCAGCAAAATCATGGGGATTTAAAATCTCGGAATACACCGTAAAATGTAAATCGAGGGAGGAAATTTTCGATTACCTCGACACGTGGGATAAGTCGAGGCATGATTTACCCTTCGATATTGACGGAATCGTCATTAAAGTGAACGATCTGAAACAGCAGGAGCTCCTGGGATATACGGCAAAATCACCAAGATGGGCTATCTCCTACAAATTCAAGGCTGAGCAGGTCACAACACAACTGTTGTCGGTCGCATTCCAGGTAGGACGCACGGGAGCTGTAACCCCTGTGGCCAATTTAACGCCGGTTCAACTGGCCGGCACGGTGGTAAAGCGGGCCTCGCTGCACAATGCCGACATCATCGCTGCACTTGACGTGCGTATTGGCGATATGGTTTTCGTTGAGAAAGGTGGTGAAATCATTCCCAAAATCATCGGGGTGGACCTTGATCAGCGCTCTTCCGGGGCCATCCCTATTTTATTCATCAGCCATTGCACTGAATGCAACAGTGAACTGGTACGAACCGAAGGCGAATCGGCCTGGTACTGCCCGAACGAGAACGGCTGCCCCCCGCAGATCAAAGGGAAACTCGAACATTTTATTTCGCGGAAGGCCATGAACATCGACAGCCTTGGTGAGGGGAAAATAGAGATACTGTTCGACAACGGACTGGTTCACCACTGCGCCGACCTCTATGATCTGACCTTTGACCAACTGATCGGGCTTGAAAAAAATTACGAATCAACGGAGGAAAAAAAGGAGAAAAAAATCAGCTTTCGTGAGAAAACCGTAACCAACATCCTCAACGGCATTGAATCCTCGAAGACTGCTGGATTTGACCGGGTCCTCTACGCCCTGGGAATCAGGTTTGTGGGCGAAACCGTTGCCAAAAAGCTGACATCCCATTTCATCTCTGTCGAGAAACTCATGGCTGCCGATTTCAATGAGCTCATCGAGGTGGAAGAGATCGGTGAAAAAATTGCCGCCAGCATCCTGGCCTGGTTTTCAGACTCAAAAAACATTGAAATAATCGACAGGCTGCGTCATGCAGGACTTCAATTCCGGACGGACGAATCAGGCATTGTCAGGCTGAGCGATAAACTTTCCGGAAAAACCTTTGTGGTCAGTGGCGTCTTTGAACAATTTTCGCGTGAGGACCTCAAGAAGACCATTGAAGCCCACGGCGGAAAGAATATCGGTTCCATTTCTTCAAAAACGAGTTACCTCCTTGCCGGCAATAACATGGGGCCGGAAAAACGGAAGAAAGCGGAGAAACTGGGGGTGGCAATCATATCAGAGGATGATTTCCTAAGGATGATTTAAGCTTCATTTACAATGCCAGTCGCAGATATTTATTTTGATTTCGTAAAGATGACTTTATAAATTTGCTTAAATTTTTAAAGTCATTGATATAAATTCAGATGATCCGACGAGAACTTCAGGGTGTTGTTGAAAAGCAGTTATATACTTGGGGAACTGCGTTCCGTTAAAGACCAGATTAGCGTGATTGCTGATCTGGATTTAATAATGCGCTTTGGGCTCTATCCTGAGGTATATGGAAAATCAGAAGACGAAGCCATTGAAGAGTTGAGCCAGATTTCAAGTACCTACCTGTACAAGGATATTCTTCAATTTGAATTAATCAAGCGCCCAAGTCTTCTGGTCAATCTGTTGAGTGCACTTGCGCTTCAACTCGGGAATGAAGTTTCTCTGAATGAGTTATCGCGAATGTTGAGTGAAACTGTTCCAACCATACAACGATATATTGAACTGCTTGAAAAAGCATTCGTTATTTTCCGGTTACGGTCTTTTAGCAGAAATCTCAGGAAAGAGATTGCCAAAGGTCAGAAGGTCTATTTCTATGATCTTGGAATAAGGAACGCGTTGATTCGTAATTTCAACCCTTTAAATCTCAGAAATGATTCAGGCGGCTTGTGGGAAAATTTCTGTATCGTTGAACGGATGAAGTTCAATTTAAACCGGCGGCACTTTGTCAATAGTTGGTTCTGGCGGACTTACGATCAGAAGGAGGTAGACTATATTGAGGAGGAAGGCGGCATGTTAACCGCCGTCGAATTTAAACTCAAATCTCAGGGAAAACCGAAAGTGGCCAAAGAATTTCAGAAAACATATCCGGATGCAACATTCACGACAGTGACGAAGGAAAACATCTGGGAATTTATATCCTGAAAGGAATTAATAAAACACGAACATCTCATTCTACCTTCCTGATAGAACCTGCACCAGAGATACTCTGATCAACTTCGGCGGGTGAACCCTTGTATTTCACGCTTCCGGCGCCCGAAATATCAGCACGGAGCTTTTTGGAAACATTGAGCTGGGCATTCCCGGCACCGCTTATTCCAATGTCGTAGGTTTCCACCAGGAAATCGTATGCAAAGATGTCTGATGCCCCGGAAAGTTCCATGTTTACATCGGAGGAATAACCGGAGAATTTTATTTTGCTCGCGCCACTGCATTCCAGTTTCAGTTTTTTCACAGCAAGGTTAAGCTGCGAATCAGAGGCCCCGGAGGCATCGATGCTGAGTTCGTCCGTGGTAATACGTCCGTCGGTGGTGATATCAACTGCGCCGCTCACGTCAACCCGTTTCAGGTCTTTCAGGGTTACATAGACTTTCATAACCGTCACGTGATTGATGGGCTTACGTGTTTCAATTGTGAGGGTACCGCCAACAACCTCGGTGCGAATGAGCGGGAGGAGGTTGTTATCAGCCTCAACAATTACTTCCTCGGTTGCTCCCTGCTTAAGGATAATATCAAATGCTCCTGAAACTTCGAGTGCCTCAAAGCCGGACAGTTTACGGGTCTCTTTCTGGATGTTCCCGTTACCGTGAACTCCGCCGGTTACGTTGCAGGATGCGAAAAGACTGGCCATGCCAATGAAAAGGCCGGCGAATAAAAACATTGAAAATATTCTCATTGATTTCATGGTTAAAAGGTTTAGGATTTGACGTATAAAATTGCTTTGGTTACAAAAAAAATTGCGGACAGGTGAACGGGCGGACGGGCGGACAGGCATGTTGCATTTTGATTTTGCATCGTGGATTTTGCCCTATTTCAGACTGACATTCCCATATTCACTATGCACAACAACCCTGCCCGCGGGAGCATCTGTTCCGCCGATGGTTCCTTTGTAGGAATTTTCCGTGGGAGATGTCGAACGATACGAAAATTTGGCTTTTTCATCCGGGAAGTCGAGTTTGCAGTATTTCAGGTCGGCTTCGAGACTGTATTTTGCCTGTTCGCTGAGGCCGATCGAAACATCGCCATACCTGTTGCGGATATTCACCGATGTAAACTCGGCCGGCATTTCGTGAACATCGCAGTTGCCGTATTGAATATCAAGGATCAGGCTTTGTTCAATGCGCTGAATATCAAGGTCTGAAAACTTGGACCTGCTGTCAACGGCTGATGAATTTTCCATGTTCAGGCTGCCGCCTTCAAACGAAACGTTGAGCATGATGATTTTCCCTGCATCAAGGTCCGAATATTTTGAATCAAGGCGCAAGCTTCCGGCATAATCAAGTTTCATGTCAGAATACTTCAACGACAGCACGGCTCCTTTGATCCAGTTTACGTTTGCTTTGCTGAATTTAATATCCAGCAGGTTGTCGGAGTTCCCGAGTTTCCTGGCTTCCAGGTTGCCATATCCCAGGTTGATCCTGGCTTTCCCCTGCAGTTCGTTGATAAAGATGTCGCCGAATTTATTGGTCACATCAAGGCTGTTTGTAACGGGCATGCTGATCATGTAATCAATCGACAGCCTGTCCCTCCCGGAATTCCGGATCTCCTGCATGCTGGTAGTGGCGGTAACCAGGGAAGGGCTGTCGGTAAAATCAATCGCAATGCGTTTGAACTTTTTTTCAGCTTCTTCCTGGTCGGCAGCTGAAACCGTGACCGTTACTTCAATGGAAATTGAATTTTTATCCCAGTTTGTGCAATGAACCTTTCCAAAACGGTTATTAACTGTGAGCTGGGCATCGGGGTTTACGGCAAATTCCTTTTTGATCACCCTGGAAAAATCGTCGTGTGCTTTCGCTCCTTTTATTCCAAGCAGGAAGATGAGGACCAGGATGAAAAATGCTATTTTTAAACTTGTTTTCATGGCTTTATGGTTAACTTTTATTTTCTCGGAGATAATTGCGTAATCATTGTGTTCAGCATGGCGGCTTTCATTTGCTGGTTCCTGACAATTGCATCCAGGATTTGTTCATTGCCCGGATTTTGGGAAAGCGTATTTTTCAATTCCTCGGTTGAAGCGTCAATACTTTGCAAATTCCTGATGGCAGAGGCATTGAGAGCCCCGGCGTCGTGATTGGCTGCAGTGAGTTTGTTAAATGTGGCGAGTTGGGCACTGGTCTGATTGTCATAATATTGAATTGCTTCCCTGATTTCGGCCGGCAATTCTTTTCCTTCTCCCGCAGCAGAAAACTTCTCACGGATTTCCCTGGTTGCGAAGTCGAACACAAAAACGCTGACCGCGATCAGCATGATAATCACCGCGGCAATTTTGAGCAGGGTCGACCTGTTTCGGACTGCCGGTGCCAGATCGGGCATTGATTGCAACCGATCTTCAAATCTTTTAAAATGGCCCGGGGCTGGCTCGAAAGAACCGAACTCCTCCAGGTGGTCATTTACGAATTTTTCCAGGTCTGCCATGGTTAATTAGCGCTAAACGTATTTGTTAAATTATTTTTCGTGAGCATGCCCAGCAGTTTCTGCCTGGCCCTTGAATAGCGGGTCCGCGATAGCTGGTTGGTGATGTTCAGTATCTGGGCGATCTCTTCGTGATCGTACCCTTCGAGTAAAAAAAGTGACAAAACGACCCGGTAATTATCAGGAAGCTGCGAAATCGCCTTTGTGACTTCGGCCAGCTGATATTGTATTTCTTCTTCTGTGTTTCCTTCCCGCGTATCCGCTATTTCGTATTCCACATCGTCAAATGACACCATTTCTTTTGCTTTCCGGAGATAGTCGAGTGACCGGTTGATCACGATGCGCTTGAGCCATGCACCAAAACTGCCTTCGCCCGTATAACTGTTCAACCGCCGGAAGGCATCCAGGAAGGATTCCTGCATGACATCCTCGGCTTCGGCAGTGTTGTTGACGATTCTTAAACTGGTGTTATACATGGCTTTGTAATAGAGTTTATATATCCTGAACTGGGCATTCCGGTCACCCGTTCGACATGCATCGATAAGGTCCTGATGAATATTGATGTATTTACCTTCCAATTCAACCGATTTTTGACAATGGACTGCGTGATTTTCGAAATGTTACAGTTTTTGTAAAAACTATTTTTCGCGGATTTACACGCAGATTTTCGCAGATCATACGAAAATACGAGGTTTTTGGTAACTAACCCCAAACCGCTACCTTTGCAGCACTTTGAAAAAAATCCGGATACCTGTTTATTTTTACCCGCTTGCGGCCATGCTTTTCTGGGGGCTTTCCTTTATCTGGAGTGCCCAGTTGCTTCATTCGTACCAGCCGGTCACGATAATTTTTATCCGGCTTATCATCTCTTCTGCAATTCTATTTGCACTTATCTTCCTGATGGGCAGGAAAGAAAAAATCGAGCGCCGGGATTATAAACTGGTCCTGTTAAGTGCGCTGTTCAACCCTTTCCTGTATTTCCTCGGGGAAAACTACGGATTAAAATTCTCCTCCCCTATCATTGCCGCAGTCATCATCGCCACCATCCCGGTTTTTTCTCCGCTAATCGGGTACCTCAGTTTCAGGGAAAAACTAACCCCGGTCAACTTTGTCGGAATCGCGATTTCATTCAGCGGTGTGCTTGTGATGCTAATATCCCGCGATCTTTCGTTTGCAGTCGACACCAGGGGAGTTATTTTTCTCTTCGGCGCCGTTCTTTCTGCATTGCTGTATTCGGTAACGTTGAAAAAACTCACCCTGAAATACTCGGCTCTCCTGCTCGTGGCCAATCAGAACCTTGTCGGGATTTTCCTGTTCCTGCCATTCTTCCTCGCGTTTGAGGCGAAGTCGGCAATTGCGGTGCCGCTATCGGGTGAGATCATTACCTCGATGCTTTTTCTTTCGGTGCTGGCCTCTTCCGTTGCTTTTGTTTTTTTTGCACATTCGGTGAAGCTTCTCGGGATCAGCAAGTCGAATATTTTTTCAAATCTCATCCCGGTATTCACCGCATTTTTCTCGTATTTAATCCTTTCCGAATTGTTTACAATCCAAAAAGCAGCAGGCATGGCACTGGTCATCGGGGGGGTATACCTGTCGGAACGGTCGAGGAAAAAGATTTAGTTTGCTGCATTTACCGTATCTTTGCCTATCTATTTTTTATTATGATTTTCAGGCCGGAAAAGTTAAAGATCAAGGATCAAAGGATGAAGCCCTTCATTGATTCCGATGAATTATGGGGATATATTAACAGCAGTTCCGCATCAAAAGAACAGATCAGGGATATCATTGCCAAATCGCTTGAAAAAAACCGGCTTACCCTTGCAGAAACAGCAGCATTGATGAGTGCCACGGATCCTGAACTGATTGATGAGATCAAGCAGGGAGCACGGGCGCTGAAGGAAAAAATATACGGACAGCGGATTGTGCTGTTTGCCCCGTTGTACATCGGGAACCTGTGCACCAACAACTGCTCCTATTGCGGATTTAAGGTTTCGAACAAGAAGATCAGCCGGGTCACGCTCGACAAGGATGACCTGGTTGCCCAGGTAAAAGCGCTGGAGGACTCCGGCCAGAAGCGGCTGATCCTAGTTTATGGCGAACATCCCCAGTACGATGCCAATTTCATCGCTGAATCCGTGAGGACAGTCTACGCGGTTAAGAGCGGCCCTGGCGAAATACGGCGGGTCAACATCAATGCTGCGCCGATGGACATTGACGGGTTCAGGATCGTGAAGGATGCCAAAATCGGAACCTACCAGATTTTCCAGGAAACGTACCACCAGGAAACGTATGCGAAGGTTCATCTCGGGGGGCAGAAACGGAACTTCGACTGGAGACTTACGGCGCTTGACCGCGCCCAGGAAGCAGGGATTGATGATGTTGGAATCGGGGCCCTGTTCGGACTATACGACTGGCGATTCGAAGTTCTCGGGCTGGTGCGGCATACAAACCATTTCGAGGCTGTGTATAATGTCGGGCCGCATACCATCTCCTTTCCCAGGATACAGTATGCATCGGAACTGAACGTTGACAATTCGCATGCTGTCAGCAACGATGAATTTACCCGGCTTGTTGCCATTTTACGTCTAGCAGTACCTTATACCGGCCTCATTCTGACAGCCAGGGAGCCTGCCATCATTCGCAACGAGATACTGCAGTTTGGCGTTTCTCAGATCGACGGCGGCACCAACATTGAAATGGGCGGCTACTCGAAAAAAAAAACCAACGAGGATCAGGATATCGACCTGGAGCAGTTCCAGATCAACGATGGCCGGAGCCTCAATGAGATCATGGACGACCTGATCGAACAAAAATATATTCCATCCTTTTGCACCGCATGTTACCGCCTGGGCAGAACCGGCGAGCACTTCATGGAGTTTTCGGTTCCGGGTTTCATTAAACGGTATTGCCAGCCAAACGCCCTGATGACCATGGTGGAATACCTGGAAGATTATGCCCCTGAAGCAACCAAAATCAAGGGATATCAATTGCTTCAGGAGAAACTGGACGAGATTGAAGACGAATCGTTCAAAATAAAACTAACAGAAAGAATCGACCAGATCAGGACGGGAAAACGTGACCTGTATTATTGAAAATCAGGAATTATGAACGAAATCAGGATTGTCGGGTTGCTAATCACAGATCGGATCAAAGAGGCAGGCCGGATGCAGCAAACGCTATCCAGGTTTGCCCATGTCATCAAATCGAGGCTTGGTTTTCATGAAGTTACCGAAGATGTTTGCAGCCGCGTCGGTGTTGTGATCCTCCATCTTGCTGGCAGTCGGGCCGAATGCGATAAACTCGAAGAGGAACTTGGCAATATTGGCGGACTCGAAATTCAACGGATGGTATTCGGTCTTTAATAACAGCATCATGGGCAATCAATCGGAAAAGGATTTACAAAAAGAGTTTCAGGATTTCTTCATGATATCTTCGCTGCCTGCCATGCGCATCGGGCTGCTCCTCACCCTTGTCATGTTTTCCGGCTTTGCCGTTTTCAATACCATCTTTTTTCCCAACTCTCCTGAGCAACTGTACTACATGAGATTCTGGATCATTTCCCCGGCAATGGTTCTATCCATCCTGATCACTTACATCAAACCGCTCCAGAAGTGGTTGCACCTTGTCTATATCATCCTCAACACCTTTGTCTGCCTGGCTTTATTTTATGTCGGCGTCAACTCCGACCTTTCGCAGAAAGGCTCGGAATATTATTACGCCTGGGTGATGCTCGTCATCATCGGACTTTTCGTTTTTTACAAAATGCCTTTCCTCACAATTGTGATCATCGGGCTGTTTCAAATCATTGCATTTGCCATTGCAAACATTCTGAACCATACACTTGCAAATAAACCCTTCATCTTCTTCAACAATCTTTTCTTTGTAATTGCCATATATTCCATCGGATTCATGATGGCATACATGTTCAGAGCGCTTAACTGGAAGAATTTTTTACACCAGAAGGCGCTATCGAAAAACAACCTCCACCTCCTCCAGGAGATACAGGAACGTAAACAGGCTGTGGAAGCATTTCAGCGTTCGGAGATCCAGTACCATAACACTATTGATTCGATCCCGGACTGGATTTATGTGGTTGACCGCCAGTTCAGCATCGTGATCATCAATTCATCCCTAAATGAGGGACAGCATGGTAGCGGACATCCTGTTGACGTGGTCGGGAAGCACATCCTGGATATATTTCCGTTCGCCACTGATTCGACGATTAAAGAACTCCAGCATGTTTTTGATCACGGGGAGGTGCTCCTGACGGAGCATAAAATGTCGTTCCACGGCGCGGATATCTTTATGGAAATCCGCAAAGTACCCATCTTCAAAGATAAGGAGGTAATCCAGGTGATGACCATTCTTCGCGACCGTTCCAAGGAACGGGAGGTGGAAGTCCTGAAACAGAAAAATGCAGAGCAGAAGGAGATTATGTTGCGGGAAATCCACCACAGGGTGAAAAACAACCTTGCCATCGTCATCAGCCT
Source organism: bacterium (assembly GCA_037141055.1). Classification (GTDB taxonomy): domain Bacteria; phylum Bacteroidota; class Bacteroidia; order Bacteroidales; family FEN-979; genus CAIVAT01. Next base: position 8,280 of record JBAXDH010000005.1, on the reverse strand, counting down.
GCTCAACCTTCAACTGCGCAACAACAACGACCCCGAACTGCGACGCATCATCCGTGACATTGAAATGAGAATCCGTTCCATGGCGCTGATCCATGAACATTTATACAAATCCGAGAACCTTGACCGCATACCTCTGCACACATATCTGCATTCACTTGCGACAATCATCACCGGCACGTTCAGCGGGCACCGTGTAAACCTTGTCACTTCGCTGGAACCAACGGATGTCACCATAGAGACTGCGCTGCCTCTGGGCCTTATTGCAAATGAATTGCTTACAAACGCTTTTAAATATGCTTTCCCCCGCCAACAGGATGGGGAAATCCAGGTTCACCTTCAAAAAGTGAAGGGCGAAATGTTCTCTCTGACGATTAAGGATAATGGTGTAGGATTGCCGGATTCGTTTTCACTGGATTCGGAAAATTCCCTGGGCATGTTCATCGTCAGGCTGTTGGTGGAACAACTGGACGGAAGTATAGAAATATCCCGCCAGAACGGGACTGCTTTCACCATCCTTTTCCGGAATTTAATGGGTAAAAAACAAGATATTCCTTTGAATTAATGCCATGAAAGAGATTTGGGTCCTTGGTATTCATATCACCAACAGGGTGAAAGAAGTATCAGAAGTTCAGGCGGTTCTGACAAAATTTGGCTGCACCATCAAAACACGGCTTGGACTTCATGAAGTGAAGGACAACCTATGCTCCCGCAGCGGTTTGATCATACTGGAACTTACAGGCAGCATGGAGGAATTCTATAAACTCGAAAATGAGCTGCTGAAAATTGACGGGCTGGAAGTGAAAAAGATGGTGTTTACACCAGCGTAACCCTCGTCCCGCCATTATCAATCCCAAGCATCGTTGTTTTCGTGATAATCGTGTCCTTTCCGGAACGCTCCACAAAATGAATGGCTGCACGAACTTTAGGGCCCATGCTTCCCTCGGGGAACTGGCCTTCTTCGAGGTATCTTTTTGCCTGGGCGATAGTGAGGCGGTCAAGCGATTTCTCCTGCGGGGTGTTGAAGTTGATGCACACTTTGGGGACATCGGTCAGAATGAAAAATTTATCCGCGTTTATCTGTGAAGCCAGCAAAGCAGAGGCAAGGTCCTTGTCAATGACCGCATCGATGCCCTGCAGTTTATTTGGTTCGACATAATAAACGGGAATCCCGCCTCCCCCTACTGCAATGGCGATTTGCCCGCCGCGTGCAATTGATTCAATGGTTTTTTTATTGATGATGACCAGCGGCGTCGGGGAAGCAACAACCTTCCTCCAGCCTCTGCCGCGGGGATCCTCCCTGAAAACGGATTTGGTCTCTTTTTCCATCACATCGGCTTCTTCCCTGGTATAATACGGCCCGACAGGCTTTGTTGGTTTCTGAAAAGCGGGATCATCCTTGTTTACCAGGACCTGCGTGGTGATGGTGATGATGTCGCGCTCCATGTCGTGCATTTCCAGCACGTTTTTCAGCTGCTGTTCGATGATGTAGCCGATAAATCCCTGGGAATAGGCAACACAGATATCAAGAGGCATCTCGGGGATTCCGAACATTTTAAACCCGGCGGAATTGGCAAGCATGATGTTGCCCACCTGCGGACCGTTGCCATGGGTGATCACGATGTTATATTCCCGTTTGATAAGTTTGATAAGACTTTCGGCAGTTGCAAAGGCATTGGCCTCTTGCTCATCAATCGTTCCTTTCTGATCTCCGCGCAAAAGAGCATTCCCTCCAAGGGCAACAACAGCAAGCTTTTTCATAAGTTTATCGGGTTAGGGGGCAAAATTAGGAAATTTTTCGAATCTTTAAGTACCTTCGCCACGTGATGAAACCCCAGAAAAAAGCATATTTATTTGCATTTGCTGCAATTGCCTGCTGGTCAACCATCGGATCCGCTTTTAAGATATCCCTGCGCTACCTCGGTCCGCAGGAATTACTGTTCGTCTCTGCCTTTGTTGCGTGCCTTGCATTGTTCGCAATCATGGCGGTTCAGGGAAAGTTGAACCTCCTGGGAAAACTAACAGGGAAGGATGTGCTGTGGTCAGCGTTCCTTGGCATGCTCAACCCTTTCCTGTATTATTCGGTCCTGCTGAAAGCTTACGATCTGCTGCAGGCGCAGGAAGCCGGGACGCTCAACTACATCTGGCCGCTTGTGCTGGTATTGCTTTCGATCCCGATGCTGAAGCAAAAAATAAGCCTGGTAAGCATCATCGCCATCACGATCAGTTTTACAGGCATTGTCCTCATCTCCAGCCGGGGCGATCTTCTCACATTCGCAGGCGGCAGCGGTGTTCAGCATACCACAGGAGTGCTGCTGGCCGTTGGCAGCGCAATTCTGTGGGCACTCTACTGGATTTTCAACGTGAAGGACCACCGCGAAGCAGTAAGTAAACTTTTTCTTAACTTCTGTTTCGGATTTCTTTATTCCCTTGTTGCCATCGCCGTGTCGGGAGGATTGACGTTTCCTGGCCGGCAGGGGATTCTTGGGGGAATCTATATCGGCCTGTTTGAAATGGGAATTACGTTTGTGCTGTGGCTTTACGCCCTGAAATATTCCACAACCACGGCCAGGGTTTCGAACCTGATTTATTTATCCCCCTTTATTTCACTGATCATCATCCATTTTTCGGTTGGTGAAACAATCCTGGCATCCACGGTGGCCGGGCTCATCCTGATCGTAAGCGGAATCGGACTGCAGCAGTACCGGAACGGATAGCTTAAACATTATTAGGTTTCCGGGGTTAATCGTTGTACTTTAGTTGAAGAATAAGATTCACCTGAACAATATACGCCATGGATGATCCATACAATGAAAACCGAAGATCCGGGCTGCAATCACTGACAGGCATCACCATGGCCTTTTTCATCATAATGTTCACGATTCAAAGTTGCAGGAAGGATTTCGACTTCAGCAAAGTAAAGGACCTGTCGTGGAACCCCGATTTTGCGCTGCCGCTCGTGCACGACAGCCTTACCCTTAAAGATGCGTTAACCCAGACCGGGACCGAAGATCACTTTTACATTGATGAAAACGGGGAGATCTCGATATTATATTATTACAACAACAACGCCTTCCGGGTAAGGCCCAACGACCTCATCCGGATTACGCCGGTAGAGTTCTCCTATTCACACCCGGTCACTGCGGAAGAACAGGCTGCCCTCGGCACAGGTGACCTTATTATACCGCCGGTACCGTTTACGTTCAACCTTACCGGCGGCAGCGCCGACATCAGGGTGGATAAATTACTGGTAAAAAATGGGGCAATCCGCGTAACGACACAACACACCTTTGCCAACGACGGATATCTCACAATACGGATCCTGAACGCAACAAAAAACGGAGCCCCGTTTACGTTTCCCATCGGACCTTTTGTTTCGGGTCCCGCAGAAACCATTATTGACATAGCAGGAGTTCTCCTCGACCTGTCTTCCGCTCCCAACATCGTGCAGGCCGAGGTCGAGGGTTTTTTAAGAAAATCGACCCGGCCGGTTTCCGGGGATCATATCGCCGCTGATTTCCAGGTTGCGATTGATACAATAGGAAGGTTCGAGGGATTCCTGGGTCATCAAACCCTGCCGCAACTGGACGATACCGTGAGGGTGGATGTGTTCAACAATGCCTTTGCCCTGGGTGAAGTATATTTTGTGGATCCCCAGGCATCGGTGACCATCGTGAACTCGATAGGCATACCAGCTGATGTGACCATTGAAAAACTTGTCGCAATCAACAATGCTTCCGGCAACGCCATGGATATCGCCGGCAATCTTGGTGCCGGGGCTTTCTTTTCCGTGCCCAGCCCTTTGATCACCGCCACAAAGCCAACTGTTACGCCGATGTATTATAACAATGCAAACACGGGAAATTCAATGAACGATTTCTTCAACCTGAAACCCGACAACGTTGCATTCCAGATCAAGGCCGTTATAAACCCGTCGGGAACGCCTGTAAACTTTTTTTCAGACACAAGTTCGTTTTACGGGGACCTGCGCGTCAAACTGCCTCTTTACGGCCATTTTGACAACCTCACACTGCAGGACACATTCGACCTGACGATTTCCAAACCGGAGGAACTCGAACACCTTGCTTTCAGGACATATATTGTGAACGGACTGCCCATGAACACACGGATGCAGGTTTATTTCACCGATGAATTCTATAACAAAACGGATTCCCTCACCGGGAAGGACAACATCATGATCAATGAAGCGCCGGTTGATCCGGCCACACACCTGCCCTACCCGGGCCAGTATGGCACAAAGGACACCACCTTCATCCTGACAGCTGACCGGATGCACAACCTGGCGAACGTAAAAAAAGTACTGGTGAAGGCGGTGCTTCATACTTCTGATAATGGCCAGGTCAATGTCAAACTCCGGGCCGACCAGTTGCTCCGGCTTACATTTACTGCAAGAGCGAAACTGAAGATACCCCTTGAAATCAACAATTAGCAGGAGTTTAATCGCCTTGAAATGACAAAAGTTCTCTTTTATTTCGCATTTGTCTGCTTTTTGACCAGCCAGTTGACGCCTGGGGTTTTTGCACAGCACGACCTTGGACTTTACAACATGCAGATCATTCCCCAACGGATATTCCTCAACCCTGCATTCATTCCTGATCAGAAATTCTATATCGGCATCCCGGTATTGTCGGGGATGCAGTCGGCATATGCCCACCCCTTTTCGTACAATGATGTCATCGAACGCGATTCATACGATTCTGTAACATTCAAAGTTGAGAATTTTCTGGACAAATTAGCAAAAAACGACCAGTTCTGGCAGTTTTCCAACGTGGAAATGTTATCATTCGGCACACAGGTCGGGCATGGCAGGTTTTTTCTTGGTTTCAGCGTGCGTGAGCGGCTCAGCCAGCATGCCATCATCCCTGCGAATTTGGGCAACCTGCTCTGGTACGGCAACGCGGCCCCCATGATTTTCGGGCAGGAAGTCAACGTTGCTCCATCCGTAAACTTCTCTGCTTATGATGAATGGGGAGTTTCTTTTTCGGGCTATGCCTTTAAGCGTAAACTGAGTTGGGGAGCCAGGCTGAAATACCTGTCGGGAAGAATCAATGCCACAACCGAAAAATCGGAATTCTATGTTTACACAGACACCAACACCTATGAGATTCGCATGCGGTCCGACTTTGAAATCAGGACTTCCTGCATCAACAATCTGCCGCACTACCTCGACCAGCGCGTTTCTTCACTGGTATTCCCGGGCAACAACGGTTTTGGCGCTGACTTCGGGCTTACATACCAGGTCAACGATAAGATCGGTCTGAGCGCCAGCGTTTCGGATATCGGGTTTATCACCTGGAAATCGGACATTATGACATTTTCAAGCAGCAGCCCGGGGAAGGAATTCAATTTTGAGGGATTGACACTGAAGGACTTCGTGGAGATGATGAGCAACCTCGATACCTTCGGAAAAAAACTCACTGACAGCATCCTCGACCTGGTGCGCATCGACACGGCTTACACCGGAAATTACACTTCATGGCTTCCGGTCAGGTACAACCTGGGCGGCTCGTATGCCCCAAATGAGCACCACCGGTTCAACCTCCTGCTCAATGCCACATCCGGGAATCATCGCTTTTCCCCGGCTTTGTCGGTATCCTATTATTACCAGTTGCCGCGCCTCCTCGGGCTGATGGTATCCTACAATCTTTTCAACAACCAGTACACCAACATCGGCGTCGGCCTGAGCATCAACCTGGGGCCGGTTCAGATTTATGCCGTCTCGGACAATTTGCCGGGCCTGGTTTTCTACCACAGCACCAATAACTCTTCCATCCAGTTCGGGATCAATATCGCCGTGGGCAGAAAAAAAGAAGTGACCATTCCGGAGGAGCCGGCACCAGCCATTGCTCCGGCCACGGAGGCGGTGAAGTAGGGAAAAACATGTATTTTTGCCGGATGAATTCAAAATCCATTGCATTCCATCATTTTGGCTGTAAAGTAAATTTCGCCGAGGCATCGGCCCTGTCGCGTCAATTCCAGGAAAACGGGTTCGAGGTAAAGGATTTTCACGATCCGGCCGATGTTTATGTCATCAGCACCTGTGTTGTGACCACCGTTGCCGAGAAGAAATGCCGTGCAGCCATCCGGCAGGCGCATAAAATCAATCCCGGGGCAAAGATTGCTGTTATCGGATGTTTTTCAGAACTGAAGCCGGGAGAACTGGCACAAATGGAAGGGGTCGATCTTGTTCTGGGTCATACGGCCAAATTCAGGCTGCTCGAGGAACTGCAGAAACTGAATGACCTTTCCTCCCATGATTATCACGAAAATCTTGGTGAGACGGTGAAGAGCAGCCCCGACATTTTTGTTCCATCGTTTTCCTATGGCGACCGCACCCGTTCCTTTCTTAAAATCCAGGATGGGTGCGATTATTACTGCACCTATTGCACCATCCCGCTCGCACGCGGCCGCAGCCGGAGCGATACCGTTGAAAATGCTGTTAAAAATGCCAGGGAAATTGTGGCCCAGGGTGTCCGAGAAATCATATTGACGGGGGTTAACATCGGGGATTTCGGCAGGCACAACGGGGAGTCCTTTTTGCAGCTGATTTGTGCGCTTGACCAGGTTCAGGGTTTGAACAGGATACGGATATCATCCATTGAGCCCGACCTTCTATCGAACGAGATCATTGATTTCGTTGCAACCTCGAATAACTTCCTGCCGCATTTCCACATCCCGCTGCAATCGGGATGCAACAAAATCCTCGGGGCGATGCACCGCAAATACACGCGGGAACTCTATGCATCCAGGGTTGAAAAAATAAAGGAACTGATGCCACTCGCCTGCATCGCTGCTGATGTCATTGTTGGGTTCCCCGGAGAATCGGACGAAGATTTCCTGGACACTTTCAACTTCATCAGCTGGCTGGATATTTCGTACCTGCACGTTTTCACCTATTCGAAGCGGGACAACACCCTAGCTGCCAGGATGAATACGCCGGTCCCGGATAAAGTAAAGAAAGAGCGCAGCGACGCACTTCACAAACTGTCCGATGAAAAGAAACATCGATTTTACCTGGAAAATAAGGGCAGGGAGGTGAATGTTCTGTTCGAATCGGACAATTCACAGGGGTTCATGCATGGATTTTCAGAGAACTACATTAAAGTGAGAACACCGTTTAACCCGGAATTTGTGAACCAGGTGCGACCGGTCAGACTTGAAGACCTGGATGAGGCAGGATTTTCGGTATAGTTTACTATCGATCAACGGAAAGGATTCAGGCCGCGCCAGTGCCTGCAATTCTATGTCGAAGTCTGCTTCAGCCCAACGTAATAATTCAAATTTCGCAAAGTCGTCATTTAGCGGTTACTTTGCTTGAGTAACAGAACTATCTATGAACCTCGAAAATCTTACATGCAATGTCTGCGAACTCGCCCGTGAAGTCGGTGAATTTCTGAAAACGGAGGTCGCAAAGCTGAAAACCACGGATATCCAGTCGAAAGGATTGCACAATTACGTCACCTGGGTTGACAAGGAATCGGAGCGGCGCATCGTGGAACGGTTGTCAGCCTTGCTGCCCGGCAGTGGTTTCATTGCCGAAGAAAATCCGGCACTTCAGCGCGCTGAGTACACATGGGTGGTCGATCCGCTCGACGGCACGACCAACTTCATTCACGGGGTTCCGTTATATTGCATCAGCATCGGGCTTATGCACCATGACGAAACGGTTGCCGGCATCATCTATGAGCCCAACCTCGACGAATGTTTTTACACATGGGATTCGGCCCCGTCGTTCCTTAACGGGGAAATCATCCGCGTGTCGCGAACAGCCTCGATCAGCGAATCACTTTTTGCCACCGGTTTTCCGTATTATGATTACGGCCGGCTGGATGATTACCTGGCAATATTCAAGCACCTGCTTCAAAACAGTCGCGGCGCCCGTCGCCTCGGCTCTGCCGCGGCCGACCTGGCCTACACGGCATGCGGCAGGTACGATGGATTTTTCGAATATGGCCTGAGCCCCTGGGATGTAAATGCCGGGGGGTTGCTGGTGAAAAACGCCGGGGGAATTGTGACTGATTTCCGGGGAACAGAGGATTACGTTTTCGGGAAACAGATTATCGCAACCAACGGTGACATATTCGATGAATTCCTTGGGCTTTTCGGGGCATGGAACGAAAAGTGAAAAGCTGGAGCCACCCCGCTTTTCGTTTTTCACTTTTCTCTTTTCACTCACCGCTGTTCACTCATCGTTGTTCACTCCCCAACGAACAGTTTTCAGTGAAAAATTTCAAGTGAAAAAGTAAGAGAGAATAGTGAAAG
>JBAXDH010000004.1:0-73715 GCA_037141055.1 bacterium | reverse complement strand
AGAGCGTCGGATTCATAACCCGGAGGTCTCGAGTTCAAATCTCGATCCCGCTACATAGATAGTCCTACATTGTAGGACTTTTTTCATTTTAAGGAGTTCCCCGAGGTAAGGAATCGAGGTAAGGAAATTCTCCGGAAATCATTCGCTTCCCAACCCAAACTGTTAGGGGAAAATCTTCAGGCCAGCCGTCTTCTTAACGGCTCCCATCTGGTCAACAGACCCAGTTTAAAGGAAGTTGGCAACCACTCCTTGTAATAGCTACGATTTTTTCTTCTACCAATCCCCTTTTCATCCGTGGTTACAGCCAGTATCTTTTTGAATTCTTCTTCAGTAAATGTAACAGGGTCGTACGCCACTGAATGATAAGTCACAAGGGTGAATAAATTTCCAACATTGAACTCTTCATATTTCTTCAGGTGGTTATAGGAACTTCGTAATGAAGTCATTATATTGTTATAGGTTCTGGCCTTAAAGCGTTTTTTCCAGGTCCCTCCCGTCGGTATGCCCATAAAGGATTAAGCGTTAAATATTGTTAAATTTTAAGTGTTATTTTTATTTAAACCAAATAGTGCGTATATTTGGCAATCAAAAACTATTGAATTCCAGCCTCTGGGAAAATTTCAAACCCGATAACATAAAAAAAATGCCATGAAAAAGATCTTTACATTGATGTTTATGGTTGCAGCTTTCGTCAACCTCTCCTTTGCAAAGAAAGTGGATGAGAATACAGCGAAGCTTGTCGGACAACAGTTTCTGATTGGCAAAGCTGTTCCCGGCCAGATCAGGAATGTCACAGATGTCGCCCTGACTTACACTTCATTTGCGGAAAATCCCGCTATGGGGAAACCAGCTGATTCCCTGGTTTTTTATTATGTATTTAATATTAATTCGACCCAGGGGTTTGTTATTGTATCCGGAGATGATGCGGTGGCTCCGATTCTCGGTTATTCCAACCAGAAATCGTTTGATGCAGCCAATATTCCCCCTCATGTGGCAGCATGGCTGAAAGTCTATAAAGACCAGATTCAATATGCGGTCAGCCAGAATATGACTGCCACCCCGAAGATCATGGCGGAATGGGAACATTATAAAATCACCACGAACCCGGCACCGCTTTATAAGGCTCCGCACGGCGTTGCTCCGTTGGTTCAGACCACCTGGAACCAGTCACCTTTCTATAATGACCTCTGCCCCTTTGACAACCAGGCCAACCAACGGGCAGTGACAGGGTGTGTTGCCACGGCCATGGCCCAGGTGCTCAAGTACTGGAATTCCCCTGCAACTGGGGCTGGATTTCATTCATACAATGACCCTAAATACGGGACACAATCTGCTGATTTCGGGAGCACGACATATAACTGGAATAGTATGCCCATGGTGCTGAACGGACCCAACAATGACATTGCAACCCTGATGTTCCACTGCGGTGTAAGTGTTGATATGACTTATGGTGTTGGGTCTGCAGGAGGGAGTGCCGCCTATGTGGTCACCTCGCAGAGCCCGGTTACAAATTGTGCTGAATATGCCCTCAAAACCTACTTCGGTTACCCGGCCACCCTCCATGGTGAGGCGAGGGCTTCATTTAGCGACGCTACCTGGACCACGATGATGAAAACTGATCTCGACGCCAACCGTCCGCTGATATATGCAGGATTTGGAAGTGGAGGTGGACATTGTTTTGTATGCGACGGATATGATGACAATGGTATGTTTCATTTTAACTGGGGATGGCAAGGACAATTTGACGGCTATTTCCAGATCGATGCCCTGAATCCCGAAGGAGTTGGCACCGGTGGCGGTACCGGAGGCTTTAACAGCGGACAACAGGCGATCTTTGGCGTCCAGGGCAACGGTGGCGGTGGTGGTGGTGGAACTTCTACACTCCAGGTATATGCACCGATGAATATCTCGGCTTCGCCAATCTATTACGGAAATGCTTTCACAATTAACACGGATATCGCAAATATGGCTGCTTCAGGCAGTTTTTCGGGCGATTTCTGCGCAGCGATCTTTGACAACAACTCGGCATTTGTCGATTTTGTCGAGCTCAAGACAAATATGACATTGCCTGCACAGTCACATTTTACCAATGGGATTACTTTTTCAAACGCGGGATTGTTTACGATGCTTCCCGGGGCTTACACCATTGCGGTTTATTACCGTACCGGCGGAGGAAATTGGATCCTTTTACCCAATGGCAGCGGAGGCAATACGAACGGGATACAGGTCGATGTGATCAATCCCAATGATATGGAACTGTATGCTCCAATGGCAGTTACCCCCGGCACCACACTGATCAGGGGCCAGCAGGTATCGGTTCACCTGGATGTTGCCAACAACGGCACTGCCAATTTTACAGGCACATGGGACGTTTCTCTGTACAACCTTGACGGCTCATTTGCCGCAACCATCCAGAGCCTGACCGGTCAGAGCCTGAGTGCCGGGTATCATTATATTAATGGTCTCACTTTTTCAAATTCTGCGTTGGATGTCGTACCGGGCACCTACCTGATGGCCATGCAGTACCTCCCGAATGCGGGCAACTGGACACTTACCGGATCCACCTCCTATCAGAACCCCATTGAAGTTACGGTGCAGGAAGGAACACTTGCTGCCGACATGTATGAACTAAATAACACTATTGCACAGGCGTACCTGTTACCGGTCAATTTCTCCGGCAATACGGCAACGGCCAATACAAATGGGTCAAACTGCAACACAGGCACTGATTATGACTTTTATAAGATCACCCTTGATCCGGGGTTTTCCTATACGATCAGGGCGGTTGTGAATGATGAAGGATATGGCGGCGGTCAGACATACACACTGGATGCCGTATGGACTTATTCCACCGACGGGACCACATGGTCACCTACCTTTGATAACGTGGATCCTGATAATATTGTCATGATGAATGGCGGAACCCTGTATTTTGAAGTATCTCCTAAATTTACCGGGACAAAGGGAACCTATCTTCTTTCCATGACCATCAGCAAGAACCCTCTTGGAATTGATGAATCAGGCCTGAATGCACTTAAGGTTTATCCCAACCCTGCCAGAGATTATATTTACCTGGCACCTGCAAACAAACAGCAAAGGCCTTTACAGGTCTGGATCACTGCTGCTGACGGCCGGGATGTTATCAATTTTGTCAATGAGAACAACGAGGAGAAGTTGAAAATCGGAGTGGGAGACCTGAAGAACGGCCTTTACACCCTTCGGATAGTTACACCGGAAGGTCTTGTTACAAAGCAGGTCATCATCATGAAGTAGTATTTTTTTTTACAGCAATCTCCCTATTCATACACGGCTTCAGTTCTGTCCAGGAAATTCTTCAGTGGCGTGGCCCCGATCGCAGAGGTATTTCCAATGAAACCATGTTACTTAAGACATGGCCTGCCACGAGACCTGAACTGTTATGGGAATTCGATTGACTGGGAAACGGTTACGGGATGGACAGGCCGGTGGAGTTGACCATCCCTGGCCGATTCTCATTGACACCTCTTATACATTGATTGTTAAAGGGGTAAGGTGGTTAACAAAAATCGGCGAAAGGTGGTCCGATGGGCTGGTTTTTCCATTATGGATTGATCGTTATCGGTAAATTGAACGTTGCCGAACAACCGGTGGCCGGGTTGGTTTCAGTCACTTTTACATACCCGGGGTTGATGATCCCGCACGGGAAATCCCAGGTAAGCGTCAGGCAATTTCTGTTCGGGAAGCATAACTCCGGGTTTCCGTGGCTTGCATTCCAGGTATAGGTGTGCCCTGCAACGTTGGGTGTCGAGTACGTTACAACCTGCCCCTGGGTAACCACCGCGGCACCTGAAATGACAGGCACGGGGGCCGGGTTGACCGTCATCGCCAGCACATTCGATTCCACCCACACCCCCACTGGTTTGCAGGTGACTTTGGCCAGGCGTTTGTACCAGGTTGTAGCTGTAAGCGTTGAAGGATCATAGGTAAGGCTGGTAGCCCCGGCAATATCGGAAAAACCGGCAAGGCTGCCTGAGGTAGAATGTTGCCATTGGTATTGCAACGTGCCGGTCTCCCCGATGGGGGCGGAACCGGTCATTGCGGCAGGGTCGAGTGAAACGCAGGCAGCCTGGGCTGATGCAATGGTTCCGCCATCCGTCGGGTTCACGCACAGTTCACCCAGGCCAAAATTGCTGAAGGTATTCAGGGCGGAGGCATTCGAATAATGAAGACTTGCAGGACTTGTAGTCGGATACGAAACCATTGTTCCGGCATCCTGTTTAATCATTAAAACCGGCCTCGACGGGGTATAATCCGTCGCATCCAGGGTTAAAAAATATTGCACGTTGTTTCCTCCAGCCTCGCTGATCGTCCAGTGGCGGCCTGATGTCAGTATGGTTGTATTTTCCGGCAGGGTACCATCCAGCCCGCTTTCAAATTGTTCGGCAGTTACGATGCTGGTACCGGTTAAACCGGAATATTGCAGGGTGAGCGGCCGGTAATTCCCCTCCTTGCCAATGGGAAATGATTTGGATCCCAAAGCATTGAAAGTCCTTGCAAGTCTTCCGCTTACATGTTTCGATGAGCTGGCATTGGTAATGGTTCCTGCATCACCGATGGTGACGAGGTAATTGCCTGTGGCAAGCATCCCGTTTTGAAAATCGAGTGCACCGTTAACCGATATGTCGTTCGTAAGCGAAAAACCCGCGCTGTTGTTTAAACTGAGTGTGCCAAACGTAGTCGGGTTTGATCCTCCGATTACCTGAGCAAACGATCCGGCAAGGGTTACAACGCTTCCGTTGTCACTTGAACAGGTGCCATCGTTTTGCCAGTTTCCGGTGAGTTTTATCACCCCGGTCGCTTTATTTCTGAGGGTTCCCAGGTTTACAATGCCGTCGCCCTTTATATTTACCTGTGTGCCGTTGACGAAATGCACCCCGCTCCCGATCCTGATCTGCTGGGCTTGAACCGGCGAAACCAGAAATACAAAGGCAAACATCGTGAAAACAACAGCCCAGAATGGCCGGAGTTTAAGGTTTACGGATGTTTTTTGTACGTTTTTCATAAATGTCTTTTTTACAGTTTCCATTAACATGCTTTTGTGTCCTTTGTGAAATCCTTTGTGTCCTTTGTGGTTAATTTTAATTCTTTTGAGACACCCTCTCGGGGAGGGGTCACCAACACCACCGGCAGGTTCCCTGATTTCATTGGTATGACTGTTAGAAATCCAATTTCATAATTTTTTGTTATTACTTTTAAAAAATTTGCCGCTGTGCGGTATCATAAAAAGAAAAAATTGATAAATGGTTAAATGGATAATTAAAAGCCCGCACAGCCCGCACATAGTCTTGGCCGGTCTTAGAGGCGTACATCTGGGTCCCATTGGAGAAGTTCGTGTAATTCGCGGAGTTTGGATTCTCCTCGGAGGAACTCCAATAGAACTCCGTACTGGCAAAACCGCCAAATCCAAGTACCTTCATCGCGTAAAGTTTAGCCAACTCATCTTTACTTGGCAAATACCAGTCACTGTATCCTCCGCCGGTGTAGGCTCGTGCCAGACCTGCAGCATACGTGGCGCCAGCGCCATTCTGGGTGATTATATTGTTGGTGTTTGCCAGGCCTGTCCCGATGGCAGTGCCAGTCCCCCCTGGTACGGCAATGGTTTGTTTGGATGATATTGCCCAAATGATTCCTTGACTCTGGTCGTCAGTGGCGGCTATTAAACCTTTCTGCACATTGGGGTCATAACCCGGGTCGCCTGATTTCAAAATATAGGCGATTATTCCTCCCTGGTAACTTTGGCCGATGGCCAATGGCGCATGAGTTGTAAAACTCACCTCATTCCCGTAAGCCGTTCCTACGCTGCTGGTGGCATACGCCCGTACATAATAGAGGGTGCTTGCTGTTAATCCGGTGATTGAACTGGGAAATGTGCCTGTGCCTGAGCCATCGGTGGTTTTGGTGGCCAAAGCAACAGTTGGCCCGGTGGTTGTACTCCAGCATACCCCGCGGGCAGTAACTGCCATTTCTCCCGCGTCGGTCACATTGCCGCCTGAAGATGCCGTGGTTGATGCAATTGATGTCACAGCCGTGGTGGTAACCTTGGGAAGTGTTGGAAAAGCCCGCACAGCACGCACAAAGCATGTGCTGACCTTATTGATGAATGGCTGGGTGCCATCTGTGAAGTCTTGGCCCCACGCGCTGGTTGCATTGTTCTCGGAGGAACTCCAATAGTAGATGGGAGTAAACCCGCCATATCCAAGTACCTTCATCGCGTAAAGTTTAGCCAACTCATCTTTGCTTGGCAAATACCAGTCGCTATATCCTCCGCCGGTGTACGCTCGTGCCAGACCTGCAGCATACGTGGCGCCAGCGCCATTCTGTGCGATGATGAGGTTGGTGTTTGCCACGCCTGTCCCGATGGCAGTGCTAGTCCCCCCTAGGGCAATGGTTTGTTTGGATGATATTGCCCAAATGATTCCGGTACCCTGGTCGGCAGTGGCAGCTATTAAGCCTTTCGTCACATTTGCATCATAACCCGGGTCGGCTGGTTGCAAAACATATGCGATTATACCTCCCTGGTAACTTTGGCCGATGGCCAATGGAACAACATGGGGCCTTATAAACCCCACCGGAACTACCTGTGCCCCTGCGCAGGTAGCCATCAGCAGGAAAAATATGATGAATGATTTTTTCATGGTTTAGAAGTTTTGAACAATGGTAGCATAATAGGAAGTTCCGTCCCAAATCAGGGTAACGATATCTGTTTTAGCGGCTGTTGCAGTAACTGTTGGCGCAGTACCCCCCGACCAGTACCACCCGGCAGGAAAAGCAACTGTTCTGCTTCCTGCGCCATCCTGGGTGAATTTGACAAGGTAGGTGCCTACGGCAGGATTGGTAAGTGTAAGCGTGCCAATATTTGCTCCCAGGTTTACCTGGAACACATTGCCCAGACTTAAATCGATGGTGGTGGTGCCGGCTGCGGCTATGGCCGAAGGCTGGGTGAGCACATACCTTTTTGCGCTTACATCGCCGCGCAATACCGTGCTTGTGATTGAGGTATTACCCAGCGTGGCCGTGTTGCTGCCAGCGCCTGTTGCATCATAACCAATTACGATTTCGTTGCTTTGGGAATGAGCTAAAGCTTTTGTTAAAGCGCCCAGAAAAACAGAAGTATTACTGGTGGCATTTTCACTACTGCCGCCGGAAATAAAGCTACCTGCCCTATTTCCATTGGCTGTGTTATTATTGCCCGCAATCGTATAGCATAATGCCATATAACCATTGGCTGTATTGGATTCGCCCGTTGTGTTGGACTTTAATGCGGCAGAACCATTGGCAGTGTTATAGCCACCCATTGTGTTTGAGTATAATGCCTGATAACCATAGGCATTGTTTTCTACACCCAATGTGTTTGAGTATAATGCCTGATAACCATTGGCATTATTATAAGAACCTTGTGTGTTGGACCATAATGCCTTATAACCATTGGCAGTGTTATTGGTACCCGATGTGATGGCATTTAATGTCTGATACCCAAAAGATGTATTGGTGCCTGAGCTTACCAGTCCGGCATTTTGGCTGTTTACTTTAAAAACAAGGGGTTGATCATTTGTTGTTCCAATAAAGTCAGTTGCGGTGACTATGTTTCCGGTTAAGCCCCAGCCGCTTCCGGCACTTGCCCAGCTCATCACGCCGGCCGTTGTTGCGCTCAGCACCTGGCCGTCGCTTGCCGGGGCTGCAGTTGGCAGGGTAAGCGAATAGGGCGTTGCAACGGTTGCAGGCGACTGCAAACCAACATACCCCGAAGTAGTGCCGTAATGTTGCACATTGCCACGCAAAACCGTGCTTGTTATTGAGGTATTGCCCAGGGTAACAGTATTGCTACCTGCGCCGATTGCATTATAGCCAATCACTATTTCGTTTGTTTGGGCATCCGCAAAAGCTTTTGTTTGAGCGCCCAGATACACAGAATTGGAACTGGTTGCATTTGGAGCAGCTCCACCGGTTATATATGTTCCTGCATGATAACCATTTGCAGTGTTATATTGGCCGCTTATGTTCAAGTATAATGCAGAAGCACCATTTGCAGTATTATTATGGCCGCTTGTGTTCGAGTATAATGCAGAAGCACCATTTGCAGTATTATTATGGCTTATGTTCGAGTATAATGCATTATAACCATTGGCAGTGTTATTATAGCCGGTTATGTTCGAGTATAATGCTTGAGAACCAATGGCAGTGTTTCCGTTACCCGATGTGTTGGATAATAATGCCTGATACCCATTGGAAGTGTTATAAACACCAATATTTACATTTAATGTCTGATAGCCAAAAGAAGTATTGGTGCCTGTGCTTACCAGCCCTGCTTTTTGGCTATTAACTTTAAAGACAAGCGCCTTATCATCGGTTGTGCCGATAAAGTTGGTTCCGGCAGTTGTGCCTGAGTTACCGGTAAGGCTCCAGCCGGTGGTTGGGGATAAATAATCGGTTCCGTCAACCGCAACAGAGGGGACACCGGTAGCGGTGGTATTCTTCAAAATACCGCTTGCAAGCCCGGAGAGCGCTACCCCGTTTATCTTTTTTACAGTGAGTGCGGTTGCGCCTTCGGCATCGCCGGTATGGGTGGCATTGGTAACCACTCCGCTATACAGTGAATTCACGGCATTATCGCCGGTGTTTGTGCCGCTCACCGAGGCATCCAATGGCACGGTCAATGTTTTGGGAGTAGTGCCACCTGCAATTGTAAAACCAGTGGTTTGAGAAGCAGGCGTTAATCCGTTAATTGAAGTGGCGGAAGCAACGCCGAGGGTTGGGGTTACCAGCGTTGGCGAAGTGCTCATCACAACATTTCCGGTTCCTGTTACAGGATTGGAAACGACATTCTTGCCCGCATTGGTAAACAATGCCTGCGAAGCAGTGGTGCTCGAAAGTACCGGTGCTGCCGTTAAAGTGGCAACTCCCGTTACGCCCAAAGTGCCGCCTAGAGTGGTATTTCCCGATAAAATTTTATTTCCGGCAACGGTTTGGTCGGTGGTTAAATCCACAAAATTCTGGGATGACGAACCTGTTCCTCCATTTGCGATGGCCAGCACTCCGGCTGAATTTGTCAGGTAAACCCAGGAGGAAGCCGTATTGTAATAATAAAAACCTTCGGGTGCATCGGTTTGGAAAACCAACAGCCCTGTGGCGGGCGAAACGATGGCACCGCGTTGCACGGCGGTCATGCGCGGCACAAGCGCCCCTTTGGTGATGCTGCTCACATCGAGGATGGCACTGGCGGCGGCATCGGCTCCCGTAGCGTTGATGGCTACGCCGGTTGTGACCTGTGCGTAACTTAATACGCTTAAAAACAATGCTGTTGCGAAAAGTAAAAGTTTTTGTTTCATAATATTCGATTTATAAGTTATTGGATAGGCGGGTGGAGTTGACCATCCCTGGCTGACTCTCACAGACCCCTCTTATACATTGATTGTTAAAAGTTTAAGGTGGTCAGTCAAAACCGGCAGAAGGTGGTCAGGTGGGCCGGATTTTCCGTGGTGCCTTCATCTTGATGCCGGGTTTTGGCAATTGGCTCTTGTAATTGTCATTCAATGCTTCGGCCAGCTTTTTATAGGCCTTCGATTTTTCTTTCAGCATCTGGTTGTGTTCCTCCATTTCCCGGGAGCAGTTATCATTGGCAGTGTCATTCATATCGTTCTTGCTAAATAAAAAACAAAAAACAACCAATATTTACACGCTTCCAAATAAAGCAACTGTCATTTATCTGCCGGTGTAAAAAAATCCATCTGTCATTTATCTGTCGCGTGGCTGCTAACGATCAACATGCCAGGTGTGTGAGGAAATGAAGCGGTTTAACGGCAGAAATGGGAATCCTTGACAGCAAAAACTGCTGATCTGGATTATTCTGACGGGATGTGATCTGGAAAACTTACAACGAAAGGAGGCAGGAGGTCAGGTTGGCATCGTTGTCAAGGTTCATTTTCCTGCGGATCGAACTGCGGGCATGGTCAATTGTGCCGATTCCTCGATTCGTAAGCAGGGCGATGTCCTTGGTGGTGAGGTTGAGCCGCAGGAAACCGCAAACTTTCAGTTCAGCGGGGGTCAGGTCGGGATAAAGGGATAAAAGCTTGTCATAAAACCCCGTGTGTACCTGTTCAAAACGGGTCTCAAACTCCTTCCATGCCTCCGATGGCAGGCTGCTCTCGAGGTTGCGGAGCAGTTGTTGCAATAAATTGGTTTTCTCCTTTGTCAAACCGGGCAATATCTGCTTAAGCTGATCACTGACATCGAGGACGATTTCATTTATTTTAGCCAGGTTGATGGCTTTGCTCACCAGCTCCTGGTCTTTGATATCCATGCTGAGCCGCAGTTTTTCATTTTCTTCGCGGGCCAGCCGATGCCTGTACGACTGGGTTCGCCTGTAAAAGATCAGTAATGCCCCGAGCAGTAAGATTATGACGACCGACATTCCAAGGGCCACCATGACGAAATTATTCCTGATTTTTTGTTTCCCGACATTGTCCTGCAACTGGTCGATCTGCCGGGCTGAGCGTTCACTTTCGTACCGGGTTTGCAGTTCAAATACATGCCGCCTGGTCTCGCTTCCGGCAATACTGTCCTTCAGTGCAATGGATCTCTTGTAGTAATCAAATGCAGGCCGGTATTGTCTGTCCTTTTCGTAGCCATATGAAATAATTGACCAGAGTTCACTCAGGAGCCCGGGCATTTTGTAGCCGGCCATATCTTTTTCAACATCCAGCAGCAATGAAAGTCCTGTGCTGACCCTTCCCGTTTCCAGCATCACCTGTCCCTGGTTTATTTTATTATAAAGCAGACCCACCGGGATGTTGTTTTTCTCGCATAGAAATTTGCTGCTGTCGATGTATGCCTCCGCTTCCCTGTATTTCTTTTCGTTTATATACGCAGAGGCAAGGTTCATATATGCCCTGGCCAGCTGGAAATCGTTTTGCATTTTTTTTGAAAGGCTGATCGACTTTAAATAATACCTGACAGCTTCCCGAAAATTCCCCTCTCCTTTATAGGCGACAGCCAGGTTGGTGTAGGTGTCGTTCAGTGCGGCTTTATTAACCTGGTGTTCGTTGTAAATTTCCGATTCATGGAGGCACTTCAGGGCTTCACTGTAATTTTCAAGGTTGATGTGTACCGCTCCGATGTTGCCCAGTATCACTCCCAGCCTGGCGGTGTCCTTGTTCTCCCGTTGGAAGTCGGCGGCCTTCAGGTACCACTCAATTGCCAGCAATCGCTGACCAACCAGGTCGGCAACACGGGCCTTGTTGTTGTAAATGTCGCCATCGAACCGGTTGATCTTAAACTTAGTTGCAATTCTGCTGGCCAGATCGGCATAAAAACCGGCAGAATCCGCTTTCATCGCTTTGTAGAAAGCATTGGCCATGGCCAGCGCGCACGATATGTATTTCTCCGGATCTTTACCTGCTTCCATCAGGGGCAATGCCGCCCTGAAACACATTAATGCGGCATCGTTGGAGTTACGCTTATAGAGTAATTTACCGGTCTGGAAAAGCACTTCCCCTGTTTTCCCGGGGTAGTCGGCCGATACCTTGCGGATCATCCGGTTTACCGTCAGATTCATTGAATCCGAATTCCCGGAAAGGTTTTCCCCGAACTTACGGAAAAGGTCTGATGCAATGGTGTCAGGATTGATGGTTTGAGCGTAACCGATCCCCGGTGAAAGAGATAAAAACATTAACAGGACGAGGAGTTTGCAGAATTTCATCAGTAAACGACATGGGTAAAATTGAGCCTGGTTCCCAGATAACCCGGGCGTACCGGCAACGAAGCAAAATTATACTTTCACCTGCATAAAAACAAAAGTAGTTTGAAGATATAATTCTGTCTTTAGATAGCGGAAGCTGGCCAGATGGGCCGGCTTTTCCAATTTCCCTGAACTTGTTCAGATATGAAGTAAAGGTCATGGACAGTCCGGTGAAGTTGACCATCCATGGCCGGTTCTCATTGACACCTCTTGTACATTGATTGTTAAAAGGTTAAGGCGGTCAATCAAGATCGGCGCAATGTGATCAGTTTGGAGCGACTTTTCCATTTCATTTCGGCAGGCTAAAGTAAAAAGTTGCCCCTTTGTCCACTTCTCCTTCGGCCCGGCAATGGCCTCCGTGCCGTGTAATGATCCGGTTCACATTGGCCAATCCGATTCCGATTCCTTCAAAATCGCGGGGTTTGTGAAGTCGTTGAAATACACCGAATAGCTTTTCTGCATATTTCACATTAAAGCCGGCTCCGTTATCTTTAATGTAAAAAGTAATCTCTTTGTCAGTTGAACTGCTGCCGATCTCTATTATCGCTTCCGGCTTTTTCATTGTATATTTGATGGCATTGGAGATCAGGTTGATCCAAACCTGCCGGATTAAATCTTCATCTCCTTTTATTTCAGGCAGCGTTTCAACATTCAAGGTGATCTTCCTGTTTTGAATTTCAGGATCAAAGAACTTAATGACCTGCTGAACAATCTCCGATGAACGGATCCTTGTGTTTCGTAATTCGATTCCATTCAGCCTGGAGAAAGAAAGTATCGCATCAATCAATTTATCCATATTCGAGGCAGAAGAAGAAATAATGTCAAGGTATCTAAGGTCTTCTTCAGACAGGTCTTTTGATTTATTTTCGAGGAACAGGCCGATAAAGGAGCGGATATGCCTTAAAGGCGTTTTCAGATCGTGTGAAACAGAATAAGAAAAAGCTTCCAGTTCTTTGTTGGCTGCTTCCAGTTCTGATGTGCGTTGTTTTACCCGGAGTTCCAGATCCCTGTTGAGTTCAAGGATCTCTTCTTCATTTTGCTTTAGCTCCGTGATATCTGCATTGAAGCCATACCAGGTTATACTGCCATCTGCCAATTTTTCAGGAGTTGATCTGGAAAATATCCATTGGATAGGTTTCCCGGGTATTTGCACCCGAAACTCACAGGTAAAGTATGTCAAATGCTTTGCAGAGTATTCGATGTCGTTAATTACTCTTTCTGCGTCTTCAGGGAAAATTACCCTGCCAATCGGCGCAAAGTCTTCAAGAACATCTTCCGGGGAACAGCCAAAAATATTTTTTATACCTTCTGATGCGATAGGAACGCAGTACGTTCCATCAAGTCTTCTTGAAAATTGATAAATCAGGTCAGGTAAATTTGACGAAAGCTTTCTGAACTGGATCTCTTTTTCACGAATCTTGTCTTCTATAAGCTTACGATCCGTGATATCCCTTAGTGCCCCATCTATATGATTTGGTTTACCGTCGGCATCGAAAACTAAATTGGCATTCAACGAAACCACTTTTTTATCGCCACTCTTTGTTTTTATGAATAATTCATAATCCCTTATTTCACCTTGCTGATATATTGCTTTTAAAAAAGCTCCCCTGTCATCTGGATTATAATAAAGGTCTGCCACATTGGTGCCTAGTATTTCATCCCTGCTAAATTCGGAAAAATGCTTAATGGACGGGCTTATATCCTGAATAATCCCGGCAAGGTCGATTTGGTAAAAAACATCCTGAACATTTTCGAACAGGTTGCGGTATTTTTCCTCGCTCTCCTTCAAAGATGCTTCCATCCGCTTACGCTCAGTAATGTCCTGATGGAAAGCCAGATAGTACTGCTGGCCGCCAATTTCTATCAGACTCGCCGAATCGCTGAACGTAACAATATGACCATCTTTATGATAATGCTCGACCTCAAAACGGGCAACCTCCCCGGCATCAATGCGCTGCATTAATTCGGCACGAGCTTCAAATGCCCCTTCCCTGAGAACATCCAATTCCCGGATGTCGAGATTCTTCATTTCTTCAACAGTGTAACCGTGCATCTCAGCGAATGCTTGATTGACCTCAACTAATTTACCATCCTTTGACAGCAGAATGAGCCCTTCATTTGCCTGATCGAAAAGGTTGCGGTAGCGCTGTTCACTATCCTTTAGAGATTCCTGAGCTTTTTTTCGCTCTGTAATATCCTGGATAACTCCATAAGTCTTGACAGTGTTACCCTGTGCATCTTTGAGGATAAAGAAGTGAACGTTTATGTATCCGGTCTCACCGTCAGCATAGATAATGCGATGCTCAATATCACGGCTGAAGTTGGGGTCTGTCGTTTCAATTGCCTTTCTGGTTTCATCACCAACCTGAAGCATATCATCCGGGTCAACGAAACGACGGGTATATTGAGCGGAAGTCATCGTATATCCACCCTCCCGTTCAACCGTCGTACGAAAAATATTGTAGAAATGATCGTTGAATGTAAAAGTGTCCGTTGCCACATCATATTCCCAGGGACCCAGCTTAGCAATATCAAGTGCATTTGCAAGCTGGGCTTCGCTCTTCACAAATTTTTCTTCCGCCTCCTTACGTTCGGTAATATCAACAAATGATGCTATTATTTTTTGATTGCTTAACATTGTGACTGACATCATCGAATGCCTTATTTCACCATTTTTTCGACAGAAAGTAAACTCGTATTTATCAGGGGCATCCTTTGGGTTTATCAGCCTGCGGCGGTTATATTCTTTTAACCGTTCAAGGTCCTGAGGCGGAATTTGTTGAGTCCAGCTTATCCCGATGACTTCCTCTTTGGTGTACCCGCTTAGATTACAATATTCGTCATTGACCATTGAAATGGTTGTATCCGGTTCGATAAAAGCCATTGCTGCTGAATTATTTTCAAATATTGACCGGAAAATTTCCTTGCTTACCGTTAAAGGTTCTTCCTCAGGAAGGCTCCCTGTGATATTTTGTCCCTTTGAAACTTTTAATGAATCCAGTTCTTTGTGTACTTCCTGAAGTTCCGTTGCAAGTTCTTCCCTGGTTTTGGTTCGATAGTCCATATGATATTCCTTTTCAAAGAATAAAAATACAACATACAGACAACTAATACAAATTATATTTGAGATAGTGAGATTGAATGCCTGAACCTTGAAAAACGACACTGAGAAAATGAACAAATACATCACGATGTTTTTAACATCCGCCCCTATCCTTTTTGAAAAAATTAACACTGCCCTCGCTGTGGATGATTTCACATGCGTTGCCGACCAGTTTCATGGCTTTAAAACAAAATTCATCATGATGTGCATGAAAAACACAGGTATCATGTCTGTCAGTGTGGAACAGCAATACAGAAGCGGGTCCGCCTCCCAAAGCCTGGTATCTGAAATCAGAGGCATATTGGTTGATATAGAGCAGGCCATCTGTGAATTATCTTAGAAGGTATTTTTTTTTATTTGCTATTTTTGTAAAAAAACTGATATGGAATTAGAAACACCGAAAAAAATATTCATTGTAGATGATGATACAATGCTTACGGATGCGCTTACAGATTTTCTCACCCGGAAAACCCCGCATCAGATCCATGTTTTCAACACTGGGGAAGAGTGTCTCAGCCATCTCGCAGAAAAACCGGATCTGATCATTCTCGACTATTACCTGAATAGCGTCCAAAAAGATGCTGCCAACGGGATGGAAATATTACAGGTCATCAAAAAGCATTATCCTGGCTTACATGTTATCATGCTTTCCAGCCAGGAACGGTATGCAATTGCTCTTCAAACAATCCAAAAAGGAGCCGAGCAGTATGTGGTAAAGGACGGGGAGGCATTCGGAAAAATAGCGGCAATGATCAAAGATTTATCGATATGATTGAAGAGAATTCATTTCAACGAAGACTAAACCTTTTCGACTCCACCGCCATTGTTGTGGGCTCGATGATCGGTTCCGGGATATTCATTGTCAGTGCCGACATTGCACGAATGGTTGGTTCACCAGGATGGCTCATGATGGTGTGGATCATCACCGGTTTCATGACAGTATTCGCCGCCCTCAGCTACGGGGAACTGGCCGGAATGTTTCCCAAAGCCGGTGGTCAGTATGTTTACCTGAAGGAAGCCTACAATCCACTGACCGGCTTCCTCTATGGATGGACACTCTTCCTGGTTATTCAAACGGGGACCATTGCGGCAGTAGGCATGGCCTTTGCGAAATTTTCCGGTGTTTTAATCCCGTCGGTCTCAGAAAACATCATCTGGTTCAAGGCTGGTTTTTTTAAATTCGGCCCGGTGCAACTTGTTGCCATCAGTTCCATCGCGTTTTTAACCTGGGTAAATACCAGGGGCATCCAGGAAGGAAAAAAAATTCAGAATGCTTTTACTTCCGGAAAATTCATCCTGCTTGTCTTATTTATTGTCATAGGATTAGGATTTGCCACAAATCATGAGGCAATCAGCACCAATAAATTAATTTTCTGGAATCCTGAGCGGGAAGGAAACGGGGGCCAGGACATCCCCCTCGCAGGCATGGCCCTGCTGGCCGCTGTCGGAATGGCAATGGTAGGAAGCCTTTTCTCGTCGGATGCATGGAACAACATCACCTTCACTGCCGGGGAAGTGATCAATCCCAGGAAAAACATCCCGCTAAGCCTGTTTCTGGGCACCATGATCGTTACAATCCTGTATCTTCTTGCAAACATTGTCTATATCACCGTTTTGCCGGTACGGGGGGCACCGGAAGGAGCAGAAATTGCCTCCAGGGGAATGCAGTATGCACTCAATGACAGGCTGGCTACCGCTGCGATTTCGGGCGTATTCGGAAATTATGCGGTGCTCATCATGGCTGCTTTCATCGTTATTTCCACATTTGGTTGCAACAACGGGCTTATCCTTGCCGGCGCGCGCGTTTATTATGCCATGTCGAAAGACGGTATTTTCTTTAAAAAGGTTGGAACCCTGAATGAAAACGGAGTGCCTGCCACCGGGTTGATTATCCAGGGCATATGGGCAGGATTGTTGTGTCTTTCTGGCACATACGGACAATTGCTTGATTATGTTGTATTTGCGGTCCTTATTTTTTACGTTCTCACCATCCTGGGATTATTCCGCCTGCGAATGACAAAGCCCGACCTTGAGCGCCCTTACAAAGCATTTGGTTATCCGGTTATTCCTTTGGCATATATCATCCTCGCGTTGATCGTGATGGTCATCCTGTTTATTTATAAGCCCGGATATACCTGGCCTGGATTAATTATCGTTTTGCTTGGGATTCCGGTTTATTTTTTATGGAATAAAAAGTGATACCATATCTGAAATATTTTCCTTACCCCACCCTGAATCCCTCCCCAAAAAGGGAGGGACTTTCTCCCCTTGCCTTGTTGGGGAAGGGGTCTGGGGGTTGGGGTCTTTTTTTGCTATTACTCGCAGGAATAATTTTCCCTCAGAGCGCATTGCCGCAATGCCAGCCCGTAAATACCACATTCGGCGACGGGGAGCAGATCAGGTACACAGTCTCCTACAACTGGGGCCCCGTGTGGGTCGATGCGGGATTAGTCACCTTTTCCGTAACAAACGAATCATGGCAGGGAAAGCCTTCCTGGCATCTGAAAGGAACCGGCAGATCATTCATCTCCTACGACATCCTTTTCAAGGTTCGCGACTACTTTGACTCCTGGATCGACCCCGTAACCTTCAGGTCACACGACTTTCGCCGAATGGTTTACGAAGGGGGATACACCTTGCTGAATACCCTTACTTTCGACTACAATGCGCAAAAAGTTATCGCCAATACCAGGAGCAACAACAATCCCCAGCGCACCGACACCCTGCCGCTTCGCTCCTGTGCCTTCGACATGCTTTCCGCCGTTTATTACACACGAACCCTTGACATTTCGTCCATGGCGCCCAACACAACAAAACAGGTTAAAGTTCTCATCGACGATGCCTATTTTGACATCAACATCAGGCATCTCGGGAAGGAAACCATCGAGTCGACAGACGGCAAACGCTACAGGTGCGTGAAATTTGCAGCCAGGATGGTCCAGGGTACGATATTCAAGGGCGACGAGGATGTATTGGTTTGGGTCACCGATGATTTGAATAAAGTTCCGGTTTATATCGAGGCGAAGATCATTGTCGGGACCGTGAAAGCCTACCTGAAGGATGCGAAAGGGCTGAGGAATGCAATGAGTGCGGTGGAGAGGTAGATGGGCGGACAGGCGGACAGGCGAATAAACATTTAAATTAATTTTATGAAACTTATTGCTGACAGCGGTTCGACGAAAACAACATGGGTTTTGATGGAATCGGGAACCGTAAAGAAAAACATTGCGACAAACGGGTTAAATCCCTATTTCCATACATCCGAAAGCATTGAGGCGTTGCTGATGGCGGACCTGGCGCCATTCATTGTCGGCGATCATGTGAAGGAGGTTCATTTTTACGGAGCCGGGTGCTCCACCGAAAAAAATGATGCCATGGTCAGGGATGCCATCCGCATTTTCTTCAGAAAGGCGGAGATTTCTGTTTATCATGACACGCTGGGAGCGGCAAGGTCATTGTTCGGCAACCGGAAAGGCATTGCCGGAATTTTGGGAACAGGCTGCAATTCATGCTATTATGACGGAAAAAACATATTCCAGCAGGTTGACTCGCTGGGATTTTTATTCGGAGATGAAGGGGCGGGTTCGTACCTCGGTAAAAAATGGCTCGGAAGTTATCTCCGGAAACAGGCTCCTGATGATCTGCGTAAAGCGTTTGATGCGCAATTCGGTTACACGCTTGAAGATATCCTCAATGCGTTGTACAACCGCCCCTCCCCCAACAGGTTCCTCGCCTCATTCAGCCAGTTCCTGGAGCCGCGGCAGAAGCACCCGTTTGTGCACAGGCTCGTAAAAGATTCATTCCTGGCTTTTTTCGAAGCGCAGATCAAACATTATGACAACTTCCAAAACACGCCTGTCGCCCTTGTTGGTTCCATTGCCTATTATTATCGTGAAATCCTGATGGAGGCTGCCGCATCCGAGCAGATCAGGATCGATAAAATTCTACAGAATCCCATGGAAGGGCTTATCGTGTATCACTCAGCAAACGGTCAGTCCTGATTGTTCCGGCGAATGAACTCCGCCATTTTTTCCACTTCCTGCGGATGAAACCAGGTTATCTCCTGGTCGCTTCTGAACCAGGTCATCTGGCGTTTTGCATACCGCCGGCTGTGAATCCTGATCTTATCAACAGCATGTTCAAGGGTGGTCAGACCTTCGAAATGGTCGAACAATTCCTTGTAACCCACCGTATTCAGGGCATTCAAATGCCTGAACGGATAAAGTGCAAGCGCCTCCTCAAACAGTCCGGCCTGCATCATTGCATCCACCCTCCCATTGATCCGCTCATACAGTTCTTCCCGGGGAAGTTCCAACCCTACTTTCAAAATTCTGAAGTTTCGGTGAACCGGCCTGCTGGTCCGCAACCTGGAATAAGGTAACCCGGTGGCCCGGCAAACTTCAAGCGCCCTGAGAAGCCTCGCCGGGTTTGCGAGATCGACATGCCGGGCATATTCAGGGTCGAGAAGTGTTAATTCGCGTCGCAGGGGCTCGATTCCTGACGCAGTGAAGGTCTCCTTCAACTGCCTGCGAATTTCAGGATCCGGGTCGGGCAACTGGTCAATTCCATGGCAGACAGCGTTGATGTATAGGCCCGAACCCCCTGCCATCAGCAAAACAGGGTGTTCCGGGAAGAGTTTCCCGGCCAGGGCAAGTACATCTTCTTCATACCGTGATACGTTATACGGTTCAGATATTGACAAATGATGCACGAAGTGGTGCTTCACCGAGGCCATTTCCCCCGGGGAGGGAGCGGCGGTCCCGATTTTCATTTCGCGGTAGAACTGCCTGGAATCAGCTGAAAAGATTTCTGTGTTGAAAAGCCCTGCAAGGCTTATTACTGCTGATGTTTTTCCGACTGCCGTGGGGCCGGCAATGATTACAAGCAACCTGTCATCAGTAGTCATCCGAATCACGGTCAAAACCGGATAAACGCTTATCCAGGTTTTCAATATCCTCGTAATCGTCTAAATGATCGATTTTTTCATCCTCCTCAGGCTCATCATGTTCCCCGTATAAAAAGTCATGGTCACCATGCTCTTCGGTTTCGGCCTGCTCCGGTTCGTCGGCGGTTTCTTCCATCAATCCTTCGAGGTCGTTTTCAATGGCTGCCAGCTCCTGCATATCTTCCACGATATCATCAAATTTGACAAGCTCCTGGATTTTCGGCAGAGGGATCTTCGGAATAACAACCTTCGGGGCTACAGGCACATCAGCAGTTGCAGGGGGTTGTTCAGCCTTCTTCGGTAATTCCGCCACACGTTTTGTACATCGCGGAAAAGAAACGGACCCGTCGGAAGGAAATATTTTAAACAGCTCGACATGAAACGAAAAGGAATCACGGCCAACAAATTCATAAATCATTTTCTGATGCGGATCCTCGATGTAGTTTTTTAATTTTTCCACCTTCATCAGCGGCAGGGTGACCGATTCGGAAACAACCTGGTCAAGATCCTCATCATACTTCCTGACCTGCCTCTTTTCCGCCTTGAGTGAGACTTCCTTGTCCTTGATATACTTTTTATCCGTCTTGAAAAATGAGGCCCGGTCGCATTGCAGCAATTCAGCTGAATCAACCATAATATGATGAAAATCAAGAAAAGTCTGATTCGGCTGAATCTCTATTTCCCTGAGAAAACCATCATGCTCCTCGCAAGTTATTCTAAAACGGTAAATCAACATGTTCGCTTAAACTAAAATCCGGTTCAAAAATATAAAATTCCGGTCAACAAAATAGAAAAAAGGTTCAAAAGACCGATTTAACCAGCCCCAGTTTCTCCCCTTCCCGGAGCATCAGCTGGTAGGCTGCTTCATAATTGTTTGGAATTTCGCCTTCAAGGATGGCTTCGGTGATTGCTTCCTTGATTATACCTACCGGCCTGGAAGGAGGTATTCCGAAAGTTTGCATGATTACTTCACCTGTGATCGGAGGTTGCCAGTTGCGCAACTGATCTTTCTCCTCAATTTCCTTCAACTTCTGCCTGACGATGTTGAAATTGGAAATGAATCGTTTTACCTTGTCCGGGTTTTTGGATGTGATGTCGGCATTGCAAAGGAGCATCAGGTCATCAATGTCGTCTCCCGCTTCAAACAGCAGCCTGCGTACCGCCGAATCCGTCACGAC
The DNA here is from genome assembly GCA_037141055.1 of bacterium. Taxonomy (GTDB): domain Bacteria; phylum Bacteroidota; class Bacteroidia; order Bacteroidales; family FEN-979; genus CAIVAT01. The sequence goes on along the minus strand of JBAXDH010000004.1, from coordinate 52,716 downwards.
ATCTTCAGCCAGGACGATCGGGCGGAGATGTAGCAGAACGAGTTTCTCGACATAATGCATCTTTTCATTCAGCGGAAGTTTCAGCTTCCTGAAGATATGCGGAACCATTTTGGCGCCCCTGAATTCATGCGCATGAAAAGTCCAGCCCGTACCCTGGATAAACTTTTTGGTGAGCGGCTTGGCAATGTCATGGAGTATCGATGCCCAGCGCAGCCACAGATTATCCGACACCTGCGCAACATTGTCGAGCACGGCCAGCGTGTGATAAAAATTATCCTTATGTCCCTTGCCTTCGATCATTTCGGAGCCCTTCAGCTCACAAAATTCCGGGAATATGATTTTAAGAAGTCCGCATTCATCCAGCATCCGAAATCCCGCCGATGGAACCGCCGCCTGGATGATCAGGTTGAATTCATCGGAAACACGCTCCATGGAGACGATTGAAATCCGTTCGGCATTCCTTGATATTGCTTCAAAGCAGGATGGTTCAATGATGAAATTCAGCTGGGTGGCAAACCTGATGGCGCGCATCATGCGCAGCGGATCATCGGAAAAAGTGATATCCGGGTCCAGCGGTGTACGTATGACCCTGCGCTCCAGGTCACCGATGCCATCGAAGGGATCGTTCAGCAGTCCATAATTTTCAGCCGTCAAATCGATGGCCATGGCATTGATGGTAAAGTCACGGCGCTTCTGATCGTCCTCGATGGTACCGTCTTCCACAAGCGGTTTGCGTGAATTGCGCCGGTAGGATTCCTTCCGGGCGCCCACAAATTCGATTTTCCATCCATGGTAGTTCAGCATGGCCGTGCCAAAATTCCTGAAGAATTTCACCGGAACATCTCCCCCTAGCATTTCGGCGACCTGGTGGGCAAAATCGATACCGCTTCCTGTTACGACAATGTCAATGTCCTGCTTGTTGTCGCGATGCAGCAGCAAGTCCCGAACGAATCCACCGATCACAAAAGCGCGCACCTGCATGCTGCCTGCAACTGCCGAGACTACACTGAAAACAGGATGTTCGAGATAATGAGTTAATTTTTCCATAATTTGATACGGCCTCAAAAGTAAGAAAATAATAAGAAGATGTTAACATGTTGACTTCAATTGCACCAATTTGTCTATTTTTGACACGGTTGAACGTTTTGTTAAATCAACCCGTTTTTAAACTCATTATTTACTTATAAATTTCATCCATGTTACGAGGACTGCTCCCCCAAGAATATGCCTTTTTTGATTATTTCGAAAGGTTGATGAGTACCAATATCCAGATCAGTGTTGAGTTCCTTGCGCTGGTAAAGGAGAAGAAACATCCCGAAGTCGCCACCAAGGCCATCAAACGTCTCGAACGGGAAGCCGATAAAGTTGCCAAGGAGTGCATCGATCTGCTGCATAAAACATTCATCACCCCTATTGACCGCGACCAGATTTACCAGCTTGTGAACGGTATGGACGATTTTGCCGATCAGATGAATGCAGCAACTTTCAGGTTATTTTATTATGATATTGAAGAACTTAAGCCCGACACGCTTGAATTTGCCAAGATCATCCACAACAGCAACCTGGTGCTGGAAGAGGCTATCAAAGACCTTCGGAATACAAAAAAGAACAGTAAGACCATCAGGGATAAATGTGCGCAGATCCATGAGTTCGAGAACCAGGCAGACGATATTTCACGCATTGCCATCGCCAATCTTTTCAAAACAAATGATATCATGATGATCATCAAATGGAAAGAAGTTTTTGAACGTTTGGAAAAAGCCGTTGACCGTATCGAACGGGTTGCCAATACCATTGAGAGTATCCTGATCGACAATGCCTGATGACCTGTTTCAATCCCTTATAAACCATCTATGAATTCAATATTAGTCATTGTTGTCATCACCATTGCCGTTGCATTGATTTTCGATATCATCAACGGATTTCATGATGCAGCAAATTCCATTGCCACGATCGTTTCCACAAAAGTACTGTCTCCAAAATTTGCAGTATACTGGGCTGCCTTTTTTAATTTCGCGGCGATGTTCGTTTTTGCCCCGAAAGTTGCCAATACCATCGCCAAGATTGTCATCATCGACCCGGCAGACCCTGCCTTCATATACATCATCCTCACCGGACTTCTTGGAGCAATTCTTTGGGACCTTGTCACCTGGTGGTACGGACTGCCTTCGAGCTCCTCACACGCACTTATTGGCGGACTGGTTGGTGCAGGGATGGCACACAAAGGGACCAGCATCATCCATTGGTCCAAGGTGATGGAAACGGCGACATTTATTCCAATTGCACCGCTGATTGGCGTTGTGCTTGGCTTTGGGCTTATGCTGGCGGTTATCTGGATATTCCATAAATTCACTCCTAAAAAGGTTGACAGCATTTTCAGACGCGGTCAATTATTTTCCGCTGCACTGTATTCCTTGGGACATGGCGGAAATGATGCCCAAAAAACCATGGGAGTTATCGTTGCCCTGCTTGTTGCGGCAAGGAAACTGGACCCCTCGGCACAGTTGTCGCTCATGAACCCCCAGACAAACTGGATTATTTTCGCATGTTTTGCAGCCATGGCCCTTGGAACAGGCATCGGCGGATGGAGGATTGTTAAGACAATGGGAATGAAACTCACAAAATTAAAACCAGTCCATGGCTTCGCTGCTGAGACTTCCGGTGCACTTACTCTTTTTCTGGCGACAAGCATGGGTATTCCCATTTCGACGACCCATACCATTGCCGGTTCGATTATCGGTGTGGGTGCGGTCACCAATCTCACTGGCATCAAATGGAAGATTGCCCTGAACATCGTGATTGCCTGGGTGCTCACCATCCCGGCTGCCGCCATCGTTTCAGCACTTTGTTTCTGGCTTGCCCAGGCGCTTCATCCCGGGTTCTGACCGAGTTGACATTTGCATGAAATTATCATCCCTTGTTTTGGGTAATGTGATTTTAATGTATATTTGTTAAAAATTTCACACTCTTTTTTTTACAAACAAATTCATACTTTTATGGCTAAAAGAACAATCGTTGCGATGCCTGGTGATGGCATCGGTAAAGTCGTCCTTGATGAGGCCATCCGCGTACTGGATGCTGCCGGTTTTGATGCAGAATACGTTCACGGTGATATCGGCTGGGAATTCTGGTGCAAGGAAGGCGATCCGTTTCCCGAGCGGACCCAGAAACTACTGGAACAGCATAAAATCGGCCTGTTCGGTGCGATCACTTCAAAACCGAAAGATAAAACGGAAGCTGAACTTTCCCCCGAACTTAAAGGAAAAGGATTTGCTTATTACAGCCCGATTGTGACCATGAGGCAGAAATACGACCTCGACATTTGCATGAGGCCCTGCAAGACTTTCAAGGGCAACCCGCTGAATTTCATCCGTCGCGGATTTGGCGGTGTTATCGAAGAACCCATCATCGATACGATGATCTTCCGCCAGAATACGGAATGTTTGTACGGAGGGGTTGAATGGTCAAATCCTTCCGACCAGGTTTACGATGCACTGATGACCCACAAGAAATTCAGGGATAATTTTGCCTGGTGCCCGCGCCCGGAACTGGCCGTCTCTACCCGCATATTTACAAAAAAATATACCGGACGGATACTGAAAGCAGCCTTTGAATATGCCAAAGCACGCGGATTCAACACCGTTACCGTTTGCGAAAAGCCCAATGTGATCCGTGAAACCTCGGGGATGATGTTGAAAATGGCCCAGGAAATGGCTCGGAACGAATATCCCGGGATAAAGGTGCAGGACACAAACATCGATGCACAGATGATGTGGCTCACAAAGAACCCTGAAACATACCACGTGATGGTTGCAGGAAACATGTTCGGCGATATCGTTTCCGATGGTTTTGCCGGGCTTATCGGCGGACTCGGATTTGCGTGCAGCGCAAACATCGGACCCGAAATTGCTGTTTTCGAACCCACGCACGGTTCCGCTCCGAAATATGCGGAGTTCAACCCGTCGATCGTAAACCCGACCGCCATGATCCTCTCTGCTGTAATGATGCTCGAACACCTTGGCGAGATGGAAATGGCTGCCAGAATATCCAAAGCTGTTGCAGAAGTTGTTGAAGAGGGAAAAGTGATGACCTACGACATGATTAAACTGCCGGGGACTCCCGAAGCATTCAGCAAAGGAGCAGCAACCACGCAGCAGATGGCGGACGCAATTATTGCTAAACTTTAAAAAATTTGGGTGACAGGGAAATATGGTAACAGGGTAACAGGGTAACAAGGTAAAACGAACTTTATCACCTTATCACTTTGTCACTCTGTCACCTTATCACTTTGTCACCCTGTCACCCTGTCACTTTGTCACTTTGTCACCTTGTCACCTTGTTACTTTGTCACCTTGTCACTTTGTTACTTTGTCACCCTGTCACCCTTCACAAAAACGGAAAGTATGACCCAAGAAATTATCACCCTCTGGCCGGAACTGATGTGGATTGAAGATCCCGAACTCCGCGAAAAAATTGCAAAAACGTGGGAACTTGCGCTCGAAAGAAGCGTTTTAACCCCTGAAGACCTGAATAAAATTCCATTTACCCTGCTTGCCGGTCCCGACATGAAGGTCTCCTTTATGGCCCACAAACGGTGCGTGGTTCATGTTGCCCGGGATGCCGGTACCAAAATGAACGAATTTTTCAAGGAGGATCTTCCTGTGAAAATGGACGTCCTGATTGCCGGGGCTATCCTGGCAGATGTCGGCAAACTGCTGGAATATGAATTAGATGCCAGCGGCAAATCCTTCCAGGGAAGGTACGGAAAATACCTCCGGCACCCGTTCTCCGGTGTTTCACTGGCTGAACAATGTGGCGTACCGGCTGAAGTCTGCCACATCATTGCCACACATGCAGGCGAAGGTGACATGGTTAAACGGACAACCGAAGCATTTGTGGTTCATCATGCGGATTTCATGACCTTTGAACCGTTCAGGGACAGACTAAAGTAGCAAATGAATGCAATGAAAACAATGATAAGAATGCAAGCAATGAAGCAATGAAGCAATGAAAGCAATGAACAGAATACATTGCCTGCATTGTCTGCATTGCCTGCATTCTTGAATTAAATAATTAATTTGAAAAATATGAATATTATTGAAAAAATCATAGCGAACCATTCAAGTCAGCAAACCGTAAAGCCGGGCGACATCGTGGATGTGATGATCGATACCCGCGCCGCCCGTGACTTTGGCGGGGCCAATGTTGTAAAAAACCTGGTTGACAACGGATTGACGGTCAACGATCCTCAGAAGACCATCTTCACTTTCGACTGCAACCCGGGCGGTTCCGATCAGAAGTATGCGGCAAACCAGCATTATTGCCGGCAGTATGCCCGCGAAAACGGTATCAGGATTTATGATGTTGATGCTGGGATTGGCACCCATCTTGCCATCGACAACGGACTTACATGGCCGGGAAGCACCTTTGTGTCTACCGATTCGCATGCAAATATCATGGGAGCGATCGCAGCCTTCGGGCAGGGCATGGGCGACCAGGATATCGCTGCCGCATGGGCGAAGGGTGCGGTATGGTTCAAGGTTCCGGCATCGGTAAAAATTAACCTCACCGGGAAACGACCCGCCAACCTGACAGCCAAAGACATTGTATTGAACCTGCTCTCGATTTTTGGTGCGAACAAACTCCTGGGCTATTCGGTGGAAATCTATGGCGAAGAAACCGAAAAGTTCACGCTGGCCGAGCGCATCACCATTGCTTCAATGGGAACGGAAATGGGTGCCATCATCATTCTTTTCCCGACATCGCAATCATTGCTGAATGAGCTGAAAGTCATTACCGGGAAGGATTATGAGGGAATTACTGCCGGGAAGGAAGCCGCATACGAACAGGTATTTGATATCGACCTGGGCAAATTTGTCATAATGGTAGCAAAACCCGGCCATCCGCATGACGACACCTCCATTGAAAACGTTCGCAGGAATAAAATTGATTCAGGATTCATAGGCAGTTGCACAAATGGCAGAATCGAGGACCTGCGTGCCGCGGCTTCGGTTCTGAAAGGACGCAAGGTTGCGCCCGGCGTGGTCCTTAAAATCGTTCCCTCAACGGATGCAATCTGGACACAGGCGATGGACGAAGGGCTTATCCAGGTCTTCAAAGAGGCCGGCGTGATGGTTTCCAATGCCGGATGTGCAGGTTGCGCCGCCGGCCAGGTCGGTCAAAACGGGCCGGGCGAAGTGACCATCAGCACCGGGAACAGAAATTTTGAAGGGAAACAGGGCAAAGGATTTGTTTACCTGGCCTCCCCCGCTGTTGTTGCCGCATCTGCAGTCGCAGGATTTATCACCACGCCCGACCAGATCCCTGCCGAGCCTATGCTGTTTCATGCAACAGGGAATACTGGCGCATCACCGGTCGTACGTCACGAAAAAGTGAAAGTTGAAAAACCAACCGTGGTAGAGGGCTGTGTATGGATCATTCCCAAAGACGATATTGACACCGACATGATTTTTCACAACCGTTACCTGACGATCACGGATATCAAAGAGATGGGACAGTACACCTTTGACAACCTGAAAGGATTTGAAGATTTTGCGAAGAAGGCAAATCCGGGTGACATTGTGATCACTCAGAAAAATTTCGGCGCCGGCAGCTCCCGCCAACAGGCGGTTGACTGTTTCCTGTCACTTGGAATAAGTTGCATTCTCGCCGAATCGTATGGTGCAATCTACGAACGAAACGCTATCAATGCCGCTATGCCGATCCTTACCTGCAAACCGGAAATCATTGCACTTGCAGAAATACAGCATGGTGATAAGGTAAAGGTGGATTTTGTTGAAGGAACTTTGTCAAACCTCAGAAACGGGAAAAGCGTGAAACTGGATAAGTTTTATGATGCGCAGCTGGCGATATACCGCAATGGTGGTCTTTTGTGAGAATTCAAAAGTCAAAATGCAGCGTTAAAATGCAAATGAAACGGGTTAGCGTTTGAGTTTCCACCTGCGGTGAGACCACAGGTAATATTCTGGGTTCTCCGTAATAATATCTTCCAGCATTTTCATGAACCGGCCGGTAATCTCGCCGGTTTTTGTTTGATTGGGTTCGGCTTCGAGCAGGTTAAAGTCGATTGAATAGTATCCCCTCCTGATCTTTTTTATACTTGCGAAAAACACAGGAAAATTATGCACCCTGGCATATTTTTCCGGCCCGTGCAAAACGGCTGTATCCTGGTTCAGGAAATTGACCCAGTAGGCAAGCCTGGCACTTGAAGGGCTTTGATCAGCAACCATATAAAATGCAGCAGGCTCGCCGTAATCGGTATTAAACGTTTCACTGGTTTTTAGGATGGAGGCAAGACTTGACCGCCCGCGTACCCTGGTCTTCTGAATAAAGCTGTCAATGTATCTATTCGAAAGCGGCTTGTAAAATCCCACAGGTTTATGCAGCATTTGCCTGCCAGCGGCAATGCCGGCCCACTCCCAGTTCCCGTAATGACCTGCCACACATATTACCGGTTTCCCCGCTTTGTAAAATTCATCCACGGAAGCAGTGTGATTGAAAGTATACCGCTTCATCACGGCCTCTTCTGTCATGGTAAAGGCTTTAAGGCTTTCGATCAGCATATCTGCAAAATGATGATAAAACCCTTTCGCGATCCGGATAACCTCTGCTTCTGATTTCCCGGGAAAAGAATTCCGGAGGTTTGACAGGACCACATTCTTCCTGTACGGAAGAATATAGAAAACAATGTAATAAACAAGGTCGCCAAATCCGTACAACAAACGAAATGGCAAAAACCTGAAGATGAAAACAAATGAGCGGAATACCAGGAAAATCAAATAATCCATAGGTTCGGTTTAATAGTCAGGAAAACAGTAAAGGCTGCAAAGATAACGACCTATTTGCAAGAAAGACTTAATTTTGCTCAAAAATACGGATAATGCTCATCATCAAACGGCACAATACCGATCCTTACTTCAACCTCGCCACTGAAGAATATGTGTTAAAAAACTACCCGGAGGATTCCTTCATGCTGTGGCGGAACATGCCGTGCATCATTGTCGGTAAACATCAGAATTCACTGTCAGAGATCAACGCAGATTATGTCAGGCAGCAAAACATACCGGTCGTTCGCCGTTTAAGCGGCGGGGGTGCGGTTTTTCATGACCTTGGAAACCTGAATTTCACCTTCATTCAAACAGGCAGGGAAGATAAACTTATTGATTTTCGGAAATACACGGAACCGATCCTGGAAGTGCTGCTTAAAATGGGCATCGATGCCAGGTTCGAAGGCCGGAACGATCTCACAATCGGCGGCCTGAAATTTTCAGGAAATGCTGAACACATATGGAAAAACAGGGTGCTGCATCACGGCACGCTGCTGTTTTCGTCGCACATCACAAATCTTTCAGAAGCGCTGAATGCCGATCCTCTGAAATTCCGGGACAAAGCAGTTAAATCTGTTCGCAGCAGGGTGACCAACATCAGCGAACACCTCAGAAGCCCCATGGATGTTCTGCAGTTTGCAGAAATGATCCAGAACCACATTGCCGGAAAATATCCTGATGCCAGGATCGTTGAACTTTCCCCGGAGGATCATGAAAACATTCATGAACTTGTACGAAATAAGTACAGCACCTGGGATTGGAATTTCGGTTACTCTCCGAACTACAACTTCAGGAAAGTGATAAGGACCGAAAAAAGCGGGACCATCGAATTTGACCTTGACGTGCACAATGGCATCATCCTGAATATCAAAATTTTCGGAGATTATTTCAGCAGATTTGATACGGAAGACATTGAAGCAGCATTGACGGGCGTTTCACACAACCACGCGGCAATTCTCACAGCCCTTAACCCATTCGACATCGGCGACTACTTTTCCGGCCTGACGGTAAATGAACTGAGCGAAGGAATGTTTTAAAAAAACGACCTCCCGGTTCATCAGAAAACCTGCGAAAACCTTTTTTCACAATTTCGCTATCTCGCCATTTCGCTATTTCGCTATTTCGCTATTTAAACAGCGCCCCGTTCGGCGCCACACCCACCGTATACTGCTTCATCATGCTTCCCTGTGCCGAATAGCGGCAAAGGATGCCGGGTGTCGTGAAATCAGTTGCATCCATCGCGTATATCTCTCCGTTCCAGGGACTGACATTGAAACCATAGAAAAACTTACTGCCGTCGACGATTGGCGTTGCCGGGACAGCCGAAGCGGTAATATCCATGGCATAAATCCCGGAATAACCAAATCCGCCGCCATAATAGATCGTGGATTTATCCTTGCTGATATCAATATGCTGAGGATGTGCTGTGGGTGAAATGATAAAATCGGCAACCTTTTCATACGATTGTCCCGATAATCTGACCAGCTTCGAAGGCGTCTCCAGAATGATATTGAAAGACGCATCATATTTGATATATCCGTAACAAATCACCCAGATGTCGTTGTTTTTATCAACCACCATTTCCTTAGGGTTATCACCGACCTGTACCGTTTGAACGACCTTATCCATTGCCGGATCGATGACCGAAACCGTTGAATCGTGGTCATAGGCACCCCCGTTGCACACCAGGATATTTCCTCCGGCAACAATCGCCTGTTCAGGCCCCATTCCGACAGTAATTGTCCGGATTACAGCATTGGAACCCAGGTCTACCACTTTTACCACCCCGTTTTCACCCCATTGGGTAATGTATCCTTTGCCATTATAGGAGGTCATGTACCTCGGTGAACTTAACCCGGTGATGGATCCCGCCTGCCTGAAATCGCTTGTGCTGGTTACCACGACTGTATCCGACAGGTTTAATACCATGTAGGCTTTGCCGTTGACGAGATACATTGACTGGAGCAACTGCCCCAGGGCATGATTGTTGGCCTTTGTGAAAATCAGATTTCTCACACTGTCGCCGCCAAAATCGTAGAAGCTCACGGAGGCATTTGCCTGCCCGAATGTTCCTTCATTGATGATAAATGCCCCGTTTGCGTACGGACCCACCGGATTATACGGAGTTTCCCCGTCTTTTTTACAACCGGCAATTAGAGTTACCATGAGCATAGCCCATGCAAAGGTGTTCAGTCTGGTCTTCATGATTTATTTCAGGTTAAATGGTTCTTCGCTTTTCTCCCGAAAGCTACGAAAATAGTTGATGGCAGGTCTTCTGGCTTGCTCCGTTATTCGAAGTCTTCCCATCCTGCCGGGGCAGGATAGTGACAATAAGAGGTCGAAAACTTTTATGGAGCTTACAGCTGCGGGAACAGCTCCGGTTTCAAACCGGATTCCCTTTTCACACCGACTGAAGACTTTCAGAAGGTGAACCAGCAACAAATTCGCGGCAAAATTATAAAAAAATAGACTTGACTCGTCAGATATTTATAGAAATACCCTCTTCTGCCGGGTACGTCTCGGGAAAAACAAGACGGGCCTCTGAAACCAATGGCCCGACATCTTCATATCTTGCTGAGAAATGGCCGATGAGCAATTTTTTAACACCGGCTTTCAACGCGATGGTGGCCGCTTCAGCAGCAGTGGAATGGAGCTTATCCGCTGCAATGTTAGCAAGGTTGTTCATAAACGTCGCCTCGTGATACAGCAAACCAACCCGTTGAATATACGGTATGATGGCTTCGGAATAACCTGTATCACTGCAATAAGCATATGAACGTGGTTCAGCAATTTTGCGCGGCGGGTTTTTCTCACGGAAAACAAACCCGCATGCCGGGATGCTGTGACGGAGAGGAAAACTGTGCACTGTGATCCGCTCCTTTTCCAGGATCAGATCATACTGGTCCATGAGCAGCGGATGAAACTCCAGGGGATATTTCAGTGTCGTCTGGGATGCCTCCATCTGCAGGCTGATAATGTCAGACAGCATGGAGGGTGCATACAGGTGAAGTTCCTCCTTGCGCCCCAGAAGATGCATGGAATTGAGCAGCCCGATAAGTCCGAAAAAATGGTCCCCGTGCAAATGGCTGATGAAAATATGTTTGATCCGCTGAAAGGAAATGTGGAATTTTCGTAATTGAAACTGGGTTCCTTCTCCGCAGTCAATTAAAAAGAAGCGCTCATTTGCATTGAGCAAATGAGCGCTTAGGTTTCTGTTGTTTGCCGGTATTGCCGCATTGCTGCCCAGTACCGTCAACGAGAAGTTCATGAGGAATTATTCTGTGACTGTTTCCTCGCTTTCTTCAGCAACTTCTGGTGTTGCCTCGTCTTTCGCAGACTTGGCATCACGGGCCAGATTTTCGGCCTTTACCATGTCAGCTTTCAGGTTGGCAAGTGCATCGATATCGCCAAGGGTTGTCTTCTCGAGGTTATCCTTGAGTTTTTTAACCGCTTTTTTGGTATCGCTTTCCTTTTTCAGACCGGTCTTGGCTTCCTTGTTCTTGTCTGCATTGGCAGCATCCTGGTGGATTTTGCTATGGCTCAGGATGATTTTCTTATTTTCTTTCGAAAATTCGATCACCTTGAAATCCATGGCTTCCTCTTCACGGGCCATGCTGTTGTCTTCCTTGCCAAGATGGCGGAGCGGTGCAAATCCTTCAACGCCGTACGGAAGGGCGATGATAGCTCCCTTGTCGTTCAGGCTGACGATTGTACCGAGGTGCAATGATCCTACTGCGAACACATTCTCGAACACATCCCATGGATTTTCTTCGAGTTGTTTGTGACCGAGGCTCAGGCGGCGGTTTTCGACATCAACATCAAGTACCATTACATCGATGCTCTCACCGATTTTGGTGAATTCGGCAGGGTGCTTGATTTTTTTCGACCAGCTGAGGTCTGAGATGTGGATCAGTCCGTCGACACCCTCTTCCAGTTCAACAAAAATACCGAAGTTGGTAAAGTTGCGAACGGTTGCGGTATGTTTGGAGCGGAGCGGATATTTTTCCCTGATGTTGGCCCATGGATCCGGAATCAGCTGCTTGATCCCCATCGACATTTTCCGCTCATCGCGGTCGAGTGTGAGGATGACGGCTTCAACTTCCTGACCTACCTTAAGGAAATCGTGGGCGGTGCGCAGGTGCTGCGACCATGACATTTCGGAAACGTGAATGAGACCTTCAACGCCGGTGGTGATTTCAACAAATGCACCGTAATCGGCGATGACAACCACTTTACCTTTTACTTTATCGCCGATCTTCAGATCCTGGCTCAGTGAATCCCATGGATGCGGGGTCAGCTGCTTGAGACCTAAGGCAATACGTTTTTTGTTTTCATCGAAATCGAGGATGACAACTTTGATTTTCTGATCAAGTTTCACAATCTCTTCAGGGTGGTTGATACGTCCCCAGCTGAGATCGGTGATGTGAATCAGGCCGTCAACGCCGCCAAGGTCAACAAATACACCATAGCTGGTGATGTTCTTGACCGTACCTTCGAGGATCTGTCCCTTTTCAAGTCTCTTGATGATCTCTGCCTTCTGGGCTTCGAGTTCGTCTTCGATCAGGGCTTTGTGCGAAACAACGACGTTCTTGTATTCGTGGTTGATCTTCACAACCTTGAATTCCATTACTTTGTCAACAAACACGTCGTAATCGCGTATGGGTTTCACATCTATCTGTGATCCCGGGAGGAATGCTTCGATACCGAAGATATCCACGATCAGACCGCCTTTTGTACGGGATTTAACATACCCTTTGATAATTTCCTGCTTTTCATAGGCATCGTTGATGCGCTCCCATGATTTCAGGATGCGTGCTTTTTTGTGTGATAACAGCAACTGGCCGCTGGTATCTTCCTGGTTCTCGATGTAAACTTCAACCTTGTCACCGATTTTCAACTCAGGATTATAGCGGAATTCGTTCATCTGGATCACACCGTCGCTTTTGAAGCCGATGTTTACGATGACTTCGCGGTTGGTCATGGTGACCACGGTTCCTTCGATCACTTCATGGTCCTGGATGGCACGAAGGGTTTGATCGTAGGCATCTTCCAGTTTCGTACGTTCTTCACTGGAATAAATTTCATGTTTCTTGCCGATGGCATCCCAGTCAAAATCAGCAGGGGCAACAGGTGCAACATATGTTTTCCTGGCTGGTCTTGCAGGTGCCTCCACTACGGGTTCGGCAACGGGTTCTGGCTTTGCTTCTGCTTCAACTGCAGCTTCAGCTTCGATGTGCGCCTCTTCGATGATGGCAGTTTCTTCGGCAGCAACAGCCTCTTCGGCGATTGCAGCTTCCGTTTCCATCACTGCCTCTTCGGCGATTGCAGCTTCTGTTTCCATCACAGCTTCTTCGACGATTGCAGCTTCTGTTTCCATCACAGCCTCTTCGACAATTGCAGCTTCCGTTTCGATCACAGCTTCTTCGGTAATCGTTGCTTCAGTTTCAGCACTTGCAGTTTGTTCAACATTGGTCTCAGCATTCAGCTCCATGTTCTCATTGGTTTCTTCAGGAGTCATTCATTTTTGCTTTGTGGCTGCGCAATTGCGCTGGCCGGGTTTAACATTTGGTTAACTGACAGGGATTTAGATAAAGAACGGGTTCCATTTCACCCTTGGAAAACGGGGTGCAAAGATAGTAAGAAAAAATTAAAGGTCCAAGGTAAATTTATGATATACTTCGACTACCTGAGTTTGCAAGGATAAGCAAACTCAAACGCTCAGTATAACTGAATCTAAGCAGCTTTGCGATTGCAAACCTGCCAAGATTCAGTATACTCTGATCGCTGGAATGATGAATCCCGATTTCTCGGCATTTTTCCGTAACTTTGCATTCTGCGTTGAACCCTGTTCCTTCAACCTTAAGATGAAGATTCATAAATGATTGCAGCATTTTTTTTACTGAGAACAACATGACAATACGAAATATTCCTCGATCCTGTTTTATGATCCTTATGACCATCATGCTGCTTTCCGGTGGCTGCCGAAAAGATGTTGAAACCTTTCCGGAGGCAAAAACAGTTTTGATGACCATCAATTTTACCGCTAACTATATTAATCCGAAACTGGGGGCGATCATTTTTGCCTCTGATTCCCTCGGAAACGTTATCGCAGATACCGCCTTCAAAGGGAACGGCAAACTATTGTTATACACCAGGCCGGGCATTAAAAATCCTTTACGGTTTACGCTGACCATCGCCTCATGGGAGCCGTCCATGCATAATTTCGAGATTTCCATGAAATCCTATCTGCAGGTCGCAACCGCTGAATGGACCTTACAGGGACACCGGCCGGATACGCTGGGCCATTTTACCGTTAGCCTGTCCAACATCCCCCAGCCTGCACTGATCTTGTATGCCAATGCCGGTTATGCAAATCTTACCACAAACTATACCGACGTCACGGATTTATCGTATGTCGATCCTGATGAACTTTATATTAAAATAGAACACAACCAGGATGAGGTTTATAAACTCATCAGCGGCATACACCCCGGAGGCACCTACACTGTAGATATGTCTGACGCTGTATCCCCGGTTTTCAGCAACATCAGCATGAGCGGTCAGTATTATGAAGCGAGGATTTGGGGATTCAGGGATGCAGATTATGAAAACGGATTGCCTGTCATGACCGACTTTTCCCTTGGCAGTGTCCCCGCCGGCAACCTGGTTCGTGTTGCGGTTTTGCCGGGTCATTTCCAGGGTTATCACAGTGAGCTGAAACTCATTGAAAACTGGGATTCAATGACATCCTATTCGTGCCGGAGGAATGGAGATATCCCGGCTGCCTTTGATAAAATAGATGCTCATGTCGGGTCTGTGACAACACATCCTGCGGGAAAATTAGAAGCAACCACCTACGGGGATTTTACCACAACGTGCGCCACCTGGCAGTTCTATGGACGAAACAACCAGTCATTTACATGGACCATGTCCGGAAACAATACCCTGGCAGATATCAGGCTTCCGAACCTGTCTGCCAACATGCTGCAAACCTTCCCCACCTTTAGCCTGGATTCTCTTTATTTCTTCAACCTCGAACTGACAAAGTACCACGATCTGGCATCCTACCAGGATTTCCTGAATACAATTTTTGACCCTTCCGGTCCAAAGACTCAAAACAAGCTGAATGCCAGTGCGTTGATATATGGTCAGAGCAAATGATCATTTTAATTTCTTAACTTTGCACGCTAAAATCTACGCTCTATGCCCTTAAAATGCGGAATCATCGGACTTTCAGGATCCGGAAAGACTACTTTATTCAACTGTATATCAAACAACAGGGCTGAAACCCACGCTGCTGCCTTTTCAGGGACCAAATCCAACCTCGGGGTGATGAATGTGCCTGATGCACGCCTGCTGGCCATCGACCGGATCATCAAGTCGGTCAAAGTCATTCAGACTACCATGGAGATGGTCGATATCCCCGGACTTTCAAAGGGAGGAAGCCAGACCGAAGGCAATAAATTCCTTTCCGACATCCGCAATGTTGATGCGCTGATCCATGTGATCCGCTGTTTTGACGACCCGCAGCTTCCTCATCTCGAAGGATCCGTGAATGCCGTTCGCGACCGTGAAATTGTAGACCTTGAACTGCAGATCAAAGACCTGGAATCGGTTGAAAAAAAGATATCCCGGATGGAGAAACTTTCAAAAGCCGGCGACAAAGATGCTAAACATGGCCTCGATGTGCTGCATGTGCTGAAAAACCATCTTGAATCGTTCCAGTCGGCCCGCACCGCGCCAATCTCCGTCGACGAACGGCGGTTCATGGAAGATATGTTCCTGCTGAGCGACAAGCCCGTGATGTATGTGTGTAATGTAGACGATTCATCGGCAACCGGCGGAAATGATTATACGGAAAAGTTCATTGGATCAGTGAAGGGCCAGGATGCGGAAGTGCTTGTTATTGCGGCAAAAATGGAATCGGAAATTGCTGAACTTGACAGCGAGGAGGACCGCCTTGCTTTTCTTTCCGATGCAGGGTTGACCGAACCCGGCGTGAACAGGCTTGTGCGGGCGGCATTTCACCTGCTCGACCTGCAATGTTTCTTCACAGCCGGTCCGAAAGAGGTAAGGGCATGGACCATCACAAAAGGAATGACGGCACCCCAGGCTGCCGGTGTTATCCACAGCGACCTCGAACGTGGATTTATCAGGGCGGAGGTTATGAAATATGATGATTTCATGCGGCTTGGATCGGAGCACGCCTGCAAGGAACACGGCAAACTGATGATTGAAGGAAAAAATTACGTTGTCGGTGACGGGGATATTCTGCATATCAGGTTTAACGTGTAGCAGGAGACAATCAAGCACCATACAAATTGCAAGATTCAAAAATAAGTCTACTCCAAAAAGCCAAAATAAAATGTTCACCGCAAAGGCGGAAAGACGCAAAGAACGCAAATTCAATTATTTAAATTTTAGCGTCTTGGCGACTTAGCGGTGAAAAAAAGTTTTCGGAGCTGATTCAAAAATCAAAGGTTTAACCCGTTACATAACTTCTTTGGGTGGATAATGTTGAAAATATACTTGATAAAAAACAATTCTCCAGGGATGACCTGATTTTCCTTCTCGGAACCGCCGGGAAAGATCGGTTTAATCTTTTTGAAAAAGCGAAAGAGACAAAAGAGGCCTTCGTAGGGAAAAAAGTCTATTTCAGAGGACTGATCGAATACTCAAACTATTGCCGGAAAAATTGCTATTACTGCGGAATCCGTGCAGGGAACAGTCATTATGCACGTTACAGGATGACCGATGCCGAAGTGATGGAAGCCGTGGATTACGCTTATCAGAATAAATACGCCTCCATCGTCATCCAGTCGGGAGAGCAGACTAACAAGGCATTTGTCAATAAGATCGACGCACTTTTAAGGAAAATACACAGGCAAACCGACGGAAATATCCACGTAACCCTTTCATTGGGCGAGCAAAGTGAAGAGACCTATCGCAGGTGGTATGACTCAGGCGCGCACAGGTATCTTTTGCGCATCGAAGTTTCAAATCCGGACCTGTATTTGAAACTCCATCCGAATAACAAGGCACACGACTATCACAGGCGGTTGGAAGCGTTGAAAACCCTTCAGAAAACCGGGTACCAGGTTGGCACGGGGGTGATGATCGGGTTGCCGTTCCAATCCATTTCCGATCTTGCAGACGACCTCATATTCTTCAGGGAATTTGATATTGACATGGCAGGGATGGGGCCATTTATCGAGCATCAGGACACTCCCCTTTACCGGCACCGGGATAAACTCCTGCCGTTGAAAGAACGCTTTGACCTTTCGTTGAAAATGGTCGCCATTCTGAGGATCATGATGAAAAATATCAACATTGCAGCAACCACAGCCATGCAGACCATCGACCCGCAGGGCCGCGAAAAGGCGCTGATGGTAGGCGCCAACGTGATCATGCCGAATCTGACCCCGGTAAAATACCGGCAGGACTATCTTCTTTATGAAAACAAGCCCTGCCTCGATGACGAGGCAGAGGAATGCAAAAGCTGCCTCGAAGCCCGGATCCATATGGCCGGCGATAGCATCGGGTATGGCGAATGGGGCGATTCACTCCATTATACCTCAAGAAAAGGCTGAATGTTAGGCTGACTCATTCAGACTCGCCCCTTGTAGGGCAAACACCTACAATAAAATAAGTAATTATTATTAAATCAATTCACTTATCCTGTACCTTACATTGGATAATAATTCATATTTTTGAATAGTGTATCTTTGTAAATATTTTCGAGTAATTTGAAGCATGGAGACCAATTAAGTATCACAATTTATTGCAATATTTCTTTTGTATATGAGACACAAGATTCTGATTATCGACGATGAGCAAACCATGCGTTTGCTGCTGGAAAAATTTCTATCAAAAAATTATGATGTTGTGGCCAAAAAGGACGGAAAGGAAGCGCTCGAATGGCTCGAGGAAAACCTCCCCGACCTGATCATTTCCGACATTCAAATGCCAAACATGGACGGCTATGACTTTCTTACGATGCTTCGGAAAAGGGGTTTTACCAAACACACTCCTGTAATCATGCTGTCTGGCGCCAGTGAAAAAAGTGAAGACCGCGTAAGATGCTACCAGGCAGGTGCACAGGATTATCTGACGAAACCCTTCAGCCCGGTCGAACTCACTGAGCTGGTGAAGAAAAATCTTGACCCGATTCACTATGCAATCAAGTGGTAAGCAATGGTTTTATGAATAATTTGTTAACCATGGGACAAATATCGATACTTTATATTGGCAATTCTGCGGATGAAATTAATGCATTGAACGCCCATCCCGGGATATCGCTCACCCATAAGATTGATGCGATGGCCGCAACCGCCTACCTCAGGGCAGGAAATAAACCGAATGCAATTCTTTGCGAATTGAACCTGGCCGGGGGTGATGGCTTTGGAATGCATGACCTCCTGCGAAACGACCTTGTCAGAGGAGATCAGAAATTCAAATATGTTTCATTCATTTTATTATGCAATGAATTCCAGGAATCTGTCTATAAACGGGCGTGGAACCAGGAAAAAAGAGCCTACAAACAGGCAATAGACGATTTCTACATATTACCGCTTACTGATATTGACGGCATCGTGACGCGCATTCATGACCTGATCAATTACAGGAAAATAGGGATAGTGGTCGGAGAATATCACATGCCCCTGGTTAAAAAACTATTTGACATCGTGGTTGCATCGCTGGCGCTGATATGCCTCTCTCCCCTGTTGCTGGCTGTTGCCGCCGCAATCTTCATCGAGTCGAAAGGAAAAGGTAAAATCTATTATACCTCTGAACGGATGGGCACAGGATTGGACCCATTTCTGTTCTACAAGTTGCGGTCGATGAGGGTCGGATCGGACAAGCAACTCAGCAACCTTGCCAAAGATAAAAATCAATATGCATCCGCTGCAACCATTTCTGAAATTGATTTCAGCGAGCCCTGCCCTGAATGTGCCAAAAGAACAGACGGAACAACCTGTTCGGAACTTCGTTACATCGGTTCCCATGAGATCTGTGATAATTGGTACACAGCACAGAAAGCAAAAATCGATAAGTCAAAACCGACTTTCATTAAAATCTCCAATGACCCCAGGGTGACCAGAGTCGGGAAGTTTATCAGAAATACAAGTATCGACGAACTCCCGCAACTGATCAATGTCATCAAGGGGGATATGTCGATTGTCGGGAACCGGCCACTGCCAGTTTATGAGGGAAAAAAACTGACCAACGATGAGATTGCAAAGCGGTTTCTTGCGCCCGCTGGTATCACCGGCCTGTGGCAGGTTGAATTGCGTGGCAAAGGTGGCATCATGTCCGAAAGCGAGCGGCATCGCTATGATAATGAATATGCCGACCATTTTGCCAGAAACAACTACTCATTCTGGTATGACCTGAAACTGATACTTAGGACCTTTCCTGCACTTTTCCAGAAAGACCCGGTTTAATTTACATCTCATTGATGATATGAAAACTACGAATTTTCTTTCTAAACAATATAAATTGAAAATGCGCTTGCAGGGGATAAAATCGCCTGAAAGATTTCACCCTTGCCTGTTTTCATGCCTGGTTTTTCTTTTTCTCTCCATTCAATCCATGGCACAATCAAACCTGCCTGATTCCATCCCCACCGTTTTGCCGTCTGTTCTTGAAGCAGATAGTTTTTTATTACGGATTCCATCCATTGAAACACTTATCGATTCTGCCATTACACATGCTCCTATAATCAAGGTACAGAATTTAAGTCTTCAGAAGAGCAACCTGGATATAAAACATGCAAGAAGTGAATGGACCAAAGATATCATTAATGCAGGGGGCATCTTCTCTTATGGGCAGTTTTATGACATAAACAACAGTACCGTATCCCCCGTTCAGCCGACCAGCTCCGCCAGTGCCCAGGCCCGGTATTCATTCGGTCTGACCCTTAAAATTCCCGTCATCTCATTTTTCGACCATTATGATTATAAGGTGGCGAAAATTGAACAAGAACAAACTCAAAGCAATAAACAACTGCTGATAAAACAACTCAGGGAAGAAGTTTATAATCGCTATAACAACCTGATGAATAGCTATGAGAGCTATAAAATTCTATTTGAAAATTTTGATGATCAGACCATCATCATGGAAAATGCAGAAAAGGATTTTATGAGCAACCAGATTTCTGTTTCTGAGACCTCCTCATTGAGGATATCCTATTCGATGGCGAAGATTGATTTGAGCAAAGCCCGGTATGATTTTCAAAAAGCCTTGTGGTTACTCGAAGAAATAATTGGTTTTCGAATCAGGTAAACAAAAAACAACCAAATTTACCCTGTAATGAAGTTCTCCCTAGTGTTTTTTGTCCGGCTTCTTCTGCGGCATATTTTTCTAATTCTGTCTGTTCCCTTCATCCTGGCCGTTACGGTATTTATTTTTACCAGGAATGAACCACTAACATACAAATCGCAGACTACTGTCTTTACCAGCCTCGCCACTGGCAATTCCGTTGATTTGACGGGATTTACTTTTAATACAGTCACCACCCAGTTCGATAACCTGATGGGCATCATCAAATCGAATACAACACTTGAAACGACAGGACTTTCGCTGTTTGCGAGTCACCTGATACTTAAAAAGGCCGATCCGGGAATTATACAGCAGAACCATTATGATGAAATCATGAAGAATGTTCCTGCGGATGTAAAAAAGCTAATAGTTCAGGGTGACTTTGAAAAGACACTTGCCGGTCTGCGACAATATATGGAGTCCTCGAATAACAACTTTGTTTCCAACCTGATCCGTGTAAAGAACAGCTATTATAATCCGGCTACCATCCTGGGAAAACTCAGTGTAAAGCGTTTACAAAACAGCGATAACATCGAACTTTCCTATGAATCGGACGACGCGGGGATATGTCAGCAAACCCTGGTATATCTCGTAAAGGCATATAAACAGGCCTACAAAGTTCAGAAAGCCGGCCAGTCAGAAAATGCAGTGGAATATTTTGAAAGTGAGGTCAATAAGTCTGTCGAACGGTTGAAGGTTGCCGAGGATGAACTTCTTGAATTCAACAAGGTCAATAAAATAATCAACTATAATGAACAAAGTACATTTATTGCAGGACGTAAGGAGCAATTCGAGATGGGATACCAGGAGGTGCTCAAGAAAAATTCTGCATCGAAAGCTGTTATTGACCTGTTGGAAAAAAAATTGACCCCGGAAATCAAGCGGAGGCTGACCAGCTCGGAATTATTAAGCCTCAGGGTTGAGCTGTCAAAAGTAAATGAGCGCATTGCAGCCATTCAACCGATCGCAGATGCAGGAGAAAAAAACCCGGTGGAATCAGCGACGTACAAGTCCCTCACCCAAAAATCATCTGAATTAAAATCACGGATGAAAGCCGTTGTGGACTCCCTGTATCAGCAGACCAGAGGAGTAACAAATGTACCTGAAAAAACAGTCGTCTCCGACTGGCTTTCAGCGACCATTGAATTTGAGGGAACGAATGCCCAGGTCATTACCATGAATAACCTTCGTGAGGAATTCAATGTGATCTATTCCCAGTATGCACCCATGGGGGCAATGATGCGAAGGCTGGAGCGGAAGATCAATATTGCCGAAGATGAATACATGTCGCTCGTGAAAAATTTAGGACTGGCAAAACTAAAACAACAGAGCGTTGAAGTATCATCAGCCAACACCATCCTTGATCCTCCGAACTATCCAACCCATCCGCAACCCGATAAACGTAAAATGCTGATTATTGCCGCTGCTTTGGTCGGGTTGTTGATAACCCTGCTTTCAATCCTTGCACTTGACCTGATGGATTCGTCCCTTCGAAATGCGGCTAAAGCAACCAGTGAAACAGGTCTGGTGGTCGAAAGCATTTTCCCTGTCATCAGTAAAAAAAGAAAGAAAAAGATAGATGTCGACTATATTGAAAAGAAAAGCATAGATGCCATAATACGAAAGCTGATCCTGCATTCAATTACCATTCAAAAAGAAAAAGGTCCCGTCAGTTGTATTGCTTTCAGCACGCTTGAGAACGAAGGAAAAAGTTTCCTTTTGCAACGAATTGCAGCACAATTAAGCAGTATCGGACATAAAGTACTGTTACTCTGTCCCCATGAGGCACCCCAGATGGACAAAACAGATTTTGATATCGCACAATATGTCGTTTCCAGGGATTTTTACCGGATTTCCTCTTTCCGGAATCTTGAAACCCCCGATTTAGTGCCGGATTGGGATAACTACTCATTTATTTTCGTCGAATTTCCGGGTGTTTTGCATTCATCATTTCCGGTAAATCTTTTTAAAAGTGCAAATAATTGCTTTTTGGTTTGCAGAGCCAACCGGTCATGGTCAAAAGCAGATGCCAATATATTGGCTGAAGTACTGGCAGTGACGGATCCGGTGAAACCCCGTATATTGCTCAATGGCGTTGCACTCGAAGAGATGGAATCGCTCGTTGGAGAATTGCCTAAAAAAAGGTCGTGGATTCGCTTAAAGATAAAGCAACTATTGACGAACCAGTTCAATGACAAACGTCTCAGCTGAGATTTTCCTCACTATGATCCATAAAAGGGAAACATGAACGAAATCGAGCTTAAAAGAGGAGCAGAAAGACTGAAAAAACCAGAGGTTATCGGTTTTATGCTGATATGCTCTTTTTTTATTGCGCTGATAATTGCTGACGGGGGAATAATAGCAGGAATGATGTTTATGGTTATTCCATTGGCTGTTTTTTTTGTATCTGTTATTTTTCATAACCCCCGGAATGGTTTAATCGCGGTTTACACCCTTAATTTTTTTGCATTGGGGATTTACCGTTATATCAATGTAGTCCCATGGGGTCTGACAGTCGACATACTTTTAGTTTTAACTTATCTGAGTCTTTTTTTTCGAACTTTTCACCGGAAGGTTGAATGGGGTAATGCAGCAAATGAAATGACCCTGATTGCCCTTATCTGGCTTGGATATTGCCTTATGGAACTTGTCAACCCGGAAGCAGGGAGCAGGGTGGCCTGGTTTTATGCGGTGCGTGGAATATCCCTTTATATGATACTCACAATTCCCCTTATTTTTATCATTTTCAACAAACGGTCCGACCTTCGCTTTTTTTTTCTGCTCTGGGGTATTTTTTCAGTGCTGGGAACCCTGAAGGGTATTCAACAAAAGTACATCGGTGTCGATCCTTTTGAACAACGATGGCTGGATGAGGGAGGGGCAGCCCAGCATTTACTGTTTGGTGAACTCAGGGTGTTTTCATTCTTTTCCGATGCCGGCCAGTTCGGGGCGGCCCAGGGGACTGCAGGTGTTGTATTTGGCATCCTCGCAATGGGAGAAAAGAGCTTCTGGAGGAGCAAATTTTATGCGGTAGTGGCCCTCCTCGGCATCTTTGGGATGATGATTTCCGGAACCAGGGGAGCTATAGCGGTTCCGTTTGCCGGTTTGATCCTTTACATTATCCTGCGTAAAAACAGTAAAATATTGCTCATTGGAGCATCTGTTCTTTTAGTGGTTTTCGTTTTCTTTAACTACACTTTTATTGGTCAGGGTAACGGTACCATCCGCAGAATGCGAACTGCCTTCAACCCCGAAGATGCCTCCCTGCAAACCCGGCTGATCAACCAGCAACGGATCAAGGGATACCTGTCAACCCGTCCCTTTGGAGGAGGTCTGGGCGCTACAGGAACTCTGGGGCAAAAATACAATCCTGGCTCTTTTCTTTCAACAGTGCCAACCGACTCCTGGTATGTTATGATCTGGATGGAAGGGGGAATGGTCGGTTTGATCCTGCATTTATGTATCCTGTTTTATATCCTGGGGAAGATATCGTATATTGTGATGTTTAAAATAAAGAGTAATACTGTAAAAACAGAAACCATTGCAATGACAGCAGGCATGTTTGGAGTAATGGCAGCGTCTTATGGAAATCCTGTGCTCGGTCAGATGCCTGTTGGTGTATTACTATACAGCTGCATGGCATTTATGTACCTTGCCCCTAAATTTGACCGGGAGGAAACACTTGAGCTTGAAAACAAACTTCTTATCAATGGTGTTGCTCATGAAAACTGAAGAAGACAAATACCCGTTGATATCCGTCATCACGGTAAATTATAACCAGTCATCCGTTACCTGTGAACTTTTGCAGTCATTACAAAAGATCAGCTATCCGAACATGGAGATCATTGTTGTTGACAACGCTTCGCCCAATGACACACCCGACAGGATTAAAGAACTTTACCCCGGGATCATCCTGATTAAAAGCAAGGAAAACCTTGGTTTTGCAGGGGGAAATAACCTGGGGATCCGTGTTGCAAAAGGCAAATATCTATTTTTCCTGAACAATGATACCGAAGTTCCTGCACACATCATGGAACCAATGGTTGAACTGCTTGAAAACCGACCGGAGATAGGTGCGGTAAGTCCTAAGATAAAATACTTTCAGGAGCCCGGCTTAGTTCAATACGCGGGTTTTACACGCATGAACCCCTGGACAATTCGGAACAAGGCAGTTGGTTACAGGCAACCTGACAGTCCTGAATTCGACCAACTTACCTCTACCAATTCAGTTCATGGTGCAGCAATGATGATCCCGCGCCGCGTGATCGACGAGGTTGGGCTTATGCCTGAAATCTTTTTCCTTTACTATGAAGAACACGACTGGGCCGAAATGATCAAGCGGGCAGGTTATAAAATTTACTATCAGCCAGCCAGTTTTATCCTGCACAAGGAATCAATATCGACCGGAAAGAACAGTCCGCTGATCACTTACTACCTGACCCGGAACCGTTTATTGTTCGCAAGGAGGAACTTTCGCGGTTTGCCTTTTCTTTTCAGCCTTTTTTTCCAGACATTCATATCCTTTCCGAAAAACACCGTTCTCCTTTTGGTGAAGCATCAGCAGGAACACCTGAAAGCTTATCTGAAAGGCATCTTATGGAACTTTAAAAACAGTTGCAGGGATAACTTAATTTAACAATTGCACAAATATGTTATTTCTAAATTACATTTTTCAGGCTATAGAATATTTGATATTCATTTATTTGGGGTTTACTACATGCTACCTGTTCATTTTCGGGTTGGCGGGAGGCTTCAGGTACCGGCCAAAGTTGTTAACGGTAACTGTACGCCGAAGAATTGCCGTGTTGATTCCCGGATATAAGGAAGATAATGTTATTGTTGAAACTGCACGGGAATCACTGAAACAAACGTATCCTGCCAACCTGTTTGACGTCTTCATCATCGCGGATTCTTTCCGGCCGGAGACTATTAAGGACCTCAGGAGCATGAATGTACAGGTCATAGAGGTATCGTTTGAAAAAAGTTCCAAGGCCAAAGCCCTCAACAATGCAATGTCCCTGATAAGCCCTGGTTATGAGATCGCGGTGGTTCTTGATGCAGATAATTTTATGGCACCCGATTTCCTCGAACGGATCAACGAGGCATTTGAACAGGGTCATCAGGTTGTCCAGGGGCACAGGGTGGCTAAAAATATCAATACCCGTTTTGCCATTCTGGATGCTATAAGTGAAGAAATCAACAACCATATATTCAGAAAAGGGCATCGTGTTTTAGGCCTTTCATCCGCGTTAATTGGCTCAGGAATGGCATTA
Source organism: bacterium (assembly GCA_037141055.1). Lineage (GTDB taxonomy): Bacteria > Bacteroidota > Bacteroidia > Bacteroidales > FEN-979 > CAIVAT01. The sequence goes on along the minus strand of JBAXDH010000004.1, from coordinate 27,275 downwards.
AAATATGGTCTTTATAAAGAGATCATGCTGGAGGTCACAGCTCACGGCGAAGACAAAGAACTGGAGGTCAAGCTTTTCATGAATGGCATTAAAATAGAGTACCTTCATCATGCCCTGGTTTTTGACGAAAAAGTGCAGGAAGTTGAGATCTTTGCCAAGCAGCGCAAACGCTGGCTGTCAGCCCAGCTGGTATCTTTTACGAATTATTTTGGCATCGGGTTAAAACAACTGGTTTTCAAAGGGAACATCGATCTTTTTGACAAACTGATCCAGATGATCCTGCCCCCCAGGGTCATTCATTTAGGAAGTATAACGGCACTTTTACTGATCGATGCCTTACGCCTGGTAATTCCTCCACTGGACACGTGGCTGTCCATTCCGTTGTCGGCATGGATGATTCTTTGGTCCCTCACCATTGTTGCCCTCCTCATATCGGTTCCACGAAAATACTACAATATGAACACTTTACTGGCATTAAAGGAACTTCCAGGTGCTTTCATTACTATGTTCAGCCTGCTTTTTAAACTCAAGGGAGCTGATAAAAACTTCATTCATACAACACACGGAACAACTAATAAATAGCAAACCATGTCATCTTTTGGCTATATTTCATCATACATAAACCGGGTAAAGAACTTATTTCCATGAGAATCGGTATTGAAGCACAACGGATTTTCCGTCCTAAAAAACATGGGATGGACATGGTGGCACTGGAATTGATAAGAAACCTGCAAAGAATAGATACAGAAAATGAATATTTCATCTTTGTAAAACCTGACACCGACTGCAACGTCATCCATGAAACCGACAATTTCCATATTGTAAAGCTCAAAGGAGGCTTTTACCCTTTCTGGGAACAGGTTCTGCTCCCCCGGGCCGCAAAAAAACACCACTGCGACCTGCTGCACTGCACCAGCAATACAGCTCCGGTCTTTTCCACGGTACCACTCATGATAACGCTTCATGATATTATTTACCTTGAAAAGCTGATGCTTTTCGGAAAGGCAGGAAGCTGGTACCAGAAACTGGGAAATGTTTACCGGCGCTGGGTCGTGCCGCCGGTGGTAAGAAAAAGCAGGATGGTCATCACCGTTTCTGATTTTGAACGTGACAGGATATGCCGGTTTTTCGGGTTGGAAACTGACCGGTTGAAGACGGTCTATAACGGGGTGAGTCAACATTTCAGGCCCATCAGTGATCCCTCGGAGTTGAACAGGATAAAAGAAAAATACATGCTGCCTGACCGGTTCTTCTTTTTCCTGGGGAATACTGATCCCAAGAAAAATACCGGCGGGGTGATTCAGTCGTTTGCGAGGTTCAGAACCTCGTCAGGTGAAGATTTTAAATTAGTTATGCCTGATTATCCTGAGGATGCACTTTCCTCATTGGTGAAAGATCTTGGTTGCCCGGAAATCAGGGATCACATACACCTCACCGGGTATATTGTAAATACAGATCTGCCCGGGATCATCAATTTAAGTAAGTTATTTTTATATCCATCCCTGCGGGAGAGTTTTGGGATCCCCATCCTGGAGGGAATGGCCTGCGGCATACCGGTCATAACTTCCAACACCTCCTCCATGCCTGAAATAGCCGGAGATGCGGCTTTTGTGATTGACCCGTTTCAACCGCAACAAATAACCGACGCAATCAGGCAGTTACTTACTAGCAGGGAAATGTACGAGGATTATAGCCGTAAGGGATTGAAACGCTCCTCCTTTTTTTCGTGGGAGAATATGGCCCGCCAGGTTTTAAACCTCTACAACTCATTATCACCAAAATAAGCCTTATGCTTGAAAAAGAAAATATTATTTGTGTTTCTTATTCAACCTGGGAAGGCCCCTATACGAAATCAGTTGTGCAACTTATGTCACTCCTGGCTTTAAAAAACAGGGTTCTCTATGTGGAATATCCTTTCACGATAAAGGATGTTTTCACTTCTTTGCTGGGAAAGCAACAAGCCCCCGTTTGGCGGATACTTGGGCTGAAAAGGAAGGCGATTGTCAAAAAGACTGCAGAAGGAGCCGTTGTATACAACTGGGTTCTTCCACCGATGATCCCGTTGAATATAATTAAAAATGAGCGGTTGTATCAGTTCATCTTAAAGATAGATTCCCTTTTATACAAATGGTCCTTAATGAGAGCAATCCGTAAGTTAGGATTCTCAAATCCCATCGTTATCAATGCCTATAACCCGATTTTCGGAGAAGAATTATCAGGAAAACTCAAGGAAAAAATCACTGTTTATTATTGTTACGACGGTTTCTCCACCGGCAAACGCGGAATCCACGCATGGCATGCCGACCGGAAATTCGCTGAAACAGCCGGTGGTGTCATTGTTACTTCTGATTTTTTAAAAAACCAGAAGTTGCAGTTTAATCAAAAGGTTGTAACTGTGAAAAACGGAGTCGATTTTGAGATGTTCAGCCGCGAAGCAAAAAATGAGGTTCATCCGGGAGAAAAACGGCGAAAAATCGGCTATATCGGGAGTATTGACCAACGCTTTGACCTTGAAACAGTTGAATTTTCTGTTCGGAATTTACCGGGTTATGACTTCGAATTTATCGGGGATGTCAGGAATGATAAAGTGAAAACCGTACTGGAGCAATTTAAAAACGTAACGTTCCTTCCCCCGATAAAACCAATGGAGGTGCCTGAACGATTAAAAAACTGTGATGCAGGCATCATCCCTTACCTCTGTAACGAAATAAATAAAAATGTATATCCTCTGAAAATAAATGAATACCTGGCAGTAGGCGTACCTGTTGTAATAACCCGGTTTGCTGATCTGCCGGAGTTCATGGAACATGTTTCTTTTGCATCTTCCAAGGAAGAATTCAGGAACTTGTTAACGGAGGTACTTGAAACTGATAATTCAGAAAAAATAAAAATGAGGATTGGATTTGCAAAGTCCAATTCCTGGAAATCAAGGGCCGACCAATTCTCTTCAGCGGTTTATGCCTTTATCAGCCAAAATAGATGAAAACAGAATCAGGACTAAACGTTTAAAACAATTCCTATGTTTCGGCCATTTGTACCTGCGAACGTCAAAATTCATACTTTCGAATATCAGAAGATGGAAGAAATTCCACTGGAAGTTTTCGATCGTATCAGGGCTGGTTTTGCAGCCCAGCAAAATGATAAACCTTTGATTTCGGTAAATATCATTGCATGGAACGAGGAATCGAACATCCTTCGGAATTTATCATCACTCAGTGCCATCAGGAGCTTGTACCCGGTTGAGTTTATCTTTGTTGACAATAACTCAAAGGACAAAACCTCAGAGATTATCAGGAAATGTGGAATTACACCCGTTTTTGAATCAAAACAGGGTTATGGTTTTGCACGACAGGCTGCGATGGAAAATTCGCACGGCAAATATATTATCACCGGTGATGCGGATACTATTTATCCATCAGCCTGGATTGATGCCATGTTAAATCCGATTCTATCAGGTAAAGGATTTGCAACGTATGGTACTTATTCGTTTATCACCAAAAAAAGCGAATCGCGTTTAAAGTATGCCTTTTATGAATTCTTTCGGGACATGGTTCACGCTTTACGCACCATTAACCGTCCGGAACTGGCAGTTGGGGGCGTTAATTTTTGTTTCCCGCGTGAAGAAGCTTTAAAGATCGGTTTCATAAAAAGTGACTCCCGGATGGAAGACGGAAAGATGGCATTTGCAATTTCGAACCTGGGCAAGCTTAAACGCATAACAGGGATAAAGGCAAGAGCCTGGACAATTACCCGCTCGGTTGATCAGAGCGGATCGCTCCTGGTGGCTATGTTGTCAAGGATTCCAAAGCAGCTGAAGTGGTTTAAGCTCTATTTTTTCAAGAAAAAATAAATCAGTTATGCAGCTAAAAGAAAGGATCAAATCGAATCCGCAGTTAAAAGAATTCATTCTCTGGATAATGACACCCAGGCGAAACCCACGCCCAAGATGGTGGGTACGGGTATTGCTCAATCGTTTTTTTCATAAAAAAGGAAAAGGTTCATTAATCAGGGCTCATTCGCGAATCGATGTTTTTCCATGGCATCGTTTTGATGTGGGAGAATATACGACCATTGAAGATTTTTGCACCATCAATAACGGTGCAGGAGATGTACTGATAGGCAACGAGGTACGCATCGGGATTGGTTCTGTCATCATCGGTCCTGTTGCCTTGGGAAATGGTTCGGGCCTGGGACAGCATGTTTTCATTTCCGGATTTAATCACGGATATGGTGACGGCAGTAAAAATTCGAGCGGTCAGCCACTTGATCTTAGGCAGACCATCATAGGAGACGAATCTCATATCGGAGCCAATTCAGTTATTGTGGCTGGCGTCAGGATTGGCAAACGTTGTCAGATCGGGGCCGGTTCAGTTGTGACAAAAGATATACCCCCATTTTCAATTGCCGTTGGTAATCCGGCCAGGATTATCAAAAAGTATGATGAACTAACCTCAACCTGGGTAAAAGTAAACCAATAATGGATAAATACACCCTCTAACCAAGATGGCGAAAAAGCAACTTGCAATCAACCTGGCAGCCAATGTGACCGCTTTTGCCATTCAGTTGGGAATAAATTTCTTCCTTACGCCTTACCTTATCAGAACGGTAGGAAAGGAAGCATATAGCTTTTTTCCTTTGGCCAACAGCATTATCGGTTATGCCAACATCATCACAATCGCGTTGAATTCAATGGCCAGCCGGTATATTACTTTCAAAATTCAACAGAACGATGTCAAAGGCGCCAATGTTTATTTCAATTCGGTGTTAATGGGTAACACCGTAATTGCTGTGTTGCTGACTATTCCTTCCATCTTTTTCGTCATTTTTGTTAACCACCTTCTTAATATACCCCCGGCAGTTTTGGCTGAAGTTCAGGTACTTTTCGGATTGATATTCGCAGCATCTCTGATCAGTATTTTTGCATCTGTTTATGGTGTGGCTACATTCGCCCGGAACCGACTGGAGCTCTCTTCCATGCGAAATGCCGAATCCAATATCATTCGTGCTGTCCTGCTGGTTGTCTTGTTTTATTTCTTCAAACCTTCGATTACCTACATTGGTTTTGCCAACCTGGTTGTGGCGATATTTCTCATTGTGATGAACATGAAGTATACACGGATGTTACTGCCGGAACTAGCCATCCATAGGAAATATTTCAGTTTCTCTGCTATCAAAGAACTTATATCGTCGGGTGTCTGGAACTCATTGAATCAACTCAGCAATGTACTGATGTCGGGACTGGATCTTTTAGTTGCCAATTTGTTCCTGGGGGCTGCGGCTTCAGGCGAGTTTGCCATTGCCAAAACAGTGCCTATGTTTTTTCAATCTTTTATCGCGGTGCTTGTTGGTGTTTTCGTTCCCGAACTGATGATTCTTTATGCACAGTCAAAGAAAAGCGAATTCAGAACCAGCTTAAACCGTTCTATGAAATTCATGCAAATTCTGCTGAGTATCCCATTTGGTTTTTTAATGGTGTTTGGAGATACATTCTTCAATCTCTGGGTTCCGGGACAAAATTCACATCTGTTGCATCAGATGATTATACTCATTATTGCACCATTAATTGTCACCACCAGTATTGAAACGGTCTTTCATGTGTATACCGTTACCAACAAATTGAAAATCCCTGCATTGGCATTATTTATAACCGGCGTAATTAATATCTCCCTGATGCTTATTCTTGTAAAATACACCAGGCTTGGAATCATCGCCATACCCCTGGTAAGCCTGATAACCGGTATCATAAAGCACACAACTTTCACCCCTATCTATGCAGCGCGGATCCTGAACGAGAAGTGGACTACTTTTTACTATTCCATTTTTAAAGGAGTGATTGCTTTTGCGGCTGTCGCCGTCATCGCCTACATGATTAAACTGACCATAAACCCGGCATCCTGGACAACCTTTTTGATATCATTCATTTTATGTGCATTTTTATCATTTATCATTAATACTTTAATTACCCTGAACAGGAGTGAGCGTGCCGTTTTTCAGAATTTGATCACCTCTGCTTTCAAAAAGTTCAGGATTTAAACACTAAAATTCATGGAAAATAAGATTAGCGTCATCGTACCAATCTACAAGGTTGAAAAATACCTGAACCGGTGTGTTGATTCGATCATAAATCAAACCTACCAAAACCTCGAGATCATCCTGGTTGACGATGGTTCCCCGGATAATTCGGGACTTATCAGTGACGAGTATGCAAGCATTGATCATCGGGTAAAGGTGATTCACCAATCCAACGGAGGGTTGTCCGATGCCAGGAATGCAGGGATTGACATCGCCACAGGAGATTACATCGGTTTTGTTGACAGCGATGATTTTATTCACCCGGATATGTTCCGGGACCTTTATGACCGAATACAAAAACATGACGCCGACATCGCCCAATGCAGTTACAGGGCTGTGACGGAGGATACATTTATTGATCCTGGTGCCGACAACGAAAAGGTCATCAATAACCTGGAAGCGTTAGAATTGATTTACACCCGATACAATGTCGATTATGTTGTTGCCTGGGATAAACTGTACCGAAAACATTTGTTTGATTCAATCCGGTTCCCGAAAGCAAAAATTCACGAAGATGAGTTTACCACATACAAACTGTTCTATTTATCAGGCAAGATAGTTGTATTTGACAAAAAGTACTATTACTACTACCAATCTCCCGACAGCATCATTCGCAGCGGCTTCAACCTGAAGAAACTTCATTATACCGATGCAATGGAGGAGCGGATCCGTTTTTTTAAAGAAAAAGGGCTGACCGGTTTACATTCCCTGGCTTCCAGAAAATATGCACAGTGGATTCTGCTTTTCATTTATCTTAACCGGAAAGCCATAAAGAATTTGCCTGAAGTAAAAACAGATATCAATTCCAGGTATGCTGCTGTTGAAGAGTTTGTCAGGGCAGATCCTTCTGTTACAACACGTCTTAAAGTGGTTCTGAAACTGGCGCCGTTTGTAAATCCATTTATCGGATTCCTGATCTATCAGAAGCTTTATAAAAACAACATTCTTGGCAGGTCATCAGGTGTCCTGGGGCTTGATTAGAGATTTCTTACCGGTGAAGAAATTCGGGTATTTTTTTAAGAATATTGGTTATTTTTTTTATGTATCTTTTTGATTCCCCGATCGGTTTAAAATTAATCCACCGTGTTCTGTTCAGATGTTCGTAAAATATTTTCCGGAATTCTTCGCGGTTGTCATAGGTCTGATATATTGGTTTTCGCCCGATAAAATGAATAATAAACGGGTTTTCGCATTCGGCATCTGCAAATGAGTTCCAGCGCGGATCCAACTCAATCCAGCGGTTGGCCATTACGATATTCAATCCATATTGATCAGGATAATTGGCAAATTTCTCATTATCAGAAATACATTTGACTACCTTTTCAGCGATGCCCTCTTCCCTCCACTTTTTATTATTAATGACAAGCATCCCGGTATTAAAGTATTTGGTATCGGGTGCAAACCCAAGTTCTTTGTAATTTAAAATCCCGCCCCATGAATTGCTGAAAACTTTCAACCGGGGATCCATCACGGCAGCAAGCATGTGTTCCCCAAGGTCAATGTTCCACAAATCGGAGATATCTCTCATCAGGATCATGTCCACATCCAGATAAATGATCTTTTCAAATCGTTCAGGGATAAAATGGGGAATAAATATACGGGTATGAATATTTTTCGGGTAGGAACTCCGATCGAACGGGATGTTCATATCGTCGGGGATAGCCTCATCAATTGGAATCCAGGTCAGTTGAATTTTCCCGGTATCAAGGGAAGAAGCCAGTTTTTTCCGGTTACGGGCTGAAATGCCATCGTCGACGATAAACACTTCAACATGTTCGGCTGTTTTATGGTAATACTCGACAGATTTCAGAAGTGCTGCCAGAAGAACAACATAGTGATTGTCGCATGCTGCAATAATTCCGATCGTAGATCCCTTTTCCATTGGAATTGATTTTAATTCAATATACCTGCAATTTAATCAGTTTATTTGAATAATTAATACCCCGGGGGAAATAATTCGGTGGCCATTATAAAGCAATACGGACATGAACAAAAATAACTGAATAGATGCGTTCAAAACAAAGTTCAGAAAATATTGTGTATTTTCACCATTTAATTCAATAGTATGGACATCCTTAAATTAACTTTCTGGATACTGCTTTTCATAGTGTTTTATACGTATATCGGCTACGGCATTTTGTTGTTTTTTATCATCAGGCTCAGACAGTTGCTTGGAATAAAAAAAGAAAACAGACCTGACCCCGCTTACGAACCCGATGTAACCTTGTTCATTGCGGCTTACAATGAGAAAGATTTTATTGCCGAAAAAATCAAGAACTCCCGGGAATTGGACTACCCCCCCGGAAAACTTCAAATGGTTTGGATAACTGATGGCTCGGATGATGGCACACCCGAAGAATTACAAAAATATCCGGGAATTGTGGTTCACCATTTACAACAACGCAGCGGCAAAATCGGCGCCATGAACAGGGGGATGCAATTTGTGAAAACGCCCATCGTGGTCTTCTGCGATGCTAACACCATGCTTGGCCGGGAGTCGGTGCGGAGGATCGTCAATTTATTCAGTAATCCGAAAGTTGGTTGTGTGTCAGGGGAAAAGCGAATCTACAGCAAGGAAAAGGACTCGGCAGCAGGCGCAGGCGAGGGGTTGTACTGGAAATACGAATCAGCCCTGAAAAAATGGGATGCGGAACTTTATTCGGTTGTTGGAGCTGCGGGTGAACTCTTTGCGATCCGTACCGAATTATACCAGGAGGTTGAGCGCGATACCCTGCTTGATGATTTCATCATTTCACTGCGGGTGGCTCAAAAAGGATACACCATTCAATATGATCCTGAAGCCTATGCGATTGAAACGGCTTCGGCGAATGTAAAGGAGGAACTCAAACGGAAAATCCGGATATCGGCCGGCGGGATTCAGTCGGTGCTCCGGTTAAGTTCCCTGTTGAATATTTTCAAATACGGGACGCTTTCGTTTCAGTATATTTCGCACCGGGTGCTTCGGTGGACACTGGCTCCCCTTTCACTGCTGCTTATGCTGATTTCCGGCTTCATCCTGGCCCTGGGGGAGGGAATTTTCGGCTGCAGTTTTTTCAGCATTCTTTTCTGGCTGCAAATTTTGTTCTACCTCGCGGCCCTGCTCGGATGGTATCTCGAGAACCGGTCCATCAGGCTGAAATTGTTGTTTGTTCCGTATTACTTTTTCATCATGAATCTTTCGGTATTCCTTGGGTTGATAAGATTTATAAAGGGATCGCAATCCGTAAACTGGGAACGCGCAAAACGAGGATAATCAAACACACCTGCTTTAATCATCACTTCGTAACTGCAGGTACATAAAATTCACGGCATTATACACGACAATCGCATCAGGTTGCTGGCGAAAAAGTCAGGCCGTAAGATCCAGCTTCATCTGTTTCAGTTCCTCCGCCAGGAGTGACGAGGAATATTTCAGATCCGCGAGCATTTTGTGCATGCCGTCGGCCATCTTCATGATTTCAAGTTCCCTGAGTCTCATCTCCGCTTCCGGTGATAACGAACCTGTAAGCCCGGTTAGATATGCCTTCAGCGTTTGAGCAGGGACAATTTGTTTCCGGAACAGATCATAGTCGTCAAATTCCAGGCGTTTCGCGCGAACGGGTTCAGGATATTCGCCGATAAAGGAGTCAACGATTTCAATAATTTTACGCAACGCAGCGTCTTCCATTACCTGCGCATGTTTCGATGCAACGGGATCATAAAACTGCAGCATGGGACCTTTCAGTTTATGAGCATTTAATTTGACCTTTACAAGATCGTGATTTTCAATGTTCAAAGCAAGGGCATTGATAATTTCCGGCTGCTGCTCAGGAAATATTTCGATGATCTCAACAATTTCTTCCCTGGTAAAATATTGATAGAAATTTTCAAATTGTTGTTTATCAATCATGCTATCAGGATTTACGGGAATTATTATCACGAATGCAGTCTCGAATAAAAACTGCCACCCGTACAAGTACATTTTTCTGTTGCTAATTTAGAAAATTAATCATTGCTTCTGAGCGGAAATTTGATTAATATTGTCACAAAGTTGCGGGTATGCAAACCAAAACAAAGATCACTCTCCTATTCATTTCCCTATCAGGTTTCTTTGTGTTATTTGCACTGGGATACCTGTATATCAGGGCTGAGGAGCAAAAATTGTACCTGGAAGAGAAGCAGAACAGCGATGCCAGGATAATCCATACGGTACTTGAATTTAAAACAGATGGGTTTATAAAGCCTGTAAAGGATAATTCCGCCTGGGATGAAATGGTCGCATACACCAGGACCAGGGATTCAGAATGGGCAAAAAAAAACCTGGAACCCATACGCACCACATTTAACCTGAGTTATCTCGGAATTTTTGACCTTGACGGAGAATCGTTGTATCATGTAAATGACTCTGCAAGCAAGATGGTTCTATTATCTCCAAAAATCATCCGGCAACTATTTTCCCGGAAAAATTCATGGAACGCATATATGTTCCAGGACGGCCAGTTGTTTGAGATATTCGGGGCAACAATTGTTCCGACATTCGACAATGTCCATCGAACCTCCGCGAATGGCTTCCTGATCGCTGTAAAAATATGGAACCCTTCGTACTGTAAGGAAATTGAAAATGCCACCGGTTATAAACTTGAAATACATCAACACTATCCAGTGGCAGAATCGATACAAAAAAATGATGTCGAAGTGATATATTGCGCGTTGAGCGATACAATAACCGGGACATCGGGATCTTTAAGTTTTCACCGTACAAATCTCACAACTACTGAATTAAACACACTGGGATATTTTGCCATTGCTGGTTTGCTGGTTCTGATCCTGGTATGCCTGGTTTTTTTATACTGGATAACCAAATGGATTTCATCGCCTCTTAAGCAGATCACGAATAGTTTATCCAGCGGAAATATCGGCTCGGTTAAGGACATTCTCGAGCAAAAAAATGAATTCGGAGAAATTGCCCGGCTTATCCGCAGTTACTATTCCCAGCAAAAGAATTTATCCGAGGCAAAAGAGTTCGCCGAACTGCTGTCAAAGTTGATCCCCAGCGCCTTGTTCACCGTTGACCGCGATCAGAAAATTACAAGCTGGAACGCCCAGGCGGAAGCCATAACAGGTTACACGGTCGGCGAAATGATCGGGAACACCTGTCTCGCCTTTTCAGAGTCCAACTGCAATGTGCAATGCGGGCTTTTTGAAGAATCGATCCGCAAGCCGATTCACGGGCATGAATGCACCATCAGGACAAAATCGGGGCAACTTCTTGTTATCTCCAAAAATGTTGACGTTTTGCAGGACCCGTCCGGAAACATCATCGGCGGGATTGAAAGTTTTGAGGACATCACCGAACGCAAGAAAGTCGAAAAGGCTTTATTTGACAGCAATCAAAGGTATTCCACCCTGGTTCACAAACTGCCCGACCCGATCATTATTCACCGGGATGGAGAAATCCTGTTTGCAAATGATGCTGCACTGTCGGTGATAGGCTCAACGCTGGAAGACCTTCTCGGGGGAAACATCATGGATTTTATAGCTGAAGAATCAAAGGCGACGGTGATAGAAAATATGCGCATAAGGGTTGAAGGGATATCACCGGTAAAGGATTACGAACTAAAAGCTATCACAAAAACCGGTGAGACCAGGGATGTGATTATCCGGAGTGGCAACATTATGTTTGACAGCAAGCCTGCCGTTATTGCCATCATGATTGACATCACGGAAAGGAAACTGATAGAAACCGCACTCCAGAAGGCAAAGGATGAGGCCGTGCGGGCCAACAATGCCAAATCAGAATTCCTTGCCACCATGAGCCATGAAATCAGAACGCCGATGAACGGTGTGATCGGCATGACCGAACTGGCGCTGACCATCAGTCTTTCATCGAGTCAGCGTGATTACCTTGAGTCCATTCAAACCTCGGCCTACCTGCTGCTTGACACCATCAACAATATTCTTGATTTTTCGAAAATCGAAGCGGGAAAACTTGAGATCGAACAGGTAGAATTCAACATCTACGATGTGCTTGAAAAGAGTGTCGACATCCTCACGGTAAAAGCATTCGAGAAGAACCTTGAATTGCTTTGTGAGATTGAACCGGGGCTGCCTGAATTCTTTATCGGAGATCCTTTGCGCATCCGCCAGATCCTGGTGAATTTCATCAGCAATGCCATCAAATTCACTGAACAGGGAGAAATTTGCATTTCCGCCAGGAGGCAAGTCGCAGCATCGGAGGAAAACGGAGAAATCTGGATCGTATTCAGTGTTAAAGATACCGGGATCGGGATAGCAGAAAGCAATCAGCTGCATATTTTCGACCAGTTCACCCAGGCCGACAACTCCACCACCCGAAGATACGGAGGAACAGGGTTAGGCTTGTCCATCTCCAAGATGCTGACCCAGATTATGAAGGGCAAACTGATCATCGAAAGCAAACTGGGTGTTGGCAGCACATTCGGTTTCGAGTTACCTCTGAAAATTGCCGACCAATCGCGGGATCAAAAAATTCCTAAACCTAAAATAGACAGGGTGCTGGTGGTTGACGACAACATAACCAACCTGAAGATCATGAAAGACATGCTTACATACTGGAGCATAGATTCAACGATCTGCACCAGCGGGAAAGAGGCAATTGATGCAATGAAAGCGGCCAACGCATCGGGGAAAGCTTTTGACCTGATGATCGTGGACATGCATATGCCTGAAATGGACGGGATTGCTGTTGCAGAAAAAATCAGGGACGACCGGACCATGAACCAGAAACCGGTGATCTTTATGTATTCATCTGTTGAAAAAGAGAATATACTTGAAAGTTGCAAAAACCTCGGGATCGAGCAATACCTGACCAAACCGGTCAAAATGAAAGATTTTTTCGAGCTGCTCCACCACCGGAAACAAACAGACGATGAAAAATACGGGCAGCCTGATTCGCCAAGCGAAAACAGGACACCTGTTGCTCCGGGCAAAACCATCCTGATAGCCGAGGACAACAGCATCAACATGAAATTATTGCATGTAATGCTGCTGAAAACAGGCGTTGAAGTGATCACGGCTGTTAACGGGGTTGAGGCAGTTGAGCAGGCTAAAAACAATCATGTCGACCTTGTGTTCATGGATATCCACATGCCGGAGCAGGACGGGTTCCAGGCGACCCGGGACATCAGGAAAATGGAATCCCCCGAAAGCCACATCCCGATCATTGCACTTACGGCCATTGCAATGCCCGGCGACCGCGAAAAATGCCTTGAAGCCGGGATGGATGATTACCTGTCCAAGCCTTTCCGGAAAGACGATTTGTTCGCATTAATTCAAAAATACCTCATACCGGAAAAACCGGAAAACACCTGAAATGATATACGAGAAAGTAGAGATTGTTGATGCGGGTGCTGAAGGCATGGCGGTCGGAAAAATCAACGAGAAGATTGTTTTTGTGCCTTTTGTCGTTCCCGGGGATGTTGTTGATGTACAAATCACACGGAAGAAAAAAAAATACCTTGAAGGAAAAGCTGTCCATTTCCATCAGTATTCCGAAAGGAGAACCGAACCTCATTGCCAGCATTTCGGACTATGCGGAGGTTGCCGCTGGCAGAGCATGAAATACGAAGAGCAATTGTTTTACAAACAGAAGCAGGTGTACGAAAGCCTGACAAGAATAGGCAAACTTGACAATCCCGTTATTTCACCCATACTGCCCTCTTCCAGGACACGCTATTACAGGAATAAGCTGGACTACACTTTCTCCAATCACCGGTGGCTGACCGGTTCGGACAGGAATACCGAACCCGGCACTGCCGACACCAATGCACTTGGCTTTCATGTTCCGCAATTTTTCGACAAAGTAGTTGATATCATCGAGTGTTTTCACATGAAGGATCCTTCCAACGCCATCAGGCTGGCTGCCAGGAAATATGCGGTGGACCATGAACTTTCATTTTATGATGTGCGCACCTGGCAAGGGTTTTTAAGGAACCTGATCATCCGGAATACTGAAGCAGGAGGCCTGATGGTTATCCTGGTTGTGAGGGCAGATGAAGCTCATCTTAAACCGATGCTGGAGCATCTTGCGGCCATGTTCCCGGAAATCACCAGTTTATATTACGTAATCAATCCCAAGCAGAACGATACCATATACGATCTTGAATTCAACCTTTTCAAAGGGGATCCGTATATTGTCGAAAAGATGCCGCCGTTCAGACCAGGCGGGAAAGAAATCGAATTCCGCATTGGCCCGGCATCATTTTTCCAGACCAATTCTTTGCAGGCCATTACGCTGTACCGCGTGGCCGCTGAACTTGCCGGGTTACAGGGGAACGAACTTGTGTATGACCTCTATACCGGAACAGGAACCATTGCCAACTATGTTGCGCCTTATGCGGGAAAGGTGGTGGGCATCGAATCTGTTGCAGCAGCCGTTGAAGATGCGGAAACGAACTCAACGATCAACGGCATTTCAAATACAATCTTTTTTGCAGGGGAAGCTGAGAAAATCCTGACGGCAGAATTTATCGCTTCAATGGGCAAACCGGATGTCATTTTCACCGATCCCCCGCGCAACGGCATGCATGAAAAGGTTGTCAGGACCATTCTTGAAGTGAGGCCGGAGAAAGTGGTCTACATCAGTTGCAACCCTGCCACACAGGCCAGGGATATTGCAATCATGAGTGAAATCTATCAGATGGAAGCCTGCCAGCCTGTCGACATGTTCCCCCATACACAGCATGTTGAAAATGTCGTCCTGCTCACACTGAGAAATCAGCCCGGCCGTTCGTGATTTTTCACCATGTCTGCAAGAGATGCAACATCAACATTTTCCCCATTGACTTTATAATCTGCCTGGTTGTAATAAAATTCCCTTTGTGTTAAATGCGAGGTAACCTTTTCCTCCATTTCCTCCGGCCTGATGTTTTTAAGCAGCGGCCGCTTCCGCTTTACAAGAGCCAGGCGGCGCACCAGTGCCGGCACGTTCCAGAAAAGATAAATTGATACACCGGAATTTTTGATAACATCCATGTTATCGAATGAACAGGGCGTTCCCCCTCCTGTTGAAACTATAACATCTTCAATGACGGTCGTTTCGAGCAGCAAAGACCTTTCAATTGTCCTGAACGCTCCCTCATCGTATTTTTCAAAAAAATCAAGGACACTGATCCTGTATCTCTCTTCAAACAAATAATCAAGGTCAATAAATTTGTAGCCCAGGTTCGCGGCCAGCAGTCTGCCGAGGTTTGATTTTCCTGAAGCCATATATCCTATAAGGTAAACCCGCATCGCAGTAAAAGTATGAATTATTTTAGTACCTTTGCAACGCTAAAAAAAGCATGAAATATTGAATGTCATGAAGTCCCCGGTTTTTATCTCCATCATAGCGCTGATAATACTTTCCTGTTGCAAACCCGGCAATCAGAATGGCCAGGAAACCATTTCCGCAGATGTCGTCAATAATCCCAATTCAGCGAATAAAAATGCAGATAAGGGCTCGCTTCCGGTCATCCAGTTTGAAGATGTTGAACATGATTTCGGGCGGATCATCGAAGGTGAAACCGTTTCGTATTCCTTCAATTTTAAAAATACCGGTAAATCCGACCTCATTATTGGCGAAGTTTCCACATCCTGCGGATGTACCATCCCTTCGTACCCGAAAACGCCGATCCGTCCGGGTGAGGGCGGTACCATAAAAGTCGCGTTCAACAGCAATGGCAAACGCGGTTACCAGTCAAAAAGCATAGTTGTTGCCTCCAATACACAGCCAAACACAACGGTGATACGGATTAAAGCGCAGGTGGTAAATCCAGGTGCGGAAAAATAAATGGCGAAATGGCGAAATAATAGCATTGAAATCATAAATCTAAAATCATAAAACCTAAAATTGTAAGACAGTATGACAAACCTATTGAATATTCTTTTAATGGCTCCCCAGGGCCAGGGTGGACAGCAGAATGGCTGGTATTCATTTTTACCGCTTGTTCTCATCATTGTAGTTTTTTACTTTTTCTTCATCCGTCCGCAGATGAAACGGTCAAAAGACCAGAAAAAATTCAAGGAAGGCCTGCAGAAGGGTCAGAAAGTAATTACCATTGGCGGAATTCATGGCAGGATCGTTGAAATCCAGGAGACCACGGTAACCATCGAGGTTGAAAACAATGTCAGGCTGCGCATTGAAAAAACAGCCGTGGCCATGGACAACAGCCAGACCATCGAAGCAAAGTAACCTTATTAAAATGATCACCGATGAAATCCGAATTTATTGAATTCATCGGAAATGCACGTCAGCGCCGTACTCCCAAGTTCAGGAACCAATTGTACATTTTCCTGGTCTGCATTGTCCTGGCTATATTTCTGTGGGCACTGGTCCGGCTTTCAAAGGACTATTATTATTCTATCGAGTACCACCTGGTATATAGCCAGGTCCCGGCAAACCTCAGGATCGTTGCGGTGTCCGATTCGACCATTAACCTGAAGATCAAAATCCAGGGATTTGAGTTTTTCTCAGAACAGTTCATCATCAAACAATACCGCGAATTTGAAGTCAGCCTGCGCAATGTAAGGCTGCACTACCCCGGTGACCATACAACGGGGTATCTCATGACCAACAGGATTGGCAAGGAGATCATTTCACAAACGAATTTTCCGAGTGAAGTCTATTTTGTATCACCTGACACACTTTTCTTCGAATTTGAAAAACAGGTTCCCAGGAAATCAATGCTGCATGACGGACCTGATGCTGTTCGAATGGAAATTGCGGGTAAGGACACTGTTTTGTATCACTCCGACAGCATCACAAAACGCCTTAAACCAGTCCACTACGAAGTTCAAAAAACCAACTAATGCTTAAGATCGGACTTACAGGAAATATCGGAAGCGGAAAAACAGTTGTTTCGGGAGTATTTTCGACGCTGGGCATGCCGGTTTACCATGCAGACGACGAATCAAAAAAATTCCTGGACGATCCCCTGGTGAAGAACGAAATCCTGAGGCATTTCGGCTATGGTATCCTGACAACAGGCCATGAGATCAACAAAAGATCGCTTGCCACGATCGTCTTTACCGACGGCCATGCCTTAAAAATCCTTAATTCGATCCTGCACCCAAGGGTCATGCGCGACTTCCGCAACTGGGCTTCCCTGAAACCTGAGCACAGCTACGTGATCCAGGAGGCGGCTATTATCATTGAAAGCGGATTCATTGACGAATATGACTTTATCATTCATGTTTCGTGCCCAAAAGAAATTGCCATCGACCGTGTCATTAAAAGGGACAAAATCGATGGCAATTCAGTGCTGCGCAGAATGGAATTTCAGCTGGATGATGCCGAAAAATCAAAGTTATCGCATTTTGTCATCATCAACGATGGCGCCACGATGGTCATTCCGCAGGTGCTTTCCATTCACAGGAGGTTATTAGAGATTGGCACGCAGCGCGACAATGATGTTGCGTCCGGGGCTGCTGATGCCTGATGAAAATTTCCTGTAGTTCTCATCAAAGATATTTTCCATTCCAAGTTCAACATTGACATGTCGTTCGATCTGGTAGCTCAATTTCAGGTTGAGCGTATACCACGAAGGCATGCCTTCAGGAGTGGCGTACTGCTCATTGTCCTCACCACTGTTGCTGTACTGGCTCATGCGTTTCCAGCCATTGTACATCACATAAAAGTCCCCCTTGAATTTTTTAACCTCCAGGCGGAACGATGTCATCCCAAACACCGGCGGAATATGGTCGAGCGGTAATTTTGCAATTTCATCATAGCCGTACGTATAGGTCAGGTTGCTCAGAATTGAAAATGAACGTGTAACCTGTGCAAGTATACTTCCCTGGAACCCGCAGATAAATGCACTTCCTGTATTGACCGGTGCCAGCGTCTGGTATCTGACCCCGTCCATGGTGATGGAGTCCTGGCCATTGTATGCAAACGGCCGGATGACCTGTGCATTTTTAAGCCAGTTGTAAAAACCGGTTCCTTCAATCCGGACCTTTCCAAGAATTGTTTTTGCTACAGTAGCTTCCAGGTTATATGAAAATTCCGGCTTGAGATCAGGATTCGGAACGACGATGGTATGGGCTTCCACCACGTTGATTTTGGTAAGGTCATCCATGTTCGGAGCCCTGAAACCGGAGGAACCCACCAGTGAAAACTTCCAGTCGTGTTCTGGAGTTGCCACGAGTCCAAGATAGCCGTTTAACGCTGCATTATTCTGGACGATATTCGGGTCGAAAGGGATGGAGGCAATTTTAACCATCGTATCCGAATAGGCTGCATTCAGCGTTACATAATTGAACCGTAAACCCTGTGAAAATGCCAGAATGTCGTTTATCTTCCAGTTATTCGAGAGATATGCTGAAAGGTACGTCATGGCTGCCTTTTTATCGGGAAACCGTGTCGCACGGTCTTGTGTGATTTCGCCTGTTGCAATATTCTGGTTGTGCGCGGTTGAACCGACACTATTGTATTGAAGTTCAACTCCGTAGTGCAACTCATCCCGTGAAGCGAGTCTTTTGTCAAAGTCGGCATTCACAGAAAACACGCCAACCGTTTCGAGATTGAATTTTTTCTTCGAACTGGCAAAACTTCTCTGAATCCTGTCCTCCTTTACATACTGGTACCCGACGATGACGGAAGCATGGTCGAATATCACCCCGTTTAGGCTGTATTCGGCCTTCAGCGATCCAAGGAACCTGGTTTGCGGCCCGTAGTACCATTCGGCATAGGTCATGGTGCTGTCGTTCTGCATTTCGGTGAGCCGGTCATACCGCGGGATGTTGCCGGAGTTTGTGTATTGAACATTTAAAATGTACTTGCTGTGGACGCCCGGCTGAAAAAGCACTTTTCCCAGAAAATTATACTGGGAATATGCAGAACCTTTCTGAATCCAGGACTTGTCATTCACAAGGGTTACATCTTTCCCGTCTGCGGTTCCAGCATAATAAATACGCTCGCCAAAAGTGCCATAAGCCGGGTTACGGACTTTCCCCTCGCGAAGATCGCCAAAATCGCTGTGCGACAAATTCAGCAGGACGGCCAGCTTTTTCCATCCAAGGTTCAGATTGATGCCGCCTGTTTTTTCGGTGTTTGCCGAGGAAAATCTTCCAAGGATGCTGCCATGGACTTCTGTTTTACCGGTAGTAGAAAGTTCCGGGTCTTTGGTAATGAAATTGATCACACCACCGAGGGCATCGCTGCCGTACAGCGTGGAACCCGGTCCGTAAAGGATTTCGGTAGATGCCAGGCCAAACGGGTCAACGGTGATGGCATTCTGAAGATGGCCGGCACGATAGATTGCATTGTTCATGCGGATGCCGTCGACCACAAGCAGGACCTTGTTGGCTTCGAAACCACGTAAAACCGGGCTGCCTCCCCCCAACTGGCTTGTCTGCACAAATACGTTGCCGCTTTGTTCAAGCATGATTGCCGAATTCTGCGGATTCTTGAATGAAATATCCTTTGCCTGGATTACTTCAATTTTATACGGCAGATCCGATCTTTTCTCTTCAGCCCTGTTGCCGGTGATCACAAATTCATCGAGTTTGATAACGTTTTCAGTTAGATAGATATTTCCGGACACCGGAATTCCGGATTTCAGCAGGCGCAATGACTGAAATGCAACATGGTTGAAAAAAATCGAGTCGGTACTCCCAAAACCGGTGAGGTCTGCCATCCCGTCGTTATCGGTAACAACCATCAGCGTTTTGCCGGTATTGGAAATACTGACCTGGCTGATTGGCTGCAGGTCTGACTTGTCGAGTACTTTTATTTGCTGGCCATTTACGGCAGCAGCACACACAATAATGATTGCGGATAATATGGTAATTATCTTCATAATTAAGAACTTATTTAATGTTGATTAATGGAATGATTGAAAACCGGCTATGTCACAAAACCAAAACAGCAAGCAACGCAAAGGTGCAAAGACGTTTCGAATGTGTTGGGGACCCTGGGCGGATCAGAATGGCCGGATAAAATAAGTTCAGCCCAATTCGGGAGGAGGGCTCCAGGTCGGGAGCAACGAAGAAATACAAGGGATGTTTACCCGGGAAAAAATCAGTTTGCCGGAAAGGCATGGCACCATGTCAACGGCAGGTACTGCCAGCGAGATCATTACCAAATGGTCTGCCAGAAAAATAAGCAGGTTATTCTGGTTCACATGATTCAGTCCTGAATACAGGTTTGACTCCTTCGCATCATGAATGCAGATAAAGATCAACCCCCGGCTGGTTTTGATTTCGCGAACAATATCATACATGACGCCTTTATACCGGAACTCCTTTTTATCAATCCGTTGAAAACTATGGTCCCTTATGATATCCGGAACAGATATGACAGCCAGTTTTGAAGGATTGTGCTTGATTAACGCCTGCATTTCATGCCTGATTCCATACCTGTTCAGTTCAAAAAGGAGGTAGTATCCAATTGAATTAAACAGGAATAAAGCCAGGAGTGAAACGATGAGAACCTTTTTCAAATTCAGTTTCCGGATTATGAGAGGCAAAGATAAAGAAATTTGCATATATCGGGCATCGCAACGGCAAATGCCCTAATTTTACACCCCAAACAGCCGCCATGAAACTACTCAGAATCTCTGCCGTCTCTTATCTGAATACATTTCCGTTTGTTTATGGGCTGAAGGAGTCAGGACTGTTGCATGACTTCAGTCTCGAACTGGATGTTCCTTCAATCTGCGCCGAAAAACTAAGGACCGGCGCTGTGGACATCGCCCTCGTGCCGGCAGGAGCGTTACCAGAAATCAGAGGGTATCATTACATATCCGATTATTGCATTGGTGCCGTGGGCCCTGTAAAAACCGTGTTGTTATTGTCGAAAGTTCCGCTGGAAAAAATCAGCCGGATTTACCTCGATTTTGATTCGCGCACATCAGTTGAACTGGTTAAGGTCCTTGCGAAAAACCACTGGCATATCGCCCCGGAATGGGAGAATCTGAAATCAGGGCAATCCTCATCACCCGGAGATATTGAATCGCTGGTGGCCATCGGGGATAAAACGTTCCTGATCCGGCAGGATTTTCCGTATGTTTACGACCTGGCATCCGAATGGATTGCTTATACCGGACTGCCTTTTGTTTTTGCAGTTTGGGTTTCCGGAACCAGGTTGGCAGACGAAGTTCTGCGGCAGTTCGAAGGTGCCATCTCTTACGGCATAGATCACAAACGCGAATGCGTGGAGTACTTCAGGGACAAATTGCCGGCCTGTGAAGATTGCCTGGACTACCTGGTGAACAATATATCGTACGAGTTTGATGAACGAAAAAAGGAAGGCCTTGCGACCTTCCTTGATTATCTGCGGTAAAGCAGGTTCTGTTATTTCTTCACCGGGTAGCCGCGTTTCTTGGCCATATCTTCCAGCCGTTTCTGGAATCCCGATTTTTTCACCGTTTTTTTCTTGTTGGCTTCAATCTGCATATGAAGTTTTTTCTCATCAATGGTTGCCCTGATGATATATATCTGTGCAAACGTGAGCAGGTTGGCAAGCAGGTAATAGTAGCTCAAACCTGACGAATAATCGTTGAACCAGAACAGGAACATCACCGGCATCAGGTACATCATGGTTTTCATGCCTGGCATCTGCGTTTGCTGCGAACCCATCATCTGGTCGTTCAGTTTCGTGTAGAAAATGCTGGAGATGGTCATCAGGAGGGCAAAAAGACTGATGTGATCACCGTAATAAGGGATCGTAAATCCCCCGGGGAAGGTATAGATTGAATCGTACGATGAAAGATCTTTCGCCCAGAGGAAGGCCTGCTGACGAAGTTCGATGGAGGACGGGAAAAACCGGAACATTGCGATCAGGATCGGCATCTGCAGCAGCAACGGAATACAGCCGGCCATCGGGTTCACCCCGGCCTTTTTGTATAGTTCCATGGTGGCCGATTGCTTTTTCATGGCATCTTCCTTCTTCGGATATTTCTTGGTCAGTTCATCGATCTCGGGCTTAAGCACCCGCATTTTAGCCGAAGACTTGTATGTTTTAAAAGCTATCGGAAACAGGATGGTCTTGAGAAGAATGGTCAGAATGAGAATGATGATGCCATAATTCCAGCCAAAGTTTCCAAAAAAGGTAAATACCGGAATGACAGCATAAATGTTGATCCATGCCATGAGGAAAAATCCCCATCCCAGCGGGATCTGCTTCTCAAGGTCCAGTTGATACTTTTTCAACCCGTAATATTTGTTCGGGCCGAAATACATGGACATGGATAATGTTTTATTTTCTTTGGGCGAGAATGGTATCCCGATTTCAGCCGACATCGATTTCAGGTAGCGGTGGCCGCCGGGCAAGGTTGTAACCTTTAATTTGGGATCACTGAAAAAATCATCTGCAATGATGGTGCTGGTGAAAAACTGCTGTTTGTACGATATCCATTTCAGTCTTTCATTTTTAAGAATTTTCTCCTCATCTTTCGCTTCCGAAAGATTATCCACTTTGTCTTCGGCATACTTGTAAAACAAACCCGTGCTCATCCGCTCCATGTTCAGGCTTTTCTCCTGGCGGTTGAGGTTGCTGTTCCAGTTCAGAACCAGGTACTTGGTTGAAGGATCAGCAATATCGCTCAGGTTGACAAAGCGCACACTGTACCTGAGCATATTTTCATTGCCTTTCACGGTATAGATGTATTCGATGAATTTTTCCGGGTCGATGGTCGTATCGGAAGCCGCCACGAACAAACGCATGCCAAAACGGACGGAATCAGTCCCGGTAACCCTGATCAAAGCCTTGTTTTCATTCTTTTTGTCGGGCCAGAAGGGCTGAAAATACAGTTTATTGGTGTTGATGATGCGGTTGTTTGAAAAGAAGGAAAATCCGAACTGGAGTGAATCCTTATTGACAAGTTTCAAGGGCCTTTTATCCCAGGTAACATAATCCTTAAGCTCGACATCGGATATCTTTCCGCCGAGAGATGATACTCTCAGCTTAAAAACGTCGTTCTCAATAATATAAGAAGTATCCTTACCGACTGCAGCGATTGCAAAAACGCCAAGTTCATCTTTCTTTGTAAGCCTGAGAACAGTAAGCGAATCAAGCTTCTTGCCGGTTGAAAGCACTTTCTCCTTCTCTTTGGCGATGTTGATGGCCTGCTCACGCGCAAGCGCTTTAATTTCAGCTTCGTGCCTGGCCGTGTTGACAAGATAGATCGAATCTGCCTTGTGTTTCTGTTTCATCATTTGCTCCTGCGAAGGGCTCACCAGGTAGCTGTAACCGATGAAAATCCCGAATATCAGGACAAGGCCTATAATGGTATTTTTATTCATAGCTGGGGTTGGAAAAACGGGTGCAAAGGTACAAAAATGTTCTTATCTGTCAGCGTAATCCTTTGCTGCTTTTACAAAACTAACGAATAGAGGATGTGGCCTGGCGACGGTACTTTTATATTCCGGGTGGAACTGGACCCCGATAAACCATGGATGACCTTCAAGTTCAATGATTTCGACCAGGTTGTCTTTCTGATTCGTCCCGACAGGCCTCATACCCGCTTTGGTGAAAGCTTCGATGTATTCGTTGTTGAATTCAAAACGATGCCGGTGACGTTCGCTGATATTTTCCTGCTGGTAAACCGGGTAAACCTTCGAATCGGTTACCAGTTTACAGGGATATGATCCAAGTCTCATGGTGCCGCCAAGCCCCGAAATTTTCTTCTGCATCTCCATCATATCAATGACAGGGTAAGGTGTAAACTTGTTAAACTCCGTTGAATGCGCTCCTTTATAACCAAGCACGTTACGGCCAAATTCGATGACGGCGCACTGCATTCCCAGGCAGATTCCAAAGAACGGAATTTTATTTTCCCTGGCGAATTTAATGGCTGCTATTTTCCCTTCGATGCCACGCTCTCCGAAACCCGGGGCGACAAGAATGCCATCGAGACCACCAAGTTTTTCGGCCACGTTCGAATCGTCGAGAAACTCAGAGTGAAACGTTTGTACCTTCACCCTTACGCCGTTTGAAGTCCCGGCATGGATGAACGACTCATTAATTGATTTATAGGCGTCCTTGAGTTCGACATATTTACCGACAAGGCCGATATTCACTTCTCCCGACGGATGTTTGAGTGCGTACAGGAACTGCTCCCAGTCAGTGAGGTCGGGTTCCCGGTCGCAGGGCATCTCCGTTTTCTTGAGAATTTCCAGGTCAAGATTTTCTTCGCGCATCAGGATGGGAACCTCATAGATGGATTCGGCATCTATCGATTCAATGACCGAAGTGGGACTGACGTTGCAAAACAAGGCAATTTTATTCCGGATTCCTTCAGAAAGGTGCTTTTCTGTGCGGCAGACAATAATATCAGGCTGCACTCCCGACTCCAGCAGCGTTTTGACGGAATGCTGTGTCGGCTTGGTTTTCAGTTCACCGGCTGCAGCAAGATAGGGAACGAGTGTAAGATGCACCACAACACAGTCGCGCCCGAGTTCCCAGCGCAACTGGCGGACGGCTTCAATAAACGGCAGCGATTCGATGTCGCCGACCGTACCGCCAATTTCCGTGATTATGAAATCATAATCCCCCTTGTTTGCCAGGAGTTTGATCCGGTATTTTATTTCGTCGGTAATATGCGGGATCACCTGGACGGTTTCACCGAGGTATTCGCCCTGGCGTTCCTTGGTAATCACAGACTGGTATACCACACCGGTAGTAACGTTGTTCGCCTGGGATGTCGGAACATTGGAAAACCGCTCGTAATGGCCAAGGTCCAGATCTGTCTCCGCGCCGTCTTCGGTAACAAAGCACTCGCCATGTTCGTATGGATTGAGTGTTCCGGGATCAATATTGATGTATGGGTCGAGTTTCTGAATGGTCACCGAGAACCCCCGTGCAACCAGCAGTTTGGCAATGGAGGAGGAGATAATGCCTTTTCCCAATGAAGAAGTCACTCCGCCTGTGACGAATATGTATTTTGTTTTTGACATTAAAATTTGGATTGATTTTCAGAACCTATGCAAAGTTAAACTTTTTATTTGAATCCGGGAGGGGTTTTAGTATCCGGGTTCTAAATCATCCATAACATTTTACAATAAGTCAGCGCTGATCTATTCGCCGTTTAACGGCAAGGATTTCCGATGCAATCTCTTCAATGGGCTTGTTTGTTACCTGGATCACGGGCCATTCAAACCGGTTGAATATCCGCTGGGCATGGTTCAATTCCTTGCGCACATAATCAACGGAAGCATATTCTTCAGTGGGGCCTCCGAGGTATTCCTGCCTTGCCCTGCGCAATCCCGAAAGATCATGAGGCTGGGTGGTTAGTCCAAAAACACTGCCATACGGCATACCTGGGAGTGAATCAGGCAGTTCGGCCCCAAGCACGATGGGGTAATTGGCCACAAACCAGCCTTTGTAAGCCAGGTAAATACTCAGCGGCGTTTTGAACGTTCGCGAAACACCTACCAGCACGATCTCGGCCCTCGGATAATCGTAATCCCTCAAACCGTCATCATGATTGAACGCAAACTGCATGGAATCAATCCGTTTGAAATATTCCTGGTTGAGCGAAAAAAACAATCCCGGTTCTTCACGGGGGGAGGAATCAAGGAAATGCGTCAGCCGGCCGAGCATCGGGCCAATGAGGTCAGTGGCATCGACATTGTGAATCCTGCAAACCCTTAAAATATCTTCACGCAGCGAACCGGAAACGAGTGTATGAACGATAAACCCGTTCTGCTCCGCCGCCTCGCACACAATTTCTTCGATTTGCTCCCCCGATCTCACCTCGGCTTTCAGTATAATCTCCACATCAATGTCCTTAAACTGCGTGAGAACCGCCTGCAGCGCTTGCTGTGCCGTTCTGCCGGTGCCGTCGGAGACGGCGTAAATTTTATACATAACCATCGATTAAGGATGGTAAAGCTATTGCAATAATTGCTGAGGTGCAAATAAATAATCGACTTTTTTACTACCGTTAAAATCTGTAATTTTGCATTTTCTAATTAAATTCTTCAATTCAAAACAAATATCTTATGGGAACAATCAAAGTTGGAATTAACGGATTCGGGCGCATCGGACGCCTCACCTACCGTGCACTGTTAGCAAAAACCAATGTAGAAGTTGTCGCTATCAACGACCTTACAGATGCAAAAACACTGGCTCACCTTTTGAAATACGATTCAGTCCATGGGAAATTTCCCGGAGAAGTTGCCGTTGACGGCGACAGCATGGTCGTAAACGGAAAGAAATTCAAGGTTATGGCAGAGAAAGACCCTGCAAACCTTCCCTGGGCTGCCCTTGGTGTTGAAATCGTGATTGAATGCACCGGAATCTTCCGCACACGTGAAAAAATGAGCAAACACCTTACCGCCGGAGCAAAAAAAGTCCTGTTGTCTGTACCCTCCGATAACAAGGATGATGTGGACGCCACAATTGTACTGGGCGTAAATGACAACACCCTCACTGCTGACATGAAGCTCATTTCCAACGCATCCTGCACCACCAATTGCCTGGCGCCGATCGCCAAGGTATTGAACGATAGTTTTGGCATCAAAAAAGGCCTGATGAACACGATTCACAGCTACACCAACGACCAGATCATCCTTGATGCACCGCATAAGGATCTCCGCCGCGCCCGCGCTGCTGCCGTTTCGATCATCCCGACCAAAACCGGCGCTGCAAAAGCCATCGGGCTGGTTATTCCCGAACTTGAAGGCAAAATGGACGGGTTCGCAGTACGTGTCCCGACTCCCGACGGATCTCTTGTCGACCTTACCTGCGAACTGAACCGCGATGTTACAAAGGATGAAATCCATGCAGCCATGAAAGCCGCTGCAAACGGACCCATGAAGGGCGTACTTCAGTATCTTGACGAACCGCTGGTAAGTTGCGACATTGTCGGTAATTCACATTCGTCGATTTATGATTCTGAACTGACGAAAGTATTGGGCGGCAACCTGGTCAAGGTTATCTCCTGGTATGATAATGAATATGGTTATTCACAGCGCCTTGCCGACCTCGTGGTCAGGATGGGATAAGTTGTCGATTTCCTTCTTACACGTAAAGCCGTCCGTTTCTGTGGCGGCTTTTTTTTATTTGCCACGGATATACTTGGAAACAGCGGAGGGAGGACCGGCGACGTCGGGGATTCGATAAAAAGCTGTATCTTTGCCGCTTAATAATCAGTGTTTGAGGTCAGATGAGTCTGATTTACATTTCCCGCCTGCACACAATACATAAATTACATGATTACATTTGAAGAATTGGGCATCAGCAAAGAAATTGTGCTGGCCCT